>CALMRC010000175.1 GCA_937873275.1 uncultured Spirochaetota bacterium
CTCCGGCCCGCCCGGCTCTTCCCGGAGCTCCGGGCGGCCTGCCCCCTTAAGGACGAGATCGTGGGCGAGGGCTTCGACCTCCTGATCGTCCGGGAGCTCACCGGGGGGATGTACTTCGGGGACCGCGGGCGGTCCCCGGACGGCCGGGAAGCCTGGGACACGGAGCGCTACTCCCGAACCGAGATCGACCGCCTCCTGGCCATGGCCTTCCGGGCCGCCCGGAGCCGGTCGGGACGGCTCTGCGTGGTGGACAAGGCGAACGTCCTGGAATCCAGCCGGCTCTGGCGGGAGACCGCCCGAGCTCTGTCCCCCTCCTGGCCGGACGTCAAGGTTTCGTACATGTACGTGGACAACTGCGCCATGCAGCTGGTCCGGAATCCCCGGCAGTTCGACGTGATCGCCACCAGCAACATGTTCGGGGACATCCTCTCGGACGAGGCGTCCATGATCACCGGTTCCATCGGGATGCTGGCCAGCGCCAGCCTGGGGGACTCCGGACCGGGGCTGTACGAGCCCATCCACGGCTCGGCCCCGGACATCGCCGGCACGGGGACGGCGAACCCCCTGGCGGCGATCCTGTCGGCCGCGATGCTCCTTCGGCACTCCCTCGCCCTGGAGCCCTGCGCCCGGGCGGTGGAGGACGCGGTGTCCAAGGTCCTGGCGGCGGGATACCGCTGCGCGGACATAGCCTCCGGGGATCCCTCGGAGAAGGTCGTGGGGACGGAGGCCCTGGGCGACCAGGTCGTCCGGGCCCTGGGGAGGAAGGAACCATGATGTTGAGCGGCGCGCGCATCGTGATCGAGTGCCTGGCGGAACAGGGCGTGGACACGGTCTTCGGGTTTCCCGGGGGCTCGGTGATCGGGATCTACGACGAGCTCTACCGGAATTCGGACCGGATCCGCCACATCCTGACCTCCCACGAGCAGGGGGCCGCCCATGCGGCGGACGGCTACGCCCGGGCCTCCGGCAAGGTGGGGGTCGTGATCGCCACCAGCGGACCCGGCGCCACGAACCTGGTCACGGGCCTGGCCACGGCCTACATGGATTCGGTCCCCCTGGTGGCCATCACCGGGAACGTTCCCACCAGCCTCCTGGGCAAGGACTCCTTCCAGGAGGTGGACATCACGGGCATCACGATGTCCGTCACCAAGCACAACTTCATCGTCAAGGACGTCGCCGTCCTGGCCTCCACCCTGCGCCGGGCCTTCGAAATAGCCCGGTCCGGCCGGCCCGGGCCGGTCCTGGTGGACATACCCAAGAACCTCTGCTCCGCCGTCGCGAATTGGGAGCCCCTGCCCCTCCCGGCGGAGAGGAGTTTCGTCCCCGCCCCTCCCCGGGGAACCCGGTCCGCCACGGACGGCGAGATCGAGGAGGCGGCTTCCCTGATCGCCTCGTCCCGGCGGCCCTTCATCGTGGCCGGGGGAGGGGTGATCGCCTCCGGGGCGTCCGAGGCCCTCCGGGAGCTCGCCGAGCGGATCGACGCCCCCGTGGCCCTGAGCCTCATGGGACAGGGCGCCTTTCCCGCCGATCATCCCCTCTGCACGGGGATGGTGGGCATGCACGGCACGAAGGCCTCGAACGCGGCGGTTCGCAACTCGGACCTCCTCATCGCCGTGGGGACCCGGTTCTCGGACCGGGTGGTCAGCGACACCTCGAGCTTCATCCGGGACACCCAGATCCTCCACCTGGACATCGATCCCGCGGAGATCGGCAAGAACGTTCCCTGCTTCCATTCCCTGGTGGGGGACGCCGGGGAACTCCTGTCGCGGCTCCTGCCGCGGCTGGAGCGCGGTCCGCGGCCCGAGTGGAGGATCCAGGTGGACGGGTGGCGGGAGGAGCCCCCGGCGGGCCGGACTTCCGACGGGGTGCCGCCCCGGTCCGCCCTGGAGGCGATCCGGGCGGCGGTTCCCCGGGACGCCATCGTGACCACCGAGGTCGGCCAGCACCAGATCTGGACGGCCCAGTACTTCGGGTTTTCCGAGCCCCGGACCTTCCTGTCCTCCGGGGGGCTCGGGACCATGGGGTACGGTACCGGCGCAGCCATCGGGGCCCAGCTGGCCCGGCCGGACCGGCAGGTGGTCCACGTCGCCGGGGACGGATCCTTCCGCATGAACTTCTCGGAGCTGGCCACCATGGTCCGCTACGGATTGCCCGTTTTGGTGGTGGTGATGAACAACCGCACCCTGGGGATGGTCCGGCAGTGGCAGACCATGCTTTGCCAGCGTCGCTACGCCGAAACGGACCTGGACCGGCCGCCGGATTTCGTGAAGCTCGCGGACGCCTTCGGGATCCGGGCCTGGCGGGCCGAGGACCTCCCCTCCTTCCGGGACGCTCTCGGACAGGCCTTGTCCGAACGTACTCCGGCGCTCATCGACCTTCGGATCGGGATCGACGAGTGCGTCCTCCCCATGGTCCTTCCCGGCAAGCCCATCGAGGAGCAGATCATGGAGGTCGTGAACTAAGGACTTGCAATTTCAGACATTTATGTAGCTAATAGCGTATGGATTTCCGTTCATCCTGCGGAGCGACCGGCGATGGAACCGACGATTCCGACGGCCCGGTTTCTCGGGTAGGGGAGCTCGAGACCCTCGGCCTCCTCTTCGACCTGGCCCGGACCCTCGACCGGCACGTGGATCTCCGGGACGCCCTGGGTCCCGTGCTGGACCTCCTGGAAGCCCGGGCCGGCCTAACCCGGGGCATGGTGACCCTCCTGGACCGGGGGGAGGGGGTCCTAAGGATCGAGGAGGCCCGGGGGTATTCCCCCGAGGACAAGCTCCGGGGCCGCTACCGCCTGGGGGAAGGCCTGGTGGGCCGGGTTTTCGAGTCGGGGGAACCCCTCCAGGTGCCCGACCTGGCGGCGGAGCCCCGGTTCCTGAACCGGGCCGGCGGCCGTTCCCGGGCCGACCTGGCGGGCACGGCGTTCTACTGCGTGCCCATACGGCAGGCGGGGGTCGTCACGGGAACCCTGAGCGCCGAGCGCCGTCCGGGGGTCCCGCCCCGACGGGCTCCGGGCTCCGGGAGCCCGGACCGGGGTCCGGCTCCCGCGGACGCGTCCCGGGCGGCCCGGGATCTCGACCTGCTGGAGAAGACGGCCGCCCTGATCGCGGATTCCGCGAAGCTCCGGGAGCGTATCCGGGAGGAGTCCCGGCGGCCCGGGGGCGAACCGGCCGGTCCGCGCCCCGCCGGCCCGGCCTGCGCCGAGGACGAGGCCATCTCGGGCTCCATGGTCGGCACCAGCGACGCCCTGCGGGCCGTCCTGGCCTTGGTGAACCAGGTGGCCCCCAGCGACGCCACGGTCCTGGTCACCGGGGAGAGCGGGACGGGCAAGGAGCTCGTAGCCGCGGAGATCCACCGGAAGTCCCGTCGGGCGGACGGCCCCTTCGTGAAGGTGAACTGCGCGGCCCTGCCGGAATCGGTCATCGAGAGCGAGCTCTTCGGCCACGAGAAGGGGGCCTTCACGGGGGCCGCGGGCCAGAGGAAGGGCCGGTTCGAGCTGGCCCACGGGGGCACGGTCTTCCTGGACGAGATCGGGGAGCTGTCACCCCAAGTGCAGGTCAAGCTCCTGCGGGTCCTCCAGGAACGGGAGATCGAGCGGGTGGGCGGCTCCGGGGCGGTGAAGGTGGACGTCCGGGTGATCGCCGCCACCAACCGGAGCCTGGAGGAGGAGCTCGCCGCGGGGCGGTTCCGGGAGGACCTGTACTACCGGCTGAACGTCTTCCCGATCCGGGTCCCGCCCCTCCGGGAGCGGAAAAGCGACATCGTCCTCCTGGCGGATCACTTCACGGAGAAGTACGCGGCCCGGAACGGAAAGGCGGTGAAGCGCATCTCCAGCCCCGCCATCGACCTTCTGACCAGCTACCACTGGCCCGGGAACGTCCGGGAGCTGGAGAACTGCATCGAGCGGGCGGTCATCCTCTCCACGGACATGGTCATCCACTCCTACCACCTCCCGCCCAGCCTCCAGTCCGCCCGGTCCACCCGCACCGAGCCCACCTCCACCCTGGACGCCGCGCTCTCGCGTCTGGAAAAGGAGCTGATCGTGGAGGCCCTGAAGATCACCGGGGGGAACATGGCGGCCGCGGCGCGCTCCCTGGGCATCACGGAGCGCCAGATGGGGCTCCGGGTCCGGCATTACGCCATCAACTGGAGATTGTACCGAGCGCCGAGATCGTTCCTGAAAGCTACACAAATGTAGAATCATTCGATCCTGGGTACAATTATGTAGGAATTTCGGTCGATGACTCGAAACGGATTCCGGCGACGTCGGTCCCTCTCTTCCCTCCGTGCCTCCGTGGCTCTGTGGATTTCCCCTAGAATCCCGTCCTCAAAGCCCAGGCCTGCCCGAAGTCGGACATAATTTTCCGTCCGTCGGCCGGACGGCACGGCTCCTGCAGGGATTGGGCATACGTCCGGTCCACGGACCCCGGGCCGGCACTCAGCACGAGGAGAGACCATGAACAAGGCCATCGATTTTTCCGAAACCCCGGTGACGAGCGTGTACGGCGTCAATTCCTTTTCCAACGCGGTCATGCGGGAGCGGCTCCCGAAGAACGTCTACAAGGAACTCCTCGAGGTCCAGGCCGGCGAGAAGGAGCTTTCCCTGGAGGTGGCGGAGGTGGTGGCGGGGGCCATGAAGGACTGGGCCCTGGAAAAGGGCGCCACTCATTACACCCACTGGTTCCACCCCCTCACGGGGCTCACCGCGGAAAAGCACGACTCCTTCATCTCCCCCACCCCGGACGGGAAGATCCTCATGGAGTTCTCGGGCAAGGAGCTCATCAAGGGAGAGCCCGACGCGTCCAGCTTCCCCTCCGGCGGCCTCCGGGCCACCTTCGAAGCCCGGGGCTACACCGCCTGGGACACCACCAGCCCGGCCTTCCTGAAGCAGGACCCGACGGGCACCACCCTGTGCATCCCCACGGCCTTCATCGGCTACTACGGCCACGCCCTGGACAAGAAGGTTCCCCTCCTCCGGTCCATGGACGCCCTCTCCGTCCAGGCCCTCCGGGTTCTCCGGGCCCTGGGCAACGAGACTTCCCGGCGGGTCATCACGACCGTGGGCCCCGAGCAGGAGTACTTCCTGGTGGACTCCGAGTACTTCGCCCGGCGGCCGGACCTGATGCTCACGGGGCGGACGGTCTTCGGGTCCATGCCCGCCAAGGGCCAGGAGATGGAGGACCACTACTTCGGGGCGATCAAGGAACGGGTGGCCGCCTTCATGCGGGAGGTGAACTACGAGCTCTGGAAAGTCGGAGTCTCCGCCAAGACCCAGCACAACGAGGTGGCCCCGAACCAGTTCGAGCTGGCCCCCATCTTCACGACCACCAACGTGGCGGTGGACGGCAACCAGCTGGTCATGGAAACCCTCCAGAAGGTGGCCCGCCGGCACGGCCTGGAGGCCCTCCTCCACGAGAAGCCCTTCGCGGGGGTCAACGGCTCGGGCAAGCACAACAACTGGTCCATGGCCACCGACGACGGCTACAACCTCCTGGAGCCCGGGGAGAACCCCGAGTCCAACGCCCGGTTCCTCCTGTTCATGACCGCGGTGGTGGAGGCGGTGGACCGGTACGCGGTTCTCATCCGGTCCGCCGCGGCCACCGCGGGGAACGACCACCGCCTGGGGGCCAACGAGGCGCCTCCGGCCATCATCTCGGTCTTCCTGGGCTCCCAGCTCTGCGGAATCCTGGACGCCATCGTGGAGGGCCGGGCCCAGTCCCAGAGCAACGGGGACAAGATCAAGCTGGGGGTCACGAGCCTGCCCAGCCTGCCCCGGGACCTCTCGGACCGCAACCGCACGAGCCCCTTCGCCTTCACGGGCAACAAGTTCGAGTTCCGGATGGTCGGTTCCTCCCAGTCCATCGCCACCCCGAACACCTACCTCAACCTGGCGGTGGCCCAGGTCCTGTCGGAATTCGCGGACGCCCTGGAGAAGTCCGCGGACAAGACCGCCGCCATCCAGTCCATCGTCAAGGACTCCTATTCGAAGCACCGGAGGGTGACCTTCAACGGCAACGGCTACTCCGAGGAATGGGTCAAGGAGGCGGAGCGCCGGGGCCTGCCGAACATCCGGGCCTCCATCGACTCCTTCGGGATCCTGATTCAGCCGGAGACGGTGAGTCTCTTTGAGGGTCACAAGGTCCTGTCCAAGGCCGAACTGGAGAGCCGCTACCACATCTACCTGGAAAAGTACTCCAAACAGGTCAACATCGAGGCTGGAGTGATGATCGACATGGTCCGCCGGTCCATCTTCCCCGCGGCCACCGCCTTCGCGGGAGCCCTGGCACGGGAATCCGCCAGCCTCGCGGCCATCGGCGCGGTCAGTTCCCCCCAGGAGAAGCGGGCCAAGCGGATCGCCGAGCTGACGTCGGAGATCTATGAAGAGTCGGAAAAGCTCGAGAAGGTCCTCTCCGAGGCCCAGGAGATCGAGGACGCCTTCACCCAGGCCAAGGCCTACCGGGACAAGGTGACGGTCCAGATGTCCGCCCTGCGGTCCCGGGTCGACGCCGTGGAGAAGCTGGTGTCCAAGGACGCCTGGCCCCTGCCGACCTACGAGGACCTGCTCTTCCGGCTGTAGTACGGCCGCGCCGCGGGGAAACCGGGCCGCCGTCACCCTTCGCGGGGCGGCGGCCCTGCTTTATCGGCGCTCTCGCGGCGAGGGGCCGGCGCGGAAGAAGCGCCGGATTCGGAAGAACTCCCGCAAGGCCCGATACTCCTCCTCGGAATCCAGGACGAAGGGAGCCAGGACGGAGTCCGCGGCCGTCGGGGCGGTGTCGGCCCGCGGCGCATCCGAATCCGGCCGGAGGGCCTCTGGTATCCCCTCCGGGTCTTCCGCGTCCGGGGGAGAATAGGTGGAGGCCGGTTCCACGAGCCCGAACACCGTGGTCCTGTCGTCGATCCGGTCGGCCCGATACCGCCCGGTCATCGCCGCGAGGTCCACCATGCCGGGAAGCAGGATGCGGCCCGGGGCGGACACGTAGGTGTGGAGGATGCCCAGGCGGCTACCCAGGATCCGGGAAAAGGCTCCCTTGCGGCCCATGGCGGTGACGATCCGGGGTGAGGATCCGCCGTCCCGAAGCTCGGAGTTCCATTCCAGGAAGCGCAGGGTTTCCTCCGGGCCGGACAGGGTTACGGCGATCTTGGGAATTTCCTGGAGATCCTCCGATGCCCGGGCGTAGATTTCCCGTATGTCCCGGGGGAAGCCCCGCATGTCGTGGTACGACCGGATGACCCGGGTCCGGCCGCCGGTGTCCAGGTCCGGGAAGGTTCCGATCTCCAGGTCCACGTAGTCGAATCCCGCCGCCGCGGCCCGTTCGTAGGCCCGGGTCCGGGCCGCCTCCCCGGAGGTCCACCGGCCTCCGTCCCCGGGGAGCCGGGCCGTGAAGATCAGGGGACGGTCCGTGACTCCCCGGAGGAAGGCGGCGGTGTCGGGACCCAGGTCCGCCAGGTAATCCGCGCGCACCTCGAATGTCAGGTCGAGCCCCTCGTACCGGCGGAGGATCTCAGCGGCTTTCGCCGAGGATTCCTCGGCTACCACCAGGCAAAGGTTCATGCGGTATTACATCACAACCCGGCGGGGAAGGGAAGTTCCCGAATTCGGGCAGGAAAACGCCGGGGGTTTTGTATCTATTCATAGAATCTTATTGTATAACCGTCCTCTGCGGGTCCGGCCGTTCCGGCCCGCGCGGGGAGGATCGGATGAGCGGAAATCTAGGACTGTACGACCGGTCCCACGAGCGGGACTCGTGCGGGATCGGCGTCGTCGCGCGGCTGGACGGCCGCCCGGGCAACGACATCGTACGGGATGCCCTCGCCGTCCTCCGAAACCTGGAGCACCGGGGCGCCGTCAGCGCGGACGGGAAATCCGGGGACGGGGCCGGCCTTTTGTGCCGCATCCCCGACGGCTTCTTCCGCGCGCGGATGGGGGCAACCCTTCCGGGGAATCCGGTATCCTTCCGGGAAACCCTGGACGGGCTGCCCTACGCCGTGGGCATGTTCTTCCTGCCCCGGGACCGCTCCGCCCAAAAGACCGCGCGGGCCCTGGTGGAGTACATGTCCGCCCGGGAGGGAGTCGAGCTCCTGGCCTGGAGGGACGTCCCCGTGGTACCCCAGGTCCTGGGAGGCCGCGCCCTGGCAAGCCTGCCCCGGATCGTACAGGCCGCCTTCACGCGACCCGTGGATGCCCCGGACGGGGAGTCCTTCGAACGGAAGCTCTATGTCCTTCGCAAGAGCGTGGAGCGGGAGGCTTCCCAGGCGGGGCTTTCCCTGGACGACTTCTCGATCCCCTCCCTGTCCTGCCGGACCATCGTCTACAAGGGCATGTTCGTGGCCTCCCAGTTCTCCTCGTTCTACCCGGACCTCGAGGACCCCCAGTTCGAAAGCCCCTTCGCGGTGGTGCACCAGCGGTACAGCACGAACACCTTCCCCTCCTGGCCCCTGGCCCAGCCCTTCCGGATGATCGCCCACAACGGGGAGATCAACACCCTCCGGAAGAACCTGAACGCCCTGCGGGCGCGGCAGTCCACCCTGGAGTCCGACCTCCTGGGACCCTCCCTTCCGAAGATCTTTCCGGTGATCCAGGAGGAGGGGTCGGACAGCGCCATGTTCGACAACGTCTACGAGCTCCTGGTTCGGGCGGGGCGTTCGCCCCGGCACGCCCTCATGATGATGATCCCCGCCCCCGGGGGACCGGACACCCCGCCGGAGGAACGCGCGTTCTACGAGTACCACTCGGCGCTCCTGGAGAGCTGGGACGGCCCGGCCGCCCTGGTCTTCACGGACGGAATCTCCGTGGGCGCCGCCGCGGACCGGAACGGGCTCCGTCCCTTCCGCTACTCCCTCACCTCGGACGGCCTCTTCGTCGGGGCCAGCGAGGCCGGCGCCCTGGAGCCGGATCCCGGCCGGATCGTCGAGAAGGGGAAGCTGTCCCCGGGGCGGATGCTCGTGGTCGACCTCGAGGCCGGCCGGGTCCTGCCGGACGGCGAGGCCCGGGGGGAGGTCTTCCGGAGGCGGCCCTACGGGGACTGGCTCGCGGAGAACGCCCTGCGGATTCCGGGGCTCCAGGACCTGTCGGACCTTCCTCCCTGGGGCGCCGGACCGCCGCCGGACCGCCGCCGGACCGCCTACTTCGGACTGGACGCCACGGCGGACCGCGCCCTCGGTCCCATGCTCGCCTCGGGAAAGGAGGGCACCGCGGCCATGGGAACCCGCCGGCCCCCCGCCGTGCTTTCCCCCCGGCCGGAGAGCCTGTTCTCGTACTTCCGCCAGCTCTTCGCCCAGGTGACGAACCCCCCCATCGACTCCGTCCGGGAAGGGGCGGCCATGAGCCTCGCGAGCTTCATCGGCCGGGAACGGAACCTCCTGGACGAAACCCCCCTCCACTGCGCCCAGCTCCGGCTCCGGCACCCGGTGCTGACCAACGAGGACCTGGTCCGGCTCCGGTCCTCGACGGAGCCCGAGCTCCGGGTCTGCACGGTGTCCACGACCTTCCTCCTGGACGGCGACGGGGAGGCCACCCGGCCGGCCCCGGGGTCCCGGCTCAAGGCGGCCGTGGAGGCCGTCCGGACCGCGGTGGAGCTCCGGGTGGACGAGGGGTACGCCCTGGTGATCCTGAGCGACCGGGGCGTGGACGAGGGCAGGGCCGCGGTGCCCGCCCTCCTGGCCCTGGCCGCGGCGAACCGGCACCTGGTGGCCCGGGGGAAGCGGCACCGGACCGGCCTCGTGGTGGAGACCGGGGAGGCCCGGGAGATCCACCACCTGGCCCTGCTGGTCGGCTACGGCGCAAGCGCCGTGAACCCCTGGCTGGTCTTCGAGGAGCTGCCGGACCTGGCCGCCCGAGCCGCCGCCCCCGGCGAGTCGCCGCCTTCCCCGGAGGAAGCCCGGCAAAACTACGTGGATGCCCTGGAGAAGGGCCTGCTCAAGACCATGAGCAAGATGGGGATCTCCCCGGTCTCCTCCTACCGGGGCGGAGGCCTCTTCGAGGCCTCCGGGCTCTCGGCGGAGTTCGTCGCGGAGTTCTTCCCCGGCACGGAGAGCCGGATCGGGGGTGCGGGTCTCGCGGAGCTCGAGGAGGATATCCGGGCCCGGCACGCGGCGGCCTTCGGGTCCGCCGGCCGACCCGGGGGCGCGGGCCCGTCCGCGGACAGCGGACCCGCGGCGGGGGCCTCCGCATCCCGGGAGGACGACGTCCCCTGGCCCCCCCGACTTGCGGCCCTCCTGACCCGGGCGGTCCGGGACGGCGACGGGGAGGCCTACCGGGCCTATTCCCGGGGCATCACCGGGGCGGATCGACCCGCCTTCGCCCTCCGGGACCTCTTCGAACTGAGGACCGGAAATCCGCTCCCCGTGGAAACGGTCGAGGGCGAGGACTCCATCGTGTCCCGGCTCACGGTGTCCGCCATGTCCTGCGGGGCGATCAGCCCGGAAGCCCACGAGGTTCTGGCCGCGGGGGCGAACGCCGCGGGCGCCTGGAGCGATTCCGGGGAGGGCGGGGAGGACGAGGACCGGGACGTCCCCGGCCCGGACGGGGTGAATCGGGCCAGCGCCTCCCGGCAGGTGGCCTCCGCCCGGTTCGGGGTGACTGCCCGGTACCTGGCCCTCGCCCGGGAGCTGCAGATCAAGGCGGCCCAGGGGGCCAAGCCCGGCGAGGGCGGACAACTGCCCGCGGCCAAGGTGAACGAGCACATCGCCCGACTTCGGCATACCGTGCCCGGAACGCCCCTCATCAGCCCGCCCCCGCACCACGACATCTATTCCATCGAGGACCTTTCCCAGCTCATCCACGACCTCCGGTGCGTGAACCCCACGGCCCGAATCGCCGTAAAGCTCGCGGCCCAGGCGGGAATCGGCACCGTGGCCGCGGGCACCGCGAAGGCGGGGGCGGACTGCGTGGTGGTCTCCTCGGGGGACGGCGGGACGGGAGCCGCGCCGCTGTCCTCCCTGGACTACGCGGGGAACGCCTGGGAGTTGGCCCTTCCGGAGATCCGGCAGGTCCTGGCCATGAACGGCATGGGGGACCGGGTCTCCGTCCAGGTGGACGGCCGGCTCCGGGGCGGCCGGGACGTCGTGATCGCGGCCGTCCTGGGGGCCCGGGAGTTCGGCTTCGGCACCGCGGCCCTGATCGCCGTCGGGTGCGTGGCCTGCGGGCGGTGCGACCGGGACCGGTGCCCCGCGGGCATAGCCACCCAGAGGCCGGACCTGCGGGCCTGGTTCCGGGGCCGGCCGGAGCACGTGGAG
>CALMRC010000176.1 GCA_937873275.1 uncultured Spirochaetota bacterium
GTGTCGCTATTAAGAAGCACCACGTCACGGTCCTGATGCAGGCGCATGCCATTAGTGACACCCTGATCGGGGATATCGACCGGGGCGTGATCCGCGTCCGGGCCGAGCCCTCCCGGGCCGCGGCCTTCGGTGCCCTGGAGAGCTGGGACGGGAACCTGGGATTCGGCATCCTCAACGCGCGGTTCGCCATGGGCCGGGCCGTGGAGTTGGCGGGTGCCCACGGGATCGGCTGCGTCGCCCTCCGGAACACGAACCACTGGTTCCGGGCGGCCACGTACGGATACCAGGCCTGCGAGGCCGGCATGGCGGGCCTCTGCTTCACGAACACCCTGCCGAACATGCCCGCCTGGGGCGCGGCGGACGCCCGGCTGGGCAACAACCCCCTGGTCGTGGCCTTCCCTTGGAGGGGGGGAGACATCGTCGTGGACATGGCGATGTCCCAGTACTCCTACGGCGCCCTGGAGCTGGCCATGCTGGAGGGACGGAGGATGCCGACCCCCGCGGGATTCGACGCCGACGGGAACCTGACGGACGATCCCGCGGCGGTCCATTCCTCCAAGCGGCCCCTCCCCACGGGGTACTGGAAGGGATCCGCCCTCTCCTTCGTCCTGGACGTCTTCGCGGCGGGCCTGTCCCTGGGCAGGACTACCTCGGAAATCGGAACGCTGGACGGGGAGTACAGCCTCTCCCAGACCTTCATCGCCCTGGACATCGGGAAGATCGCCGGCCCGGACCGGGTCGAACGGATCGTGCGGGGCGCCGTGGAAAACCTCCGGGCCTCCGTGCCGGACGGATCCGGCCGACCGATCGTCTACGGGGGGCAACGGATGCGGGAGACCCGGGCTCGCAACGAGGCCGAGGGGATTCCCGTGGACGAGCGGGTTTGGCGGGAGATCCTGTCCCTCTAGGTCCGGTCTCCGGCCCGGAGCGCCGGACGCCCCGTCACTTTTCCGTCATGACCACGGTGCCGGTCCAGCCGGCGGGAGGGGGATTCCGGATGCAGTCCCGGCACCGGGCCAGGAAACGCTGGGCGCCCCGGTCCCCGGGGGCCAGGCGCTCCGCGGCGGCGAAGTACCGGGCGGCCTCCTGGAAGGCCCGGCCGTAGTACCGCTTGATCCCCGCGTGGAAGTACTTCCAGGCCTTCTCCTCCCCGGGGCCGATCTCCCGGCGGACCGAGAACACCGAGACCGCCCCCTTGCGGCCTTTCACCTCCACCTTGTCCAGGAAGCGGCAGGGGTACGTGGAGCGGACCTCCCTCCATACCGCGGAGGAGACCAGGAGGGGCTCCCGGTAGAGCCGCGTCAGGCCCTCGATCCGGGACGCGGTGTTCACCATGTCCCCGATGGCGGTGTAGTCCATCTTCTTCTCGAAGCCGATGTTCCCGACCGTGACGGCGCCGTAGTTGAGGCCCACCCCGCTCCGGAACTCCGGGCGGCCCTTGGAAACCTGCCAGCGGTTGAAATCCCCCAGGGCCTCCTGCATCCGGAGCGCCGCCTCCACCCCGTCCAGGGCCTCCCGGCCCGTGGACGAGGGCGCCCCGAAGAATCCCATGATGGCGTCGCCGATGTACTTGTCCACGATGCCGGACTGCTCCAGGATGATCCCGCCCATGCGCTCGAAGTAGTGGTTGAGGGAGTCCACGACCTCCGCGGGCGCGAGGCGCTCCGAGATGCCCGTGAAGCCGACGATGTCCGAGAAGAGGACCGCAAGGACCCGCTCCTCCCCGGTCAGGGCGGAATCGGGACGCTCGAAGATCTGGTCGATCACGGAGGCGGGCACGTACTTCTGGAAGATGCTCCGGACCTTGCGCTCCCGCCGACGGGAGTGCACCGCCTCGGCGGCGTAGTCCTTGATGCGGGCGTAGGCCTCGTCCAGGGCCGACGCCATGCCGTTGAAACTCTCCGCCAGTCGGCCGATCTCGTCGGAGTACCGGACTTCCGCCCGTAGGGACAGGTCGTTGGTCTCCATGACCCGGGTCATGGTCCGCTCCAGCCGGACCATCGGCTCCGTGAGGTACCGGGCGAAAACGACCAGCAGGATCACGGATAGGGCGGCGGAGGCCGCCAGGATGTAGACGCTCCGGCGGAGGATCTCGTCCACGGCCCCGTAGAACCGGTCTTCCCGCTCGCTCACGAGGACGTACCACCCGAACTCGGGCAGGACGAAGGCCTGGGCCACCCGGGCCGCGCCGCCCAGCCGGAGGCGCTCCCAGCCCTCCCGGCCCTCGGAGGCTCGGATCCGGAGATCCCGGGCCTCGGATTCCGGCATCTCCAGCGGGGAGGTGGACAGGACGAGGCTGCCCTCCCGGTCGAAAGCCGCGACCAGCTCCGTGGGACTCCGGATGATCCCGGCGGCGAAGCTCGCAACGGCGTCCTCGGCGATCCTCACGTACCGTGGATCCTCCGCCAGGGAGTTCTCCTCCAGGATCCCCCACTGCTGGGCCGCGTACTTACGGAGCTCCTCGGCCTTGAACCGGAGGAAATCCACGGCGACGGAGGTGATGCCGTTCCGGGCCTCCAGGGAGGAGACCAGGCCCGACAGGAAGAGGGGGGTCACCAGGAGAGGCAGGACCAAGGCTAACATTTTCGTCCTG
>CALMRC010000177.1 GCA_937873275.1 uncultured Spirochaetota bacterium
GTCGCGGCCCTCCTGCACGCCAAACTGCGTCATCATTTCTGGACGGGGTTCTACTTCGTAGCGGGCCCCGAGGAACTCCACGTGGGTCCCTACCAGGGCACCGTGGCCTGCCAGGTGCTCCGGGGTCGGGGGGTATGCCTGCACGCCGTGAAGACCGGGGCCCCCGTGGTCGTTCCCGACGTGGAGGCCTTCCCGGGCCACATCGCCTGCGACTCCCGGTCGAAGAGCGAAATCGTCCTTCCCCTGGTCAAGGACGGCCGGGTGGTCGCGGTCCTGGACATCGACTCCGACAAGCCCGCCCAGTGGGATTCCGACGACGTGGAGCCCCTGGCCCGGATCGTCGCGCTCCTGGAGCCGCTGGCCTGAAGGGCGGCGGAGGAAGGCGTCGGCGCCTCCTCCGGACTAATCCGCGCCGATGCCCGGCTTTCCCGGGCTCCTCTCAATCCCGCCCCGCCAGCTTCCCCAGGCATTCCATGACCAGGGCGTGATCCTCCTCCTGGGGGAGTCCCGACACGGTGGCGTAGGCGACGATCCCCACGCCCCGGACCCGCACGGGCACGGCGCCCCCGTGGGGGCTGAAGTCGAAGGAACTGACGAAGGACTTTTCCTCCAGGGTCTTGCCCGCCAGTGCAAGGCTGACGCCCACGGCCAGGGAGGACTTGGCGAAGCGGAAGGCGCAGGCGGACTTGCGCCGGATCCACTCGTCGTTGTCCGGGGTCGCTCCCGGCAGGGCCGCGTGGAAGAGTACCTGCCCGGGGCGCCGCACGTCCACCGCCACGGGGGCCTTCCGCTTCCGGGCTTCCTCGACCAGGAGGAGACCTAAGCGCCAGGCGTCCTCCTCGTCGAAGCGGTCCAGAAGGACAGAGGCTTCCTCGGCGGAGATCCGGTCCAGGAGTTCTTTCGTGGGGTTCATGGAGGAAGTATACCGCCCGGGATCGGAATTCGCCATGAATGTGCCGTCAGGTCGATTCCAGGTCCTCCGACGAGATCGTCCGGATTCCCTTCGCCTCGAGTACCGACAGGGCACGCTCCCGCTCGTCGATCTTGCAGATGACCACGGCGTTCTTTCCGGCCTTGGCCACGAAGGCATAGAGGTACTCCACGTTGAGCCCCGCCTCGTCCAGGACGTCCAGGATCCGGGACATCCCGCCGGGCCGGTCCTCCACCTCCACGGCCACGACCTCCGAGACCCGGGCCACGTAGTCGTTGTCCTTCAGGACCGCAAGGCAGCGGTCCGGATCCTCCACGATGATCCGGAGCACCCCGAAGTCCGAGGTGTCCGCCAGGGAAAGGGCCCGCAAGTCGATGCCCTCCCGGGCCAGGATCCGGGTCACCTCCGCGAGGCGGCCCTTGGAGTTCTCCAGGAAAATGGAAACTTGCTTCACGCTCATGATCGCCTCCCCGGGCCCCGGCCCGGCTCAGATCTGACGCTTGTCCAGGATCCTCTTGGCCTTGCCCTCGCTGCGCGCGATGGTCTTGGGCTCCACCAGCTTGACCCGGGAGTGGATGTTCAGGGTCCCGTACAGCCGGCTCTCAATGAGT
Source organism: uncultured Spirochaetota bacterium (assembly GCA_937873275.1). Taxonomy (GTDB): domain Bacteria; phylum Spirochaetota; class Spirochaetia; order Treponematales; family UBA12059; genus JAAYUR01. The sequence continues at coordinate 1,543 of CALMRC010000177.1, forward strand.
TTCTCCGTGCGCTCCAGGTCGCGGATCTCGTCGGAGAAGAGGGCCTCGGTCATCTCCACCTGGACCTCCAGGCTGTCCAGCTGGTTTCGGCGGTCCACGATGATCTGGTAGTGGGGTTCGACGCCCTCGATCCCCAGGATGACCTCCTCGATCTGGGAGGGGAAGACGTTCACCCCCCGCACGATGAGCATGTCGTCCGTGCGTCCGAGGAGCCGGTGCATGCGGACCGTGGTCCGCCCGCAGGGGCAGGGAGAGCGGTCCAGGTAGGTGATGTCCCGGGTCCGATACCGGAGGATGGGCGTACCCTGCTTGGTCAAGGTGGTGATGACCAGCTCGCCTTTCTGACCGTCCGGCAGTACCCGCCCCGTCGCGGGATCCACGATCTCCGGGTAGAAGAGGTCCTCGTTGACGTGGAGCCCTTCCTGGCGCTCGCACTCGAAGGCCACCCCGGGGCCGATGATCTCGGTCAATCCGTAGATGTCGTACGCCGCAAGGCCCAGCTTGGCCTGGATCTCCGCGCGCATGGTGTCGCTCCAGGGCTCGGCCCCGAAGAATCCGGCGCGGAGCCCCATATCCCGGGGGCTCAGCCCCTCCTCCCGGAGGGCCTCCGCAAGGTACAGGGCGTAGGAGGGCGTGCAGGTCAGGATCGTGGTGCCGAAGTCCCGCAGGAGCTCCACCTGGCGCTTCGTGTTGCCGCCGGAGATGGGCAGGACCGTGGCCCCGATCCTCCGGGCGCCGTAGTGCACCCCCAGGCCGCCGGTGAATAGGCCGTAGCCGTATGCGTTCTGGACGATGTCGTGCCGGGTGGCCCCTCCCGCGGAGAGGGTGCGGGCCATGGCTTCCGCCCAGGTGTCCAGGTCCCCGGCGGTGTACGCGTCCACCACGGGCTTTCCGGTCGTTCCCGAGGAGGTATGGATTTCCACGATCTCCCGGAGGTCTACCGCCAGCAGGTTGAAGGGGTACCCCGACCGGAGCTCGTCCTTGGTGGTGAAGGGCAGCCGGGCCAGGTCTCCGATGCCCCGGACCTCCCCGAGCTTGACCCCCGCGGCATCCATCTTGGATCGGAAGAACTTCACCCTGCGGTACAGCATGTCCACCAGGGTTCCCAGTCGCTCGTCCTGCAGTCGCTTCAGGTCCTCTCCGGGGAGTGTCTCGTAGTCGGGATTCCAGATCACCTCGGGATCTCCTTCCGGCCGGCGGTCTAGCCGGCGACTCCGCGGCAGTCTGGCGAAGTGGAATGATTCTGTCAAGAGAAACATGGCGAAAAAGTTTCCGGGGGACTGGAGAGTTCGCGGCCGGTTCCGTAGAATATTCGTCAAGGAGACCAGCATGCCCACCGCGCGAACTTCCTCCTCCCTAACCGGGTATTTCGTCCTCTCCTACCTCCTGTTCTGGTTGCTGCTAGGTGTGACCGGATTCCTGATCTACCTGAAAGTGCCCGAGCCCTTGGTCGCGGTGATGAAGAACGTCTGCGCGTGGGCTCCCACCTTCGCCCTGGCCATCCTTTTCCGGAGGCTGAATCCGGGAACGGGCTGGAAGGACTTTCTACGGGCCCAGGTATCCGAGCGGCCCCGGACGGGGCTCTTCCTGGGCGTCCTGGCCGCCCAGGCCGGTATCCTGGTCCTAGCCCGGGCCGCCCACGCCGCCCTGGGGGGGCAGCCGATCGGAGCCTGGACGCTTCCGGCCCCGGCCGCCCTGGCCTCCTCCTTCGTCGTGAACCTGACCTCGGGCCCCCTCGGGGAGGAACTGGGGTGGCGGGGGTTCGCCCTTCCCCGGCTTCGGCGGACCCGGTCCGTGACCGCGTCCGGCCTGATCCTGGGGCTGGTCTGGGGATTCTGGCACCTGCCGCTCTGGCTGATGTCCGGATTTTCCGGTCCGGACCTCCTGCGGTACGTGCTGACCTTCCTGGCCGCCATCGTCTCCGTATCCGTCCTCATCGCCCACGCCCTGGAACGGAACCGGAATATCCTGCTGGCCGTCTGGATCCATTTCTGGTTCAATTTCCTGGTCCAGCTCGCGGGGATCGAGGTTCTGCCATTGATGAGCTATTTGGCGGTCGGATACGGTCTCGCGGCGCTTCTGTTCGGTAGTGTTACGAAGCTTGTCCCGAAGCAATCGAGGGTTGAAGAGACGAGCGGTA
>CALMRC010000178.1 GCA_937873275.1 uncultured Spirochaetota bacterium
GCCAGCAGGGGAAAGGAGTCGATGCCGCCGATCATGCGGTGGAGGACCACCAGGTGGGGCTGCACCCCCTCCAGCATGACGTAGATGAGCGAGGAGCCCGCGAGCGAGATCGCCACCGGAACCCCGATGACCAGAAGGAGCAGGAAGCCGCCGATGAGCGCCAGCGTGATCATTGGTGCCGCCCCTCCTCCCGCACCTTGAGGAGCGGGCTGGTCCCCGTCCGCCGGTTCTGCAGGGCCACCTGGACGGAACGGAAGGTCATCAGGGCCATGCCCACCGTGCAGATCCCGTAGACGATGCTCATGGGCCAGTCGACGACCACCATGGGCTGGGTCTGCATGATCCGGGTGACCAGCCAGCAGAGCCAGGTCGCGTAGGCGAAGAAGACGACCCGGATGACGTCCACCAGGGGCGAGAGCGCCCGCGCCATCCAGCCCGGCATGAACAGGTACAGGAACTCCACGTGGATGTGGCTGTACCGCCGGACCGCCAGGGAGCCGCCCAGGAGCCCCACGCACATCAGGAGGTACCGGGCGATCTCCTCGGTCCAGGCCAGTGAGTCGTTCAGGACGTAGCGGGTGAAGAACTGGAGAAAGACGATGACGGCCATGGCCCAGAAAAAGGCCAGGGTCACCCAGTCCTCGACCCGGTAATCCGAAAGGTCCGGCTCGGTCTCTTCGTCCACGCCGCCGACGGGCATCTTGCCGAGGTCCGGGCCGGTATAGGTTTCATCTTCCATGCGGGTTGTCCCCGGGCGGCCCGGGCCGCCCCTCAGACGGGTCCGGGTGCGGAAATGCTTCCGGGCCCGGCCGTCGGCCTTCGGTAACGGCGGGCCCGGTGTCCTCGCGAGCGAGCGGTCCTACTTCAGGGCCTGCAGGCGGTCGTACAGGTCTTTGGTCCAGACGGCGCCGAGGGAGGCGTCGTTGTGGATCCTGGCTGCCGCCTCGCGGAAGGGCTTCAGGTCGGGCGCGAGCACCGTCTTCTTCTGCTGCTTGAACCAGTCCACCAGCTTGGCCTCGGAGTCGCGGATGCTGGCGCCGGCCCGGGCCGCCGCCTGTTTGTACACGGAATCGAAGATCTCGCGCTCCGGCGGGGTCAGCCTGTTCCAGAGGCCCGAGGAGAGCGTCGTGGTCAGGTTGTCCAGGATGTGGCCGGTCAGGTTGATGTGCGACTGCACCTCGTAGAACTTCTTGGCCTGGATCGTGGGGAGGGGATTCTCCTGGCCGTCCACGGTCTTGTTCTGCAGGGCCAGGTACACCTCGGCGAAGGCGATGGGGGTGGGGTTCGCGCCCACCGCTTTGGCGTACATCATATACATGGGGGCCTGGGGAACCCGCAGCTTCATGCCCTTCATGTCCGCCGGGGTGTTGAGGGCCTTGTTGGCCGTGGTGTGGCGGGCGCCGTAGTAGGTGATGGCCACGATCTTGTTGTTGGTCTGCTTGAAGTAGCCGTCGGTCAGCTCGGTCAGGATCGGGCTCTTGCTGAAGGCCGTGTGGTGAGCCGTGTCGCGCCAGATGTACGGGGCGTTCACGATCGAGATGGGCTTGTAGACGGCCCCCACGAAGGACGCGCCGAGGTAGGCCATGTCGATGGTGCCAAGGGGCAGGGCCTGGGAGATCTGCTGCTCGTTGCCCAGTGCGGAGGCGGGAAAGACGTCGATCTGGTACTTGTTGTTGGTCCGCTTGGCAATCTCGGCGGCCGCCCAGAGCGCCTCGGCGTGGAACGCCTCGGACGTCTCGTACACATGGGCGAACTTCAGTTTGGTTTGGGCCGCGGCCGGGATGGCTACCGTCAGGGCCAGCAGAACCACCAACGCTCCGAATACACGTGTTCGCATGTGCTCCTCCTCCTTGATTAGATTTTGCTTGTTTATTGGTAAGATAGTGCGTTGACGGGGCAAAGTATAGGGGCCCCGGGCAGTCCTTGTCAAGGCATATTATGGAGTACGAATTGCCTCAAATAGTAACCGGAGAAGCAGTTAACGGGAGTATGTCAGACGATCGCCGGGCCCTCGTAGCGCTCAGCCAGCGTCTCCTCGATCCCTTCCCGGTCCTGCTTCATCGCGTAGGGGAGATAGTTGAGGATGTCCTGGGCCGTGATCCCGTCCTCACCCTTGTCCGCCGCGGCGAGGTCCCCGGAGAGGCCGTGGATGAACACCCCCTTGCGCACCGCCTC
>CALMRC010000179.1 GCA_937873275.1 uncultured Spirochaetota bacterium
GGGCGGGCGATAGACGAAGCACGGGGACCTCCGGATGGATCGGAAGGATCCCTGGATGATATCGATACCCGGCGTCCCTGTCACGAGCGGACGGTCCGGGGGCCGCGGCTCGCTCGGGCCGTGGGGTGAAAAATTTCCTTGTCCACGGCATCGTTATACCGTATAATTATTCATCCACCCGCGAGGCGTCAGGCTTCTCGGGCCGTTTCAGGCCGATGCGGTTCCGAACGGCCCCGGTTTTCACGCGGGAGTTTCCCGGAAACGGCCGGCGCCGGTCGCCGGTCCCAACATACTCCTCCCTCGGCCTTCCGGGGCCGGAAGGAGCATTTCTTTTATTGGAGGTCCGCGTGACGGATACCGAGAAATCCCTCTATCGGCTGATGCTGGTCCTGATCCTGGGCACCGCCGCGGCCGGACTGGCGTCTCCCGGACCCGCGGAGGCGGTCCGGGGATTCCTGACCCTGCAATGGGTCCCCTCCCGGCTGATCCACGACTACTCCGTCACCGGCGGCCCGGGAGGGGCCCTGCTCAATGCGGCCTTCCTGGCGGCCCTGTCCCTGCTCCTGGTGCGGTTCAACGGGGTCCGCCTGTCCGGCCCGACCCTGGCGGGCGTGTTCACGGTGATGGGCTTCAGCTTCTTCGGGAAGACGGCCTTGAACGTCCTGCCCGTGGTCGTCGGGGTCTGGATGGCGGCCCGGGCCGCGGGCAAGGCCTTCAAGAGCTACATCATGATCGCCCTGTTCGGGACGGCCCTGGGTCCCCTTGCGACGGCCCTGGCCCTGGAGGTGGGATTGACCGGGGTCACGGCCGTCCTGGCGGGCATCGCGGGCGGATTGGCCGCGGGCTTCATATTGCCCGGCCTGGCCATGGCCCTGCTCCGGCTGCACGAGGGCTACAACCTCTACAACATCGGCCTGACCTGCGGCTTTTTCGGACTCTTCGCGGCGGCCCTCCTGGCCGCGTCGGGAGGGGGGCTGTCCATCACCGTCATCTGGAACAAGCACCCCGGACCGGCGATGACCCTCCTGGTCCCCGCCCTCTCCGTCCTCCTGGCCGCCTGGGGCCTGTCCCTGGAAGGGAAGGGGGCGGTCTCGGGCTTCCGGAAGCTCCTCAGGCTGACCGGCCGGCTGCCTTCGGACTTCCTGGACATGGTGACGCCGGGGGCCGCCCTGCTGAACATGGGAATCCTGGGGCTGATCGGCAGCGCCTACGTCGCGGCCGTAGGCGGGGACTTCAACGGACCCGTGGTCGGGGGCCTCCTGACCCTGGTCGGGTTCGGGGCCTTCGGCAAGCATCCCCGCAACTCCCTGCCCGTGATGGCGGGGGTATTCGCGTCCACCCTCCTGTTCGGGAAACCCCTGACCGCCCCGGGACCCATCCTGGCCCTCCTGTTCGGCACGACCCTGGCCCCCCTGGCCGGGGAGTTCGGTCCCCTGGTGGGCTTCATCGCCGGATTCCTGCACCTGGTCCTGGTGGAGCGAACGGGGGCCTTCCACATGGGCCTGGACCTGTACAACAACGGCTTCGCGGGAGGGCTCACGGCCGGGCTCGTCTCCGCGGTCCTGGAGTGGATCCGCTCGAACAAGCAGGAGCGGATGCGGTAGAATGACGGGTCCGCGGCGAGCCAAGCCCGCCGCGGTTCCCTTGAAAGGCGGCCATCCATGAAGACGAAGGAATACATCATGCATCTCCTGGCGGAGATGTCCAATTACATCCTGGACGCCAAGCCCATGCGCATGGTGATATCCCTGCACCAGGAGCCCGACGGTCTGCACCTGTCCGTCATGGATTCCACGGTGCGCAAGGATTCCGAGCTCGAGGCCATCACCCGGGCCCTCAACACCACCGCCCGTCCCGAGATGGCGGAATACTACGGACACATGGCCGGGAACGACCTGGTGGGTTCCGCCCGGCTCAACCTGATCGGCTGGCAGGTGAAGAAGGCGGACGTGGAGCGCATCGAGGGGGGGACCAAGATCGACCTGTGGCTGGGGAGCGAGCGCTTCGATTCCGCGAAGTTCTCCCTGCCCGACGAAACGGCGTAGCGGTCCTCAGTCCGAAATCTTCCGCATCAGCATTCCCACGTTCCGGTGGGAGAACACTTCGTCCAGGACCAGGATGGCGGCGCCCATGGTGGCGCCCCGGCCGGCCAGGGTCGATTTCTTGACGATGAGGTCCGCGGTGGCCAGGGGTGTCGAGCGGCTGTAGATCGACTCCCTCACCGAAGCGATGAACCGCTCCCCCAGGTTCGTGAGCCCCCCGGAGATGACGATGAGGGAAGGGTTGAAGAAGTTCACCAGCTTGGCCAGGACCGTGCCCAGATAGGCGCCCGCGGAGGCCACGAGGCGGATGCACTCCTCGTCGCCGGAGGCCGCGCCCCGGGCCAGGGCCTCCGCGTCCGGGATCTCCTCCCGGGACAGGACCTCCGCGAGGTAGGGACTCCGGCCCGCCCGCGCCGCGGCCAGGGCCCGGGTCGCCAGGGCCCGGCCCCCCGCCACGGCCTCGAGGCACCCCGTGTTGCCGCAGCGGCAGAGGGTCTCGTCCCCGTCGATGCCGATGTGCCCGATGTCCCCCGCGGCCCCCTTGGCGCCCCGGTAGATCTCGCCGTTGATGACGATGCCCGCCCCGATGCCCGTCCCCGCCTTCACCAGGAGGAAGCTACCTCCCCGGTAGGCCATGTCCGAGGCCGCCCCCTTGTCCCGTTCCGCCAGGGCCATGACGTTGACGTCGTTGTCCACGAAGACGGGGCAGGTGAACTCCTGGGAGAGGAAGGACGCCACGGGAAAGCGGTCCCAACCCGGCATGACCGGGGGGTTGACCGGCACCCCGTGGGCGTAATCGACGGGACTGGGCAGGCCGAACCCGATGCCGAACAGGGCGGAGGGACCGACGCCGGCCCTCCCCTCGAGCTCCCGGGCGTAGGAGATCACCCGATTGAGGACCTTCTCGGGACTCTCCCGGACCAGGTCCACGGGGCCGCCCACGGAATCGATGATCTCCGCCTCCAGGTCGCAGAGGGCCACGGACAGGTGGGACTGGCCGAGGGCCACCCCCACCACGTACCCCGCGGATTCGGCCACCTTGAGCTTGCGGCGCTTCATCCCGTCCGGGATCTCCTCCCGCAGGAGTCCCACGGACATCAGACGGTCGATATAGGCGGAGACCGTGGACTTGGCCAAGCCCGTGCGCCGCACGATGTCCTTGCCGTACAGGGGGCCGTGGTCCCGGATGATCTTGAAGATTCTCCCCGCGGTGGTGGAGACGTCGACGGGGTCGTCCAAATCGAACTCGGTCATGCAGTACGCCTTTCGTCGGCACGGCGATCGGGATCTTCGGGATGATCACCGCGAAGGCTGGCCTAGTCAAGCGGCGTCAAGCCTCGCCCGGTCAAGGAATGTCTGTTCACGTATCAGAGCAGAATGGATGTGGTGAGTATCCTCCCAACCGGTTCAGCTGTCAACTTCAAAAGTTCGTAGAATGCAAAAATTGTTCGAGGTTCGAACAATTTCGTTGACAGATCGGAGAAGGGGTTGTAGGCTGGCCCTGGAGCCGATCATGAAAACCGAAGCCCTCTGGTACCTCGGGGAGCGCAGCCTGGAACTCCGGCCCGCCGACCTGCCCGATCCCGAAGCCCACGAAGTCCTCGTCGAGATGGAAGCCTGCGGAATTTGCGGCTGGGACCTCCTAGCCTATTCCGGCCGGTTCGGGAAATTCCATGAATACCCCTTCCGGGCGGGCCACGAGGGAGTGGGGCGGGTGGCCAAGGCCGGTTCCCTGGTCCGGGACCTGCCGGTGGGGCAGCGGGTGGTCTGCCACGAGCTTCCCATCGGGGCCCGGGGCGGAGGCCTCATGGCCCGGCACGCGGTCCGTTCCCGG
>CALMRC010000180.1 GCA_937873275.1 uncultured Spirochaetota bacterium
GCCGGCTGGGGGGGGCGGCGGGGGACAGGGCCGCGGCCGTGGCGGTCCACGCGGTCGGGCTGGCGGCGGTGACGCTTCTCACCCTGGTCCGGCGGGAGCCGGCCGAGCCGGGCCGGGTTCCGGCGCGCTTCTACCTGGGGGGCGTACTCGGCGTGGGGACGATCTTCGCCTGCAACTTCGCGTTCACGGCCCTGAGCGCCTCCCTGGCCGTGGCCCTCTCCCTCCTGGGGCAGGCGGGATTTTCCCTGGCCGCCGACGCGGCGGGATTCCTGGGCCGGAGAAAATACGCCCTGACCCCGGGCCGGCTTCCCGGCATTCTCCTGGCCGCCGCGGGGGCGGCCGTACTTGCGGGAAGCGGGAAGGTCCTCTGGACGGCGGTGCCGGTGGCCCTGGCCGCGGGGATCCTCCCGGGCGTCTCCTTCCTCCTCAATTCCGAACTCGGCCGCCGCCGGGGCATCCTCCGGAGCGCCCGGTGGAACTACGTGACCGGGCTGGCGGGCACCGTCGCGATCGCGGCCCTGGCGGGGCTTTCCCCGGTCCCGGCGATCCGCTCGGTCCTGGCGGCGGGGCCCCTCCCGGCCCTGGGGGGAGGCCTGGCGGGGGTGGCCGTCGTCGCGACCATGAACTTCGTCTTTCCCAGGATCCCGGCCTTCACCGCGACGATCCTTCTCTTTTCCGGGCAGGCCCTGGCGGGGCTGGTCCTGGACGGAGCCGTCCAGGGAACCCTGGACGTCCGGAAGCTCCTCGGAACCGCCGTCGTCCTGGCCGGGTTGGCGGTGGATACCCGGCTCTCCCCCAAGCCCGCCGGGGCATGATAGGATGGCCGCGATGGACCTTCGATACGACACCGTCTTCCTCGACGCGGACGACACCCTCTTCGACTATCCCCGGGCGGAGGAGCGCGCCTTCTCCCGGACCTGCGCCCGCTTCGGCCTGGCCGACACCCCGGAGCTCCGGGATTCCTACCGGCGTATCAACCGGGAACAGTGGCGGCGCCTGGAGCGGGGCGAGACGGACCAGGCGACCCTCCGAGTCGAACGGTTCCGCCTGCTCTTCGAGGAGACCGGGGACCGCCTGGACCCCGCGGCCGTGGGCGGGGCCTACGTGGAGGAGCTTTCACGGGGGGCCGACCTCCTGCCCGGGGCCCGGGAGATCTGCGGGTACCTGGCCCGAAGATATTTTCTGGCGATCGTGACCAACGGACTCGCGGACGTCCAACGGTCCCGGCTGGCCCGGTCGGGACTGGAAGGCCTCGTCGGCGCCCTTGTGATCTCCGAGGAGGCGGGAGCCTCGAAGCCGGACCCCCGGATCTTCGAGTACGCCTGCGCCCGGATCGGCCGGAACGACCGGGGGCGGATGGTCATGGTCGGGGATTCCCTGGAGTCCGACATCCGGGGCGGAGCGGCCTTCGGGATCGACACCTGCTGGTACAATCCCCGGGGACTCGAAAGGCCGGAGGACCTGCGGCCTACCTACGAGATCCGGGCATTGGAGGAACTTCGGAACATCCTCTGACCCGGGGTGTCCAAAAGCGTCGTTTCCGTATCGGACTTGCCTCCCGCGGCCTTGCCGGGATCCGGGGCCGCCGCTAGAATGGGTGGCGGGTTCGAGCGGGCGCGGAGTTCCGGATCGGACCCGGGATCGGTCCATAGTCCGTCCGGCAGGTCTATCTTCCGCGGAGGTTCGGCATGAAGAACAGAGGCGGGGGTTCCGCCTTCAAGATCGCGGCCTTCCTGTTGCCCGTCGGGGTGCTCTTCGCGGCCTTCTTCCTGTATCCCTTCGTGTTCACCCTCTTCGCCAGCCTGACCCGGTGGAGGGGCATCGGCGCCATGCGGTTCATCGGGCTGGGCAACTTCGGCCGCCTCCTGGGGGATCCGACCTTCCGGCTGGCCATCCGGAACAACGTGACCTGGGCCCTTGCCGCGGGTTTCATCCAGGTACCCTTGGCAGCCCTGGTCGCCATCCTGCTGGCCCGCCGTCCCCGGGGGTGGAAGGTGCTGCGGACCGTCTACTTCCTGCCGAACGTGATCTCCACCGTGGCCCTGGCCATGGTTTGGTCCGCCCTGTACAACCCCCAGTACGGCTTCTTCAACGGCCTTCTGAAGCTGGCGGGCTTCGAGGCCCGCAATTTCCTGGGGGATCCCTCCACGGCCCTGCTTTCGGTGATCATATCCAGCGTCCTCTACATCGGATACTTCATGATCATCCTCCTGGCGGCGGCGATGAACATTCCCCAGGAGCTCTACGAGGCCGCCAAGATCGACGGCGCCAGTGCCTTCCAGCAGGAGTTCCTCATCACGGTGCCCATGCTCCGGGGTACCCTGGTGACCTCCATCACCCTGGCCATGGCCTACGGGATGCGACACTTCGAGGCCACCTACCTGATGACCGGCGGCGGTCCCGCCTACGCGACCACGACCATGGGCATCGACCTCTTCCTCAAGATGGACGCCCTGCGGTACAGCGAGGCCAGCGCGGCCGGGGTGATCCTTATCCTCCTGGGGACGGTGGTGATCGTGGCGATCCGCAAGATCCTGGGGAACAAGGACCCCATGTCGGAGGCCGGGCAATGAAGAAGTCTCGAAGTACCGGCGGTTTCCGGGTCGGGGCCGCACTGGCGGTCCTCCTCAAGTGGATCGTGCTCGCGTTCTTCCTGGCCGTGGCGGTCCTGCCCCTCCTCTGGCTGGTCCTCAACTCCTTCAAGACCAACCTGGAGATCCAGAGCTCGCCCTTCTCCCTCCCCGAGAAGCCCGGGTTCATCAACTACGTCAACGCCATGGCGATGGCCGACTTGCCCCGGCTCTTCCTCAACTCCGTGATCGTGGCGGTCGGAACGGTCTTCCTGAACCTGCTGGCGTCCTCCATGGCCGGCTTCGTCCTGGCCCGGGAAGCCTGGAAGGGCCGGGAGACGGTGCGCACGGTGCTGGAGGCGGGTGTCCTGGTCCCCATCCTGGCCTTTATGGTGCCCTACTTCACCCTGGTGACGCGCCTGGGCCTGTACGACAAGCTGTTCACCCTGGTGCTCGTGTACGCGGCCATCAACGTGCCCGTGTCCATCTTCCTGGTCACCTCCTTCATGCGGGCGATTCCGAAGGAGATGGAGGAGGCCGCGATCATCGACGGCTGCTCCTTCGTCCAGCGATTCACCAAGGTGGTCCTGCCCTTGTCCCGCTCGGGCCTGGTGACCGCGGGGACCTTCTGCTTCATCTACGCCTGGAACGAGTTCCTGATGGCCATGCTCCTGACCTCGAGCATCTCGGCCCGAACCATCCAGCTGGGCATCCGGTTCTTCACCAGCCAGTTCATCACGGACTACGCGGGGATGTTCGCGGCCATCGTCCTGTCGATCCTGCCCAGCGTCCTGGCCTACGTCTTCCTGCACAACAAGATCATCGCGGGCCTCACCGCGGGCGCCGTGAAGGGCTAGCGGATCGTCGGACGGAGGGGACATGGAACTCGAACGGAAAACCTTCGGAATCCTGGCTACGGGGGAGGAGGTCGACCTCTTCCTCCTGGAGTCCTCCGATCTGGCCCTCGGTATCTCGACGTACGGGGCGACCCTGGTATCCCTGGTCGTGCCGGGGAGATCCGGCCGGGACGACGTTCTCCTGGGCTTCTCCACCCTGGGACCCTACACCCGGAAGCATCCCTTCCTCGGTTCCACGGTGGGGAGGTACGCCAACCGGATAGCCGGGGGACGATTCCGCTTGGGCGGAACGGAGTATTCCCTGGCCCGTAACAACGGGCCGAACTCCCTGCACGGGGGGCTTCGGGGCTTCGACAAGCACGTCTGGTCCGCCCAGGCCTACCGGGAGGGCGGAGGCGTCTTCGTCCGGCTTTCCCTCGAGAGCCCGGACGGGGACGAGGGGTACCCGGGGACCCTCCGGGCCGCGGTTACCTACGGCCTGTCCGGGGACAACGAGGTGTCCGCCCTCTACGAGGCGGAGGCGGACGCCCCTTGCCCGGTCAACCTCACCAATCACGCCTATTTCAATCTCGCGGGGGAGGGACGGGGAACGATCCTGGACCACGAGGCGGAGATCCGCGCCTCCGCCTACCTTCCCGTGGACTCGACCCTCATCCCCACCGGGGAGCTCGCCCCCGTGGCGGGGACCCCCTTCGACTTCCGGAACCCCAAGCCCATCGGCCGGGACCTGGAGGCCGCGGGCGGGGGCTACGACCACTGCTTCGTCGTGGACGGGACCCCCGGGGACCTGCGGCCCTGCGCCCGGGTGCGGGATCCCGGGAGCGGACGGACCCTGGAGGTCTCGACCACCCAGCCGGGAGTCCAGTTCTACACGGGCAACTTCCTGGACGGGATTCCGGGCAAGCGCGGGGCCCTGTACGGAAAGCACGCGGGCTTCTGCCTGGAGACCCAGAACTTCCCGGACGCCCCGAACCGGCCCGAGTTCCCCGACTGCGTCTTCGGTCCCGGGCGTCCCTACCGGGAGCGGGCGGTCTTCGCCTTCGGGTACGGAGGGGCGTAAAAAGGAGGGCCCGCCTCCCGGGAAGGAAGGCGGGCCGTTTTCTTGGCCGCGGCGAGGCTCGGCGCGCGGAGCCGGACCGATCCCCCGGTCCGGCGGATCCCGGGATCCGGGCTATCCCTTCACGCCTCCCGCCGCCACGCCCCGTATCAAGAACTTCTGCATCCCTATGGTGAAGACGAAGACCGGGATGAGCATGACCGTGCTGGCCGCGCACATCTGGCCCCAGGTCAGGGTGTCCCCCCCGATCAGGCTGCTGATCGCCACGGGCGCGGTACGCGCGTTCACCCCCGTCAGGATCAGGGCGTACAGAAACTCGTTCCAGGAGTTGATGAAGGCGAAGACCGCGGCCACCACGAGGCCCGGGGCCGCCAGGGGCAGGAAGATCAGGCGGAACATGCCCCAGCGGCTGCACCCGTCCACCATGGCCGCTTCCTCGTAGCTCTTGTCCACCACCGTGAAGAAGGGGATGAGCATCCAGATCACGTAGGGGACGTTGAAGCTCGAATGGGCCAGGGTGATCCCGAAGATGGTATCCCGGATGCCCACGGTCCGGAACATCAGGTACAGGGAAACCACCAGGGACATCTGGGGGAGCATGCGGAAGACCAGGAAGCTGTAGGCCAGGGCGTTCTTGCCCCGGAATTTGAACCGTGTGAGCCCGTAGGCCGCCATGGCCCCGACACCCACGGAGAGGGCGGTGGACAGAAGGCCCACGACCACGGAGTTCCGCATCGCCTGCATGAGCTGACGATTCTCGAAGACCAGGGCGTAGCTGGCCCCGGTGAACTGCTTGAGCGATAACTTCTGGCCCGAGAGGATCACGATGTCCCGGCGGAAACCGTTCAGCAGGGTGATCGCGATGGGGTAGAGCTCCACCGCCAGGACCGCCAGGGCGAAGACGGCGACCGCCGCGGTGATGATCTTTTTCCGTGTCGCCAGCCTCATCGGTTTTCCCCCTGTTCCTCGAGTTTCTCCAGGCTCATGTTCTTCCGGACCAGGGTGACCGCGAAGAGAATGGAGATGGCCAGCAGGAAGATGGCCATGGCACTGGACATGCCGACCTTCATGTACCCGAAGGCCTGGCGGTGGGTGTACAGGCTGAACAGGGTCGTAGCCATACCCGGCCCGCCCTCGGTCATTACGTAGACCTCGCTGAAGACACGGAGCGCGTCGATGATGCGCAGGAGCAGGGCCGTCAGGATGGTGGGGTACAGCAGGGGCAGGATGATCTTGGTCAGCCGCTTGGTCGAGGTGGCTCCGTCGATCTCCGCCGCCTCCAGGATGTCGGCGGGGATCCCCACGAGGCCGGCGTACAGGAGCATGAAGACGAAGGGCCACATGCGCCAGACGTCCTGGACGATGACCGCCGCGTACGCGAAGGTCGGATCCCCCAGCCAGGTGATCTCCGGGGCCCCCAGGGACAGGAGGAAGTTGTTCAGCGCCCCGTACCTCGGTTGGAGCATGAAGCGCCAGGTCATGCCGGACACGATGGGCAGGAAGAACACCGGCAGGAGGATGAGGGCGCGGACGACCCGGCCTCCCCGGAACTCCCGGTTCAGGAGGAGGGCCGCCCCCAGGCCCAGGGCGATCTCGATCGGTATGGCGATGAAGATGAAGCCCAGCTGGAGCCGGAGGCTGTTCCAGAATTCCTTGTCTTTCACCAGCTCCACGTAGTTCCCCGCCCCTACGAAGCGCCGGGCCCCGCCGCCCGCGGACAGGGGCCAGTCGAAGAGGGAGACCACGAAGGAGAACACGATGGGGAAGATGAGGACCGCGAACACGATGAGGAACGCCGGGATCAAAAACGGGACGGGGGACCCGTAGCCCCCCGTCCCGCTCTTAGAGGCGACGTTCCCGGAAGGGCTAGTAGCCCGCCTTCTTGAGAATGTCATTGGTTTCCCGAACGATGGCCTGGACGGCATCCTTCGTGGGCATGGCGCCGGTGATGCCCATGATCCAGTACTTCTTCACCACGTCCTGGACCTGTCCGATCTCCTTGAACCGGGGCCGGGAGGCGGCGACGTTCATGGACGCGGCCAGGGCCGGCAGCCAGGGCTTGCTGGAGACGAAGGCCGGGTTGGTCAGGGACTCGGTCCGGGCGGGGATCGTGTTGGCCTGGACGAGCTTGTCCGCCACGGCCTTGCTGGACCACCAGTAGATGAATTCCGCGGCGGCGTCCGGGTTCTTGGAAGCCTTGGGGATGCAGATCGCCCAGGCGCCGGTGATGGCGGCCTGGCCCCGGGGACCCGCGGGGGGAGCGGAGTAGGCGATCTTGCCGGCGACCAGGGACTTGTTCGGATCCTCGTAGGCGGCGATCTGGGCGGGCCAGATGAACATGGAGAAGACGCCCTTGGGGTCCGCGGCGAAGGCGGCCTGGCGCTCCACGTGGGCCATGGTCTCGGCACCCTTCGGGGAGATGGCCATCAGCTTCTTGTAGAACTCCATGCCCTCGATCGCCTTGGCTTCGTCCAGGACGACCTTGAAGGTACCGCCGGTATAGTCGATGAACTTGGTCCCGTGGGATTCCCACATGAAGACCGCTTCCGAGAGGACGCCCGCCGGTCCGCCGTTGAAGGGACCGAAGCCCGCGGCGATGCCGTTCTCGTTGAAGAAGGTCCCCATCTCCAGGAGTTCCTTGAAGGTCTTGGGGATGCCGAGGTCGTAGCCGTACTTGGCCTTGAACTGGGCCTTGTAGGTCGGGTTCTCGATGAGGTCCTTGCGGGTCATCCACACGTAGAGGTTCCCGTTGATCGGGATGCCCAGCTGGACGCTGTTCCAGGTGCCGATGTTCAGCATCTTGGGGGTAACGGACTTGGGATCCGTCTTGGGATAGACCCGGCCCCGGGGCCACTGGTCGAAGGGCAGGAGGAGGGAGGCGAAGACCGGGACGTTCCCCTCGTCGATGCCGACCACGTCGTAGTCGGTGCTGGTGGGGGTCACGGCCACGGCGGTCTTGGTCAGGACCTGGGGCGGCTGGAGCATCTCGATGTTGACCTTGATGTTGGTGGCCTTCTCGAACTCCGGCAGCATGGCCATGAGGGCCTTAGGATAGGGATCGTCCCAGAGCAGCACGTTGATGACCTTCTGCTGGGCGGACGCGAACGCGGCGGCCGCCAAAAGGGCACCGAGCAAGACGCTTCTCTTCAGTTTCATCTCGCACTTCCTTTTTTCGCTGGACATGGGTTCCGGAAGCCTACCGCATTCCGTCTGCCGTCGCCCGGGACCGACCCCGAATCGTAACGGCATATTAGTTACTTCATGTAAATAATATCCGGTATTGGAAACCTGTCAACAAAAATCCGATGGAACCGCGGTTTCCCTCCCGGGAGAGCCGGGATGCCCGAGCCGTTCCTGCCGATGGAAGCCCCCACATTATCCTTGACAGGTCCGGATTCTCCCCCTAGGATCGATTTACTTACATAAAAAAAGAAATATACCGGACCGTTCGCCTCGAGTCGCCTCCGGGGTTTGCCGGCGGGGATTCGGGAACCGCCGCCCGATGGACGACTCGGACGGCCATATGAGGAAGGGAATATGTCCAGACTGGAGATGACCAGGACTTCGGAGGGATTCGAGGTGCGTCTCGGGGGCCGCCTGGTGGCGGAACACGGGCCCGGCCGGGCCTTCCTGTCCGCGGGCCGGGGGGAAGGCCGCTTCGACATGTACCACGGAAATTTCGAGGTGACCGAGAGCCTTGCCGAACTGGTGGCCCTGGAGGATTTCGAGATGACCTCCCGACCGGGCGGGGGAGCCGAGGTCCGGTTTTCCCGGCGGGGCCTCTATCCCGTGCGGGCGGAGTTCACGGAGGTCCGGGGACGACTGGTCGTCTCCTTCCGGGCCGAGGACGAGCCCGGGGAGGCCGGATCCGCCCCGCCGAACCGGTACCGGGTTCGTCTGCCTGCCCGGCCCGGGGAGCACGTCTACGGGGCGGGGGAGCAGTTCTCCCATTTCGACCTCCGGGGCCGGGTCTTCCCCCTGTGGACCAGCGAACAGGGGGTCGGCCGCAACAAGCTGACCGAGGTGACCCGACTGGCGGACCTCCACGACAAGGCCGGGGGCGACTACTGGTGGACCTTCTATCCCCAGCCCACCTTCTGCTCCAGCCGCGGGGTTTTCTACCATTTCGACGCCACCGCCTGGGCCTCCTTCGATTTCCGCCTTCCGGACCGGCACGAGTACTACGTCTGGGAGCTGCCCCGGACCCTCACCGTCGGGGCGGCGGACTCCATGCTGGACCTGGTGTCCGACCTCACGGACCTGTTGGGCCGCCAGCCCGAGCTTCCGGACTGGGTCTACGACGGGGTGGTCCTGGGCGTCCAGGGAGGGACGGATACCTGCCTGGCCAAACTGGCCCGGGCCCGGGCCGCGGGGATCCCCGTAACGGGCATCTGGGCCCAGGACTGGGAGGGGATCAACATGACCAGTTTCGGCCAGCGGCTTCGCTGGAACTGGGTGTGGGATCCCGAGCGGTATCCCGGCCTGGACGAGGCCGTCCGCCGCCTGAAGTCCGAGGGGGTGCGATTCCTGGGCTATATCAATCCCTACGTCGCGGCGGGGAAGTCCCTGTTCCAGGAAGCCGCCGCGCAGGACTTCCTGGCCCGCCGGGCCGACGGTTCGATCTACCTCGTGGACTTCGGGGAGTTCGACGCGGGGATCGTGGATTTCACCAAGCCCGAGGCCTTCGCCTGGTACAAGGGCGTGATCCGGAAAAACCTCATCGACCTGGGCCTTTCCGGCTGGATGGCCGACTTCGGGGAGTATCTGCCCACGGACGCGGTCCTGGCGGACGGGACCCCCGCGGAGAAGGCCCACAACGAGTGGCCCGCCCTCTGGGCCCGGGCCAACCGGGAGGCGGTGGACGAGGCGGGGGCGTCCGGGGAAGTCGTCTACTTCATGCGGGCGGGCTGGACCGGAAGCCAGAAATGGTGCCCCCTCATGTGGGCGGGGGACCAGAACGTGGACTGGTCCAAGGACGACGGCCTGCCCTCGGTCATTCCCGCGGCCCTGTCCCTGGCCATGAGCGGCCACGGCCTCCACCACAGCGACGTCGGCGGCTACACGACCCTGTTCATCCTGAAGCGGACCAAGGAGCTCCTCCAGCGCTGGACGGAACTGGCCGCCTTCACCCCCTTCCTGCGGGGCCACGAGGGGAATCGACCCAAGGACAACTGGCAGTACGACTCCGACGAGGAGACCCTCCGCCACCTGGCCTCGATGACCCGGCTCCACGTAGCCCTCAAGCCCTACCTCAAGGATTGCGTCCGGGAGAACGCCCTGCGGGGGCATCCGGTCCAGCGGCCGCTCTTCCTCCACTTCGAGGAGGATCCCGAGGCCTGGAGCATCCAGGACCAGTACCTCCTGGGGCCGGATCTGTTGGTCGCCCCGGTCCTGGAGGAGGGGGCCCGGAGGCGGAAGCTCCACCTGCCGCCCGGAACCTGGACGGACTTCTGGTCCGGGACGTCCTTCGATTCCCCGTCCCCCTCGGGCCGTTCCGTCGAGGTCGACGCCCCCGTCGGCCGGCCTCCGGCCTTCTTCCGGGCCGCCTCGGTTTGGGCGGAGGTGTTCCGGAGGGCCGCCTCCGAGGCGGTCCGGTGAACCATTTCCTGCGGGAGGTAGCGGGGGCGGGAAACCCGCTCCGATCCTCCGACGTGCGGAAGCGCAACGAGAACCTCGTGCTGAGGCTGATCCGGGGCTCCGGGGACCGGGGCCTCTCCCAGTCCGAGGCGGTCGGGGCCACGGGGCTCCGGGCTCCCACCATGCTCCGGATCTTCTCGAGCCTGGAGGACGCGGGCTACATCGAGCCGCTGCCCCCCTCGGCCCCGGAGGAGGAGGGCAAGGAACGGAAGGGACGGCCGCCCGTTTCCTTCGCGGCCAAGGCCGACGCCCTCTATACCCTGGGAGTCGAGTTCTGGGTGGACCGGGTCTCCCTGGGGCTCTTCGATTTCCGAGGGCATCCCCTGTCCTCCAGCGTGCTCTCCCTGGCGACCGGGCTGGACGCGGACGCGGTGACGGGGATCATCGCCGAGGGGGTACGGGCAGCCGTCTCGGCCCGGGGGTTGTCCGGGGAGCGGATCCTGGGCCTGGGACTGGGGGCTCCGGGGCAGGTGGACGTGGAGAACCGGAAAATAACCTTCTACTCCCGGATACCCGGGATGCGGGACTATCCCATGGCGGAGATCCTGGAGCGGAAGCTCGACATCCCCGTGTACCTGCACAACAACTGCGCGGTCATCGCCCTGTCCGAGTACCGGTACGGGACCGTCGGGGGGACGGACTCCCTCTTCATGTTCCTCCTCCGGTCCGGGGTGAACGGCGCCTTCATCGACCACGGACGCATCCACCTGACCTCGGACGGGACGACCTTGGAATCCGGGCACGTGCCGATCGACTACCGGGGGAAGCCCTGCGTCTGCGGGGCCCGGGGCTGCCTGGAGCCCTACCTGGCGGACCTCGCCCGGGAGGACCTGGACGCGGGCCGCTACCTCTTCGAGGGGCTGGGACCCGCCCTGGAGGCGGGGAATCCGGGGGCGCGGAAGGTCCTGCGGCAGGCCGCGGACTACCTGGCTTCCGCGGTCCGGAGCGTTCGGCGGCTCCTGAATCCACGGACCTTTCTCTTCGTCACCGCCAGCGCCCCCGTGTCCGCCGCCCTGGCGGACCTCGTCCGGGAGAGCCTGGCGGAATCCCCCTCCGGTTTCGACGATCCCCCGGCCGACTTCTTCGGCAGCGTCTACGATCCCGGGCTGGTCCAGCGCGGAGCCTCGGACCTGGTCCTGGACGCCTTCCTGGGCTGATCGCGGCCGTACGCGGCGACTGCCTAGCGCGTCACCCCTCCCGCCTCCAGGAACCGGTCCAGGGCCAGGGCGGCCCCTCCCAGGGCGGGCAGGGCGGGATCGAGTCCCGACCGCAGGATCTCGCAGGGGCGTCCGGTGGACTCCACCCGGGAGGCGATCTGCCCCAGGAGCCCCTCGTCCCGGAACGGGGTGCCGTACAGGGCGATCCGGGAGGGATCCAGGAGCTCGATCGCGTTCCCCAGGGCCCGGGCGAAGCGGGCGGCCAGTAGGGCGTAGTCCCCGGGACCGACCCGGGCCAGCCTCTCCAGGAGGGCTTCGATCCCGTTTCCCGCCGCGGGTCCCCGGCGTCCGAACCGGGCGCGCAGGGCCCCCAGGGAAACCAGGGACTCCAGGCAGCCCCGTCGCCCGCACATGGGGCAGACCGGGCCGTCCGCCTCGACCAGGGTGTGGCCGATCTCCCCGGCCCGGTTGTGGGTTCCCGCCCAGGGCGGACCCCCCGCGGTCCAGGCCCCGCCCACGCCGGGGCCGTACTTGACGAGGAGCAGGCCCGCGGGGGGATCCCTCCGGGCATCCGTAAGCAAT
>CALMRC010000181.1 GCA_937873275.1 uncultured Spirochaetota bacterium
CATCCCCGCCCCCTCAGCTCGGGAAGGACGAAGACTCCCCCGAGCTGCCAGGTTCGGAAGCCCCGGGCGTTGGTGCGGGCCGTGGCCACCGGCCGTCCGGCCCGCTCGGCCACGGCCACGATCTCGGAAGCCAGGATGCCGTCCAGGGCGGCCCGGGAGGCCCGGGCGTCGAACCGGTGGATCGGGGTGACGACTTCCTCCCGCTCGTAGGCGGCATGGAGGGGATAGAGGGCCGCGGCGTCCCCGGGCCCCGCGGTCCGCGCGGAGGCGGACGGTTCCGGCGATCTCCCCGGGGAAGCCGGCCCGCCCGGGTCCAGGAACAGGGAGCGATAGGGGGTCTTCACCCGGGGTTCCAAGCCCAGGATGCCCTCCAGGGCTTCCACGTCCGCCGCGGCGCCCAGGATCGACGCGACGGATCCCCCCTTCAGACATCTCCCCAGGATCCGTCCCTCGCCGGGCCCCGGTACCTCGTCGAACACCGGGAAGAGGGTTCCGCTCCGGGTCGCCAGGACCGCTCCCCGGAGCCCTCGGGGACCATAGGTCCCGAAAACCCCGCCCTCCAGGAGGCCCGGCATCCGGAGTCCCCCGGCGCGGAGTATTCGGCCCGTGAAGCCCGCGGCGTGGTCCTCCTTCCGGAGCAGGAAGTCCCGCAGGGCCGGGCCGTCGGATTCCCGGAGTCTTCGCCAGGGCTCCGGTCCGGAATCGCCGGTCACGGGGTACGGGGAATGGGAAGGATACCTTCCCCCTCGACGGCCCCGGAGAGCACGGCGAAGGCGGCGGAATAGGACTCCCGGGACGCGTTGTAGACCGCCACCCCTCCGGCGATCCTGCCCGCGTCGAGGGCGAAGGCGGGGGACAAAACGGATACTACGTAGACGGGGATCCCGTCCCGGGCGGCCGTCCGGGCGAACGCGGCGCCCGCGGGATTCGCGACGCTCACCACCACGGCCTTCGCCCCCCGCGCACGGTCCCGGAAGGACGAAAGCTCGGAGGAAAGGGTCTCGGGGTCGGGCTGGTAGGAAAACCGGAACGTGTCGGCCCCCGGATACCGGGCGGTTCCTTCGGTGAAGAAATCGGTCAGGCTGCCGGCCAGGAGGATGCGTCCGCCCCCGGATACGAGCGGGAGTCCGGCCCCTTCCAGGACCGTCGCGCTTCGGTACGCCTGGTCCGCGAAGAAGGCCCGGGCGTCCGGGCTCTGGAGCTTGGCCGCCCGCTCCGGGAGGGGAGAGACCCCCGCGGGCCCCTTGGGCCGGAGGTAGGCCTGTTTCGCCCGAAGGATCCGCAGGGCGGACTCGCGGACCCGGGACCGGAAGGCCGGATTCGTCCGGTACTCCCGGAGCAGGCGGACCCAGGCCTCCTCCGAGAACTCCAGGATCCGGGAGATCATGAGGACGTCGTTCCCCGCCAGGACGGCCCGGACGCAGATCTCCGGGAATCCGCCCGGCACGGCGGCTCCCGTCATGAAGAGGTCGTCGGTCACCACGAGTCCCTGGAATCCCATCCGCTCCCGGAGGATGCCGTCGATGAAGTAGGGAGACAGGGAGGCCGGAGTGCGGTCCCCGGTGATCCGCGGAAAGGCGAGATGTCCGCTCATGATCCCCGGAAGGCCCTCCGCCACGAGCATACGGTACGGGAGGAGGTCGCGGTCCCACAGAGTCTTCTCGTCCACCGGGATGACCGGGAGGATTCCGTGGGAATCCAGCTCCGTATCCCCGTGGCCGGGAAAATGCTTGGCCGTGGGAAGGACCCCGGCGTCCTCCATGCCCTTGACGTAGGCCGCCGCGAGCACCGCCGTGACGGAGGGATCCGAGGAAAAGGCCCGGGGGCCGATGATGACGCTCCGGGGCTTCAGGGCCAGGTCCACGGTGGGGGCGAAATTCATCGTGATTCCCAGGGCCGCCAATTCCCGCCCGATGAAGAGGGCGGAGGAGTAGGCGTCCCGGGGCAGGGCCGAGGCCCCGATGGCCATGTTGCCGGGGGTGACGCTGGTGGCTCCCTTGACGTGCCGGATCCAGCCGCCCTCCTGGTCCGTGGCCACGAAGGGGGGAATCCGGTGGCCGGTCCGGGCGGCGGCCTCCTGGATGTTCCGGATCGCCGACGCCAGGATCTCCGTGTCCTCGGCGTTCCAGCCGAAAACCTTGATGCCCCCCAGGGCGCGCCGCTCGATCCACCGGTACAGCAGTGGGGGCGGCTCGGTTCCCGGGTAGGCCATCATGAAGATCTGGCCCAGGACCTCCTCGTCCGAAAGCCCCTCCAGCAGGGTCTCCGCGGAGGCGGCGTCCGTGCCGGCGGTCCAGAAATCCGCCGCCCGGGAGGGGGGCCGGTCCGGGGTCTCCTGGGTGCCCAGGGCGGGACGGCGGCCGGAGATGGACTGGGCGGAGAGGCTGGACAGGAAGGCCGCGGCGCCGAGTACGGCCGCCGAGGCGAGCAGGAGCAGGGTCCGGGCAGCCCTCCGCATTCCCGTCCGGCCTACCGGTAGGCCTGCCCCCGGATTTCGTCGATGTACTGGGACGCGCTGTGGGCGGCCACGGCCCCGTCGGCCACGGCGGTGACGAGCTGGCGGAAGGGGGTGGCCCGGACGTCCCCCGCGGCGAAGAGCCCCGGAACGGAGGTCGCCATGCGGTCGTCGGTGAGGAGATAGCCCGACTCGTCCTTGTCCGCCTCCCCCGCGAGGGCGGTCTGGGGGATGGATCCCACGAAGACGAAGACCGCGTCCACGGGTTCCCGGTATTCCTCCCCGCTGTCCGTCCGCACCAGGGTAACGGCCTCAACCTGCTTGGAGCCGTGGATCTCCTTCACCGTGTGGTGGAACCGCGTCTCGATCCGGGGATTCGCCAGCACCCGCTCGGCCAGGGCCTTCTGGGCCCGGAACCGGTCCTTGCGGTGGACCAGGATCACCCGGTCCGTGAGCTTGGAGAGGAACATCGCCTCGTCGCAGGCGGCGTCTCCTCCCCCCACGACCAGGATGCGCTTGCCCTTGAAGAACGGTCCGTCGCAGGTCGCGCAATAGGATACGCCCCGGCCCGAGAATTCGGTCTCCCCGGGAACCTCCAGGTGGCGGTGCTTGGCGCCGGTGGCCAGGATGACGGCCCCGGCGGTGAGGGGCCCGTCCGAAGTCTCCAGGATGAAGCGGTTCCCGTCCTTGCGCAGGGCGCTCACACCGGAGGACCGGATCTCGGCCCCGAAGGACTCCGCCTGCCGGCGCATGAGGTCCGCGAAGTCGAACCCGCTCACGGGATCCGCGATGCCGGGGTAATTCTCCAGCCGATCGATCACGAGGGCCTGGCCGCCCGGGGCCATTTCCTCGAGGAGCAAGGTCCTCAGGTTGGCCCGCGCGCCGTACTGGGCGGCTCCGAGCCCCGCTCCGCCCCCTCCGACGACGACGAGATCCCAATCGGATTCCATGATGTGCCTCCCGGAAACAATAATATTCATATTATAATATATATTATTTTATGCAATTAGTCCAGGAAAGCCCCGGAAACCCGGGGGACCGAGGACGAATGCCGGTAACCTCCGGCCGCTTCGGCACTTTGACTATACAGGACACACCATGATTCGGGCAAGCAGAATACGGGCCCTGGCGGCCCTCGTCCTGGCTCTCGGACATCCGGGCATCCTCCCGGCCAGCGGAGCGGAGTCCGCGAGGATGCGGCCGGATCCGGAAATCCGGCGTACGGGCGCCCTGCCCGATCCCCTGGACCCGGGAACCTTCCTGGATACCGCCCTCGCCCTGTCCGGCGGAACACCGGAGGAGGCGGGGCGCGCCCGGGCCGCGCTGGCCGGCGCGCTCCGGGCCTTCCGGGAGACCTTTCCGGGACCGGAGGATCCGGCGGCCCGGGCGGAAAGCCTCCTGGAATTCCTCCATACCGACCTCCTTCGCAGTTACGTGGAAAACCAGACCCGGGTGGACACGGCGCTCCTAACGGGCGACTTCAACTGCGTCTCCTCCGCGATCCTCTACGCCTACCTCGCCAAGGAGACGGGGCTCGAGGTGTCCGGCGTCCGGACCACGGACCACGCCCTGTGCGCGGTGGAGGTGCCGGGCCGCTCGGTGGACGTGGAGACCACCAACCGGTACGGCTTCGATCCGGGCTCGAAGAAGGAATTCCTGGACTCCTTCGGACGAACCACCGGATACGTCTACGTGCCACCCTCCCGCAAGGACGCCCGGCGGATGATCGGAGACCGGGAATTCCTGGGATTGATCCTCTCCAACCGCATCGCGGAACTGGAGAGGAAGGGTCGGTGGGAGGAAGCCGTCGGCCTGGCCTTCGACTACGACGCCCTGGTGGGCGGAAAGGTCGCCCGGGACTTCCTTCTCGACCGGATCTCGAACCTCGTGGCGGGGCGTCACGGACGGAACGACTGGGACGGGGCCTTCGCCGCCCTGGACGCCGCGGAGGACGCCCTGGGACCGTCCTCCCGGGTCTCCGAGCTTCGGGCCGCAACCGCACTGGCGAGCCTCTCCTGGTTCGGCAGCCGGCGGGACTGGACGGGAGGACTCGACTACGCCCGACGCCTCCCGGCCTCCGCGGCCGCGGATCCCCGGGTCGCCCAGATCGCCCGGACCCTCGCGGAGGGGCTCCTCCGGGATTCCGTCCGGACGCTCCCCTTCGGAGACGCGGTGCGCGCCGTGGAGGACGCCCGGGAATCCGGGGTTCTGGACCCCCGGAGTCGCGCGGAGCTTCTGGAGTATCTCTACGGGACGGAAGCCAACGCCGTCGCCAAGCGATCCGGCTGGCTTGCCGGAATCCCGGTCCTGGAGGAGGGGCTCGCCCGGGTTCCGGGCTCCTCCGCCCTGGCGGCGGCCCGGGGGCTGTTCCGGTCGAACTGGACCGCGGAGTCCCACAACCGGTTCGCGGCTCTCTACAACGCCGGAAAGTTCGAGGAGGCCGCCCGGGTCCTGAAGGAGAGCCTGGCCCGGGATCCCCGGAACCCCACCCTGCTCCGGGACCTGGAGACCCTGCGGAAGACGCGCTGACCCGAAGGCCTTCCCGGCGGTCGGGTCTTCAGTCCGGTTGCTTCGGGAACAGGATGTAGGTGTGGGCTCCCCCCTCGTCCGCCTTCCGCTCGGTCCCCTTGATCTGGGACGCCAGGGCCGAGACGAGCTCCGTGCCCAGTCCGCTGGAGAACGAGGGATAGCAGCGTCGGTCATGCTCGGACCCGCAGGCGGGCGGGGACTTCGAGGCCGCGAACCCCACCCCGTCGTCGGAGACCTCGAGCTCCCAGGAGGAGCCTCGGTCGTGGATGCCGATGAAGACCTTTCCGGGCCCTCCCTCGGGAAAGGCGTGCTTGAAGGAGTTGGACACCAGCTCGTTCGTGATGATGGCCAGGGGGATGGCCGTATCCAAATCCAGCCGGACCTCCGGGGCGGCGACCCGGTATTCCACCCCCCGGTACGAGGCCTCGTAGATCCCGGAGAGGTATTCCGCCAGCCGCTCCAGGTAGGGCTCCATCTCGACCCCCTCCAGGTCCATGGACCGGTAGAGCTGTTCGTGGACCATGGCCATGGACTGGATCTGGGTCTGGCATTCCAGGAAGACACCCCGGACGCCGTCGTCGTTCACGGCGTTTTCCTGAAGGTTCAGGAGGCTGGACACGACCTGGAGGTTGTTCTTGACCCGGTGGTGGATCTCCTTGAGCAGGATCTCCTTGGCCTCCAGGTCGCTCTCCAGCTTTTTCTGGCGTTCCTTCCGCTGGGTGATGTCCCGGATGATGCCCACCGTGCCGACCCGGAGTTGTTCGTGCTCGGGAAGCTCCATACCGGTGCTGGAGACCTCCCCGTAGGCGTTGACCGACCCCAGGAAGGGATCCCCGGACTGGAATCCGTGGACCAGGCGGACTTCCAGGTTCCGGGTCATCCGAGCCCCCGACCGCCGCTCGTCGAAGAGCTTGGGAGCCTGCTCCGGGCCCGTGACGGTTCCGGCGTACCGGTTCAGCACGAAATCCTTGCTGACCTTGGCCACGTCCTCGGGGTGGACGATACGGCTGAAATGCTGGCCGATCAGCTTGGCGGGATCCCAACCGAGGTTCCGGATCGACTCGTTCAAGTATAGGAAGTTGCCGTTTCCGTCCAGCATGTACACGATATCCGGGATCGCCTGGAGCAGGTTCATGTACTGCCGTTCCGTCAGGGACAGGAAGGCGTTGTGCCGGGAGATGCTCTCCCGTATGTTCCGGATCTTCCGGATCTGCGCCGGCAGGTAGCGGAGCCATTCCCCGCCGGGATCCCGCAGGAGGAACACGCTGGACTCGTCCCGGACGGCGCTTTCCGCCCGGACCGGGTCCGCGCCGGGATTCACCAGGAGCACCGCCGGAAGGGGCCAGAGGGAAAGCCAGTCGGCGAAGCCCCCGGCCGCGAAGGTGAAATCGGTCACGATGACGTCCGCGGTGCCCGCCGCCACCCGGGCCTCGATCTCCTTCACCCCCGCGGGGAAGCTGATATCCAGAGCCGGGTCCCGGATGGCCGCGACGGCGGAGCGCTCCGCCTCGTCCCCTGCGGCGTACAAGACCCGTATCACGCCCAAGCGGACACCGTCCCGAGTTCGTCGAGGAAGGACCCGTCCCCGGATGTCCGGATCGCCGGCCGCGCGCCATAATCCCGCATCGGGTAAAACTATAAGTATGCGGCGGGACCTGTCAAGACGAGGAGAAAATGCGCCGACTCATAACAAGATAGAAGGAATTCCGGATTTTTGCGCGCCCGGCTCCCCGGGGACGCGTCCGGGGAGGCTGGGATGAAGCGAAAGACCATTCTCATCGTGGACGAATCCGATCTTTTCCGGGAATACGTGAAAAGCCGGCTGGCCCAGTTCAACCTGGACGTGGAAACGGCCATCAACGGCCTGGACGGCACCGCCAAGATACGGAACGTCCTGCCGGACGCCGTCCTCCTGGACTACCACCTCTCCCGCAAGACCTGCCGGGAGGTGCTGGAGGAGAAGGCGCGGAATCCCAACGCCGCGGGCATCCCGGTCATCCTGACGGCCCAGAAGATCGACAAGAGCCGCCTGCTGGAACTGATGTCCTTCAATATTAAGAAGGTCTTGATGAAGCCCATCAAGATCGACGTCTTGTACCAGACCCTGTCCGAGCTCCTGGGCGTCCAGTTCGAGATAGACACGACCCCCTGCGTGATCGAGGCCCACGTGAACGACGCCATCCTCTTCATCGAGATAGCTCAGGGGATGAATCGCGAGAAGATCGAGCTGCTTCGGTTCAAGATCGCGGAGCTCCTGGAGCTCTACGGCATCGCCCGGCCCCGGGTCCTGGTCATGATCTCGGACATGGAGCTGTCCTTCGTGGACGGCCCCAACCTGGAAGCCCTGCTGGACACGGTCCTGGCCTCCTCCCGGGCGAAGAACCGCCACCTCAAGATCCTGACGCGGTCGGGCTTCGTCCGCGCCTTCGTCCAGGGACGGGGCGCCTACGCGGACATCGAGGTCGTGGACGACCTTCGGAAGGCCATGGACGGGCTCCTGGCGGACCCGGGGACCGGGGACTCCGAGTCCGAACGCGGGCAGATCATCTCCGACAGGATCCTGTCCGCGGACCGCAAGGAGTCGAGCCAGGAATCCGTGGAGATGCGGTTCGATTCGGAAGCCCGGAAGACCCTGTCCCTCGAGACCCTCCGGGAGACGGGCAAGGGGCTGGACATAGCCGTGGTGGACGACGATTTCGTGATCCAGGAGCTCATCAAGACGAGCTTCGGGGCGATCTCCGCCCGGGTGACTCCCTACTCCGAGGGACGGTCCTTCCTGGAGGCCATGCGGAACGGCGCGAGTTACGACCTGGTGTTCCTGGACATCCTGATGCCCGGCATGAACGGATACGAGGTGCTGGACGGCCTCCGGGCCGGGGAGATCGATGTTCCCGTCATCATCCTCTCCGCCCTGGGCCAGAAGGAGGCGGTGCTCAAGGCCTTCCAGCGGGGGGTGAAGAGCTACCTGATCAAACCCTTGAAGCCCGAGCAGATCCTGCGCAAAGCCCTGGAGATCCTCAAGGCGAACTTCTGACGGGAGGCCCCGATGCGACAAGCCCTTCCCGAAGCTCCGCTCCGGGCGGCCTTCGATCAATCCCCCCTGGCGGCGGTCCTGACCGACGAGGCCGGTCGGCCCGCGGTCTGGAACCGGGCCTTCGAGACCGCCTTCCGGACCCTGTCGGACGAATCCCCGGGAGCCCTGGAGGAATCCCTCTTCGGGTGGCTGGAAAGCCGCGGCAGTTTCCGGTTCTCCCATTTCGTGTCGGAGCTCCGGGCCCGCCGGCAGGATTCGGTACAGCTGGAAAGCCCCGTGGTCTCCGGAACGGGCGGGAAGCTGTGGTTCCGGATCCGACTTTCCCGGGTGGACGCCCCGGCGGGCCCGGAGGGCCCCGAGCGGTCCTGGATCCTGGCCACCTTCGAGGACGACACCGAGCGCAAGCGGAGGGAACTCCAGCTTCTGGCCGCCAAGGAGGAGGCCGAGAAGGCCACCCAGACCAAGAGCGTCTTCCTGGCCAACATGAGCCACGAGATACGCACCCCCATCCAGACGATCCTCGGGATGACGGAACTCCTGGGGGACACGAAGCTGGACAAGGAACAGATGGACTACGTCCGGACGGTGCGGTTCAGCGCGGACATCCTCCTGGGGCTGATCAACGACATCCTGGACTTCTCGAAGATCGAGGCCGGCAAGATGGAGCTCGAGCGGACCGAGTTCGACCTCCGGGCGGTGCTGGCCCAGGCGGGGGACCTCCTGATCCTGGACGCCCACAAGAAAGGCCTGGAGGTGATCCTGGAGACCGACGAACGGCTTCCCGGGATCCTCGTCGGGGACCCGGGACGATTCCGCCAGATCATCGTCAACCTCCTCAAGAACGCCATCAAGCACACCCCGTCCGGGGAGATCGTCGTCTCCCTGTCCCGGCTGGACAAGGCCGGACGCGAGTTCCTGCGCTGCGACGTGGCGGACACCGGCACCGGGGTGCCCGAGTCCGTGCGGCCCCGGCTCTTCACCCCCTTCACCCAGGCGGTCTCCCACCTTACCCGGGGAGGCACCGGCCTGGGTCTGGCGATCAGCCGCCATTTTTCGGAACTCATGGGCGGAGCCGTCGGGTACGCCCCGGGCGGGAACGGCGGATCCGTATTCTGGTTCGAAATTCCCCTGGAGCCCGGCGCCTCCGGAGAGCCGCCCCGGTTCGCGCCCTTCCTCCCCTCCCCCCGGGTGCTCTGCGTGGACGACCACCCCCGGGCCCGGGATTTCCTGTTGAGAACCCTGGATACCTTCGGCATCCGGGCCCGGGCCGCCGCGTCGGGAGAGGAAGCTCTTTCGATCCTGCGGGAGGCCCGCCGGTCGGGAGCCCCGTACGACCTCTGCCTGGTGGACCAGGAGATGCCCGGGATGGACGGATGGCGGCTGGCCAGCGAGATCAAGTCCGATCCGGAACTGGACTCGATCCGACTCCTCCTCATGATCCCCGAGGGGGGCCGCGGGGCCGAGGCCAAGATGAAGCTCCTTTCCTGGTTCGAGGCGGACCTGTCCAAGCCGGTCAATCCCGCCGAGCTCCACGAAGCCCTGGACCGGGCCCTGACCGAGGTTCCGGAACTGGAGGCCGTGGAGGACGAGGCGGCGCCCCCGGCGGAACGGAAGGTCGGACAGGGGCGGACCGTCCTCCTGGCGGAGGATCACGCGGTGAACCAGGAGCTGTTCACCCTGTTCCTGGAACGCCTGGGATGCCGGGTGACCGTGGCATCCGACGGTGTGGAGGCCGTGGAGCGGGGATCCGAGACCGCCTTCGACGTGGTGCTCATGGACATCTTCATGCCTCGGATGAACGGGTACGAGGCGACCCAGGCCCTCCGGGCCCGGGGATACCGGGGACCGATCGTGGCCGTGACGGCCAGCGCCCTCAAGGGGGAACGGGAAAAGTGCCGGGCCGCGGGCATGGACGATATCCTGACCAAGCCCTTCAAGAAGGCGGACCTGGAGGCCCTCCTGGCCGGAATCTTCTCGCGGGGCGCGGCCGTGCCCGGCGCCGCCGGGATGTCGTCCGGACCGGCGGTCCGGGGGGCGAATGCCGGAGGGACACGGCCCGGGACCGGACATCCGCCTTCCCCGGACAGACCCGCTCCCCCCTACGTCCCGGTCCCGGCCGTCCTGGACCTCGAGGAAGCCGTCGCCACCTTCCTGGGCAACCGGGAGACCGTGCTGGACCTCCTGGTCCGCTTCGTCCGGAAGGCGGAAGCCCAGGTCGAGGAGATCGCCGCCGCGGAGACCGCGGAAGACTGGCAGCTGGTCCGGGAAGCGGCGCATTCCATAAAGGGCGCCGCCTGGAACCTCTCGGCGCGCGGGCTGGGGGACGCGGCCAAGGTCCTCGAGGACGCCGGCCGGGACGGGCGGGGAGAGGACGTCCGGGAAGGCCTGCCGGTCCTCCGACAAGCCCTGGAGGAACTGAAGGCCGCGGTTGCGGCGCTGGACGGCGGGAAGTAGACCGTAGAGAGGGAGTTGCACCGTCCACTGTCCGCCGTCCGCCGTCCACTGTCCACCGTCCGCCGTCCACTGCTATACTCCCCCCCATGCTGGCCACCTACCACGTACACACGACCTTCTGCGACGGCAAGGACTCCCCGGATGCCATGGCCGACGCGGCCTTCGCCGCGGGCTACCGCGTGCTCGGCTTTTCCGCCCACGCCCCCGTCCCGGTCCCTTCCCCGGGCAACCTGAGCCCCGAACGGGTCGCCCCGTACGCCGCCGCCGTCCGGACAACGGCCCGGCGCTACGAGGGCAGGATGGAGATCCTCGCCGGTCTGGAGATCGAATGGGTGCCGGGCCGGGGGATACCCCCCGAGGAAGGGTACGCCTCCGTTCCCTTCGACTACCGGATCGGGTCCCTCCACTTCGCACCCCTGCCCTCGGGGGCCTTCTTTTCCGTGGACGGACCCGCGGAGTCGTTCCGACGGGGACTGGAGGAGGGATACGGGGGGGACGGTTCCCGTCTGTACCGGGACTATTTTCGGGAGGTCGCGGAACTGGTCCGGGCCGGGGGCTTCCAGATCCTGGGGCACCTGGACCTGGTGAAGATGCACAACAAAGGCGGCACATGGTTCGACGAGGCGTCCCCGGGATACCTTTCCGCCGCCTTCGAGGTCGCCGAGGCCCTGGAGGGAACCGGCATCGCCGTGGAGGTGAACACCGGGGGATTGGCCCGGGGAAAGACCGCGGAACCCTACCCGAGCCTCCCGATCCTCCGGGAATTGAGGCGCCGGAGAATACCCGTCGTGATCGGGGCAGACGCCCACGCGGCGGGACACCTGGACAGGTCCTGGAGGCGGCTCGGACTGGACTGGGCCCGGGAGGCGGGCTATCGGGAACTGGCGGTGCTGCGACGGGAGGGCTGGACGACGGGGCCCCTGGAATGAACGAGGGGCGGCCCTCCCGGGACCGCCCCTCGTCTCGAGCCGGACGTCCCTAGCGGTTTCGCCGTTCCTCGCTCTTCTGGCAGTCGATGCAGAGCACGGCGTAGGGGATCGCCTCCAGGCGCTCCCGGGGGATCTTCTTCGAGCACTTGACGCAGAGACCGTACTTGCCCAGCTGGATGCGGGCCAGGGCCGAATCGATCGCCCGGAGGCGCTTGATGTCCTGGGTTCCCAGGGCTTCGATCATCTTGCGGTCGATATCGTCCGATGCTACGTCCGCGAAGTCCTTCGGGTCCATTTCCTCGACGATGGCGCGGAAATCCGCGTTCGTGGCGATAAGGTTGTCCAGGATCTCCCTCTTCTGCCGAAGAAGTGATTCTTTCATTTCCTCGACGAAGTCCACTTCCATGGTCCCCTCCTGGCCTGCGATTAAAAAAAGCACCGGCACCATGCCGGAAAACCGCGGGAATGTCAACCCGTTGACACGTTCCCCGGGGAACCCATACTATTATAGCCGTCCGGATCGCCCCTGCAAGTCTGGAGACCCGAGGATTCGCGAAAGCGGTTTCGAAGGTATCCCGGCCGGATCCGGGCGCACTACCCCTCGGGAGGAACTGTGGCGAAGGAAGAAGCGATAGAAGTGGAGGGCAAGGTCAAGGAAGCCCTCCCGAATACGATGTTCCGGGTCGAACTGCCTACCGGGCACGTGATCCTGGCTCACCTGTCCGGAAAGATGAGGAAACACTACATTCGAATCGTGCCCGGGGACACCGTCAAGGTCGCCCTTTCCCCCTACGACCTCAACCGGGGTCGGATCATCTACCGCGAACGCTGATACCCCGACCGTATCATAACCCAGACAGCGCCGCTTCCTCCCTGCCGCCGGTCGGCCGTTCCGTGCCGGCCCGCGAGGGGGGAGGTTTCCAGGAACCGCCGTACCGTCTTCTTCAGCACCGGCTCCCCTTCCGAGTGATGCCCCTTTCCGTGGATTACCAGCACCTTGGCGAGTCCCCGGGACGCGGCATCCCGGAAAAACAGGGACAGGGCGTCCCAGGCGTCCTGGGAGGACAGACCGTGCAGGTCCAGCACGGCGTCCACCGGCAGGGCCTCGATCTCGGATTTCGACCGCGGCTCGGCCTCGCCGGCTTCCTCCTCCTTCCGGGACGGATCGGCGTTCTCCAGCATGGCCCGCTCCAGGGCTTCCCGGGCCCGCCGTGCGCGCTCCCGCTCCGCGGAATCCTCGGTTTCCGGGCCGGAGGGTCGGCGGAAGTCCCGGCGGGAATACCGGTCCCAATCCTCGAGTATCTTGCCGAAATCGGCCATCTCTCCCCTCAATAAACCAGGATATCCCCGGAGCGGAACCATGCGGACCGGCCGTCCGGGAACCGCAGGAGGACCCAACCGGCCGAGGATGCCGTCACGACTCCGGCCCTGCCCCGGAAGGATTCCGCACGGGTGGCGGATTCCGAGGGCACCGAGTAGGACTCCGGGGACGCCACCACCCCGTAGGCGGTCCGGCGTTCCCAGACGGATCCGACGAAGAGCAGGAGCGACAGGAGGGCGGCCGCCACCAGACCCGCTTCCGTCGTGAACGGTCCCTTCCTCCCCCGGCCTTCCCGGATCGAAGCAAGGACGCGAAATCCCAGGACGACCAGGGTCCCCGCCAGGAGAACAACCGAAAGGGCGAGGAAGATACGGGTCGGCGGCAGTCGATCCCGGATGCGGGGACCGACTCCGAATCCGGACTCGCAGAGCTCCAGGGCCTCCGACAGCCCGGGAAGCCCGGGGCGGAGACGTTCCGCGGCCCCCAGGGCGGCCAGGGCCGCGGTCCCCTCCCCCGAGGCCATACGGAGGATTCCCGCCAGATGGAGCGCCTCCGGGGTGTCGATCCCGGCCAGGAGTTTCAGGGCCTCCCCGATCTTCCCGTCCCGCGCCCGGACGGCGGCCTCGGCCCAAGGTCCCCCGGAGGCGGCGTAGGCCTCGATCCGGGCCGCAAGGCGGGCGTCGTCCGCCGGGATCTTCCGGACCGCCGGCAGGGCCGGATCCACGGCTATCCGGAGGATGCCGGGCCGAAGGATCCGGATCTCACCGGTATCGGGCCGGAGAACGGCGAAGGGCTCGGCCTCCACGGTGTACTGCCCGGGGGACGCCGGGGAAAACCGGTATTCCCGGCCGGACATCCCTTCGTAGGCTCCCGGGACCGACCGGATCTCCGAGGTCGGAACGACGACCGGCGGAGGGACCCGGGCGCCGGCGGGACCGAGGATCCGAAGTTCCGGGGGCCGGAGTACCGGAAGGTTTCCCCTCCCCCGGACCTCCACCCGCAGGACGAGGGTGTCCCCCACCCGGGCCGTCGTACCGTCCGGGGGAATGAGGCGCACCTCGAACTGCCCCACCGCGCGGCTCCCCTCGATCTCCCCGGGGCCCGGCCGGGATCGTATCCGCCGGGGTTCGGACACCCGTACGCCGTCCCGGGAAACCGCCGCCGGAAGGAAAAGATCTCCCGTCTCCAGGGCGATCCCCACGAAGGCGTCCCCTCCCGCGGGCTCCAGGGACAGTCCCGCCGAACCGGTGACCTCGTAGTCCCGGAGGG
>CALMRC010000182.1 GCA_937873275.1 uncultured Spirochaetota bacterium
CCGAACCGGACTGGGAGCGGCTGGCGGGGGTCGTGCCGGAACTGACGGGACGCTAAGGCCGGGACGCCGGAATCCGCACCGTGAAGCTCGTCGTCCCCCCGGGGACGGACTCGAGGTCGATCCCCCACCCGTGGGCCTCCACGATGGACTTCACGGACGCCAGCCCGAGGCCGAAGCCTCCGGCGTTGCGGCCGGGATCCGCCCGGTAGAAGGGCTCGAATACCAGGTCTCGGCGGTCCGCGGGAATGCCGGCCCCCTCGTTCGAGATCCGCACAAGCGCCTCGGTCCCCTCCTCCCGGACGGAGACGCGGAGGACCGAATCCGGAGGGGAATAGGTTTCCGCGTTGTCCGCCAGGTTCTCCAGGACCCGGCGCGCCATGTCCCGGTTCAAGACCGCCCTCCGGCCCCGGGGCAGGCGGAAGTCCACCTCCAGGCGTCGGCCCCGGGCCGCGGCCTCGTCGGCGAGCAATCCGAGCGTCTCCTCCAGGAAGGCGGAGAGGTCGCAGTCCTCGAAGGTCTGCCGCCATTCCACGGTGGTCATCCGGGCCAGCTCCACCAGGTGGGAGATCCGATGCGCCAGGATCCCCGTCTTCTCCCGCAGGACTTTCAAGTACGATTCCCGCTTGTCCGGACTGTCCGCGAACCCGTCCGCGAAGGCATCCAGGTAGCCTTCCAGCACGGCCAGGGGGGTCTTGAGATCATGGGACACCGCCAGGATGAAGCGATCCCGGCGCTGATACTCCTCCTTGAGCCGCAGGCGCATGGCGTCCATGGACGCCGCCAGGGAGGCCAGGGAATCCCCGGCGGGCAGGTCCGGCTCGAAGTCCATGTCCCCCGAGGCGATCCTGCGCGTCGCCTCCTCCAGCCTCCCCGCGGAGCGCCCCAGGGACCGGAGGATCCCGAAGGAGACCGCCACGGTAAAAAGGATCACGATGCCCAGGACAGCCACGGGCAGTAGGGGCAGGATGAGGGAGGGGCCGAGCTCATCCGGAGGGGAGTCCGACCGGAAGACCGCCCGGTACTCCCGGCCGTCCGCGGAAAACCGGATCGTGAGCTCGTCCGTCCCCGGCCCGACGGAGGGGCCCGCGCGCTCGAAGACGATCCGGCCGGTTTCGGACTCCTCCACCCGGGCCGACAGATTCTCCGAGCCCCGGAGGAGCCGCGGCAGGTCGCCTTTCTCGAGGGCCTCGGAAAGTCGGGCCTCCATCTGACGGATACCCAGCTCCAGGGGAGAGGAGTCCAGGACGGCGAAGCCCGGGTATTGGTTCCTCAGGTAGAGCACGAGGAGGGCCGAGCTCAGGACCGGCAGGACGGCGATGCCCGCCATGAGCACGAGGAGGCGGGCCTTCAGTCCCACGGTCCGATCCTCCGGAGCTCGCTGGGATTGAAGCGGTAGCCCTTGCCGTAGACCGTCTCCAGGAAACGGGGGGCCGCCGGGTCCTCCTCCAGCTTACGCCGGAGGCGCTGGAGATAGACCCCCACGATGGAGAGGTCCCCGTATACCTGGCCCCAGACCCTCTCGTAGATATCCTTGGGGGTGTACGGCCGGCCCCCGGCGGCGGCCAGGAAGACCAGGATGTCGAGTTCCTTCGCGGAAAGGCCCAC
This sequence comes from uncultured Spirochaetota bacterium, assembly GCA_937873275.1. Lineage (GTDB taxonomy): Bacteria > Spirochaetota > Spirochaetia > Treponematales > UBA12059 > JAAYUR01. Next base: position 1,606 of record CALMRC010000182.1, read on the forward strand.
CCGCCGGCCGCCCCGGGTCAGGACGCAGGCCTCCGGGTCCAGCTCGTAGTCCCCGAAGCGCAGGAGCCTGCGCGAGGCCGTCCCCTCCCGGAGTCGGCGGAGGAGGGCCTGGACCCGGGCGGCCAAGACCCGGGGGGCGACGGGCTTGACGATGAAGTCGTCCGCCCCCAGTCCCAGCCCCAGGACCACGTCCTCGTCCGCCTCCCGGGCGGACACGACCATGACGGGCACCCGGTCGTCCCGGCGAAGTCGCCGGAGGAACTCGAAGCCGTCCATGCCCGGCAGGTTGAGGTCCAGGATCACGAGGTCGAAGCGTTCCGAGGCGAGCCGGGCCAGGGCGTCCTCGGCGGAGGGCGAAAGGACGCAGGCCATACCCTCCCGCTCCAGGTACATCCCCGTAAGGCGGGCCAGGTCGGGCTCGTCCTCGATCACCAGAATCCGGGCGTCCACGGCTCGGCGTCCTCCTAGAACGAGAGTCCCGTCGTCTCGACGGAAAGGCCCAGCGTGCGCCGGGGACCGGGGAACCCGTACTCGCTCCCCTCCCTTCCGTAGCGCTCCCCGTAGGATAGCGCAATCCGCAGGTTCTTGAAACCCGAGTACGAGGCGGCCGCGGTGATCTTGCCCGAGCGGTCGTCCAGCCCCCCTAGCCACAGGAGGGAGAGTCCCGCGCCGTTCCGGGCTATGTCCGAGAGCGCGAGGCTCGCGGCGGCGTAGTTCCTTCCCCGGAGGTAGAGGTCCTCCGGGCCGATCTGCCCCGCGGCGGCCAGGGCGGCCACACCCGCCGCGTAGGTCGTGAAGAGGTCCGTGTCCGCGTAGCCCGCCCCGTTCCGGAGGTACTGCGCCGAGGCGGCGAGGTTCCAGGCCTCCGTCTCGTCGCTCCAGGTCCAGGAGAAGCCCAGGGTGCCCTGGAAGGCCGGCTCGGCCTCCCGGGTTTCCGCGGAGACCCCCAGGGGCGCCCCCCCGTCCTCGACCACGCAGGTCCGCCTTCCTCCGCCCCGGACCACCGCCTCGGCGTAGAGGTCCAGGCCCAGGGCCGGTCCGGTGGCGGTGACCGCGGCCGCCCAGGGCCGGTCCGGCCGCCAGACCCCGGCGAGGGACAGCTCTGTCCCCCCGATCACCCCCTCGGCCTTGGCCGCGATCCCGACCGTGCCGTCCTCCTCCATGTCCTGGAGCAGGGCGTAAGCCGAGAGGTTCGAAGTGCCCCGGACCGCGAGGAGCCGGACGGCCACGGGGCCGGCCAGCTCCTCGTCCGGGTTTTCCGGGTCGATCCGTTCCAGGTTGATCACGTTCGCGGGGCTCCAGAACCGCCCGACCCCCCAGTTGACCGTCTGCTTGCCCGTCCGGAGGAGGAGCCCCGGTTCCAGGGTCAGGTCCGCGAAGAACTCCCGTAGGGCCCAGTCACCTTCCTCCTCGAAGGGATAGGTCGCCCGGGCTTTTACGAGGATTCGAACCTCCTCGCTGGGCCGGGCATCCAGGAAGAAGGTTCCCGCCAGGTCGAGCTCCGCGCCGGGAGCCCCTGTCCACTCGCCCTCGGCCAAGGCCTCGGCGTCCACCGTGCCCGCGGCCTCGAGGCGGAAGGTCCCGCCCCAGCGGACCTTCTCGAACTCCGGAAGACCGGTCCCCGCGGAATCCCCGCGCTCGGCCGCGGGGGCCTCGGTCACCAGGGCGTCCCCGGCGCCGAAGAACTCCTCGTCCGCCGGGGACGGGGACAGAGCTGCCGGGATTTCCTGTTCCGGGGACAGAGCTTCCTGCGCGGAGGCCGTCCGGACCGCCAGGACCAGGAGCAGGGCAGAAAGGGTCCGCCCGAGCAGTTTCGTGTCCATTCTCCACCTCCCCTACCGGTTCACCCGCTCGACGTAAGCCTTGGTGAAGACCTCGTCCGGAACGGGGCGCAGGCTGATCTCCTCCATGAGGATGGAGGTCTTCTTCCCCGGCACCAGGGCGTCCACGTAGGTGAACCGGTCGCAGACCAGGGACGATCCGACCCGGGCGTAGCTCGTGTAGTAGGCGGTGCGCAGGAGGCGCCCGGACAGGGAGTAGTCCTCGCTCTTCAGGAGGAGGCCGTCCTTCTTGGTGATCCAGACCTTCTTGGAGGCGTAGGCTGTCTCGTCGTGCCGGGCCTTGAGGTCCAGGATCCAGGTCTCGTGGGGACCGAGCCGGCCCTCCGCGTGGGCCGCGACCGCGTAGTCCTCGGCCAGGGAGGAGAGTCCGAAGTCCGAGTTCTTGGCGTCCGTGCCCTGGAAGTTCTCCTTGACGGAGCTGTGGGTGAACTTCCGGCTCTCGGGATCGTAGAACCACAGGGAGTCGTCCACCCGCAGGTAGCCCTGGCCCAGCTCGCTTTCGGGCTTGAGCACCAGCAAGAGGAGGGTGTCGGCCCGGTCCCTCCGGAAGACCCGGACGTTCCGGGTCTCGGTCCCCTCCGAGGGATCCTCGGAGACCAGGGTGAGGCGGGCGGAAAAATCCGAGGCTCCGTAGTTCGTGCGGCGGTCGACGGCCGCGAGAAGGGCGTTGAAGTCCGGGGTCCCGGGGGCCTGGGCGGCCAATGGCGCCGCGCGGAGGACGGAGAGGAGGGCCAGGGCGGACGCGGCGAAAACTCGCAATCTCATGAAACACTCCTTGAAACGGTCGTATGCCGGCCCGAATCCCTCGGGCCGGGGAGCCGGCATGTGTCTCCGGCTCCGTCAATACGCGGCCCGAAGCGCCGCCGCCGGCGGAAGCCGGGACGCCGCGCGGGCGGGGAACGAGGCGGCCGCGAGGCTCGCCACGCAGAGGAGGACGAGGTTCCGGCCCGTCTCGAGGGGATTCACCGCGAAGGGAATGCGGCCGGAGTCCAGGAAGAAGGAAAGCACCGTGCCGCCCGGCAGGACCGCGGTCCGGGCGAGGGCCAGCACGGCCAGGGCCGCGGCCAAGCCCGCCAGGGCCCCGTACAGGGAGACGAAGAGGGCTTCCCAGAGGAAAACGTTCCGCACCCCTGTCTTCTGGAGCCCCAGGGCCCGGAGGGTCCCGATCTCGGCGGTCCGCTCCACCACAACCATGCGGTAGGAGTTGAGGATCCCCACCATGGTGATGGCCAGGAGGATCAGGAAGACCCAGAAAGACAGGGCGTCCGCGATGGAGAGGATGGAGGTGAACTGGGCCATGAGGTCGTTCAGGGTCGCGAGGCCGTACCGGGTGCCCTCCCAGCGCTCCCCGTCCCCGACGCTCCGGGGGCCCGAGCCGCCCAGCAGCCGGTCCGCCATCCGCCGCATGGGATCCTCGTCCTCCCGGGGCTCCAGCGGGGCCCTCCCCGCCAGGTCCGCCAGGATGCGTTCGGCGGTCGCGTCGATGGTCCGGTCGTCCTGGAGCCAGACGTTCAGGGTCTGGAACTCCCCGGAACCGAGCCCCAGCAGGGAGTTCACGGTCCCGAGGCTCGCGTACCCGGCGCTGACCCCGAATCCGGACTGGCCCTCGTAGGTCGCGATCAGGACGAGCTCGGTGACGTTCCGCTGGCCGTGGACGGTGGAGGCGCGGAAGAGCAGGGCCTCCCCGGTGCGGACGCCCAGGCGGTCCGCGGCGTCCGCCGGCAGGACCAGTGCCCCGGGTTCGGCCCGGCGGTCCAGGGACCCCGAGACGATCCGCAGGCCCCCGGCGAAATCGGGCTCCCGGACGAAGTCCACCCCGGTCAGGGTCTGCCGGAGCTCCCGGGGTCCGAAGATCAGGGTGCCGGCAGCCGCCGACCGCCGGTGGATCGACGCGATCTCCCGGGATCGGGCCGCCAGGACCGACTCCAGGGGGCCCGGATCCGCCATCACGGCGATCTCCGAGCCCCGGTCCGACACCACGGAGCCTGAGAAGTACAGGTGCCCCCCGAAGGCCGCGGAGAAATTCCTCCGGGCCGAAACGGCGATGCCGCCCAGCAGGCTCCCGGACAGGGTGATGATGAAGAAGCCGAGCCCGACGGCCCCGGCCAGCAGGACGGTCCGTTTCTTCTGCCGTCCCACGTTGCGGACGGCGATGCGCATGGATTGGTTCACGATCGTTCTCCTCTAGGCTTTCTGCATGGCCCGGACGGGGGGGATGCGGAGGGCGACGGATACGGGGTAGAGGCAGGACACCACGCCCACCGCCGCCATGGCCGCCAGCGCGTTGGCCACCGCGGCCGCCGTCACGGCCGGGCGGAAGACCTCCCCGCCGAAGAGGGTCGCGAGGATCTCGTTGGTGCTGGAGATGCCCGCCCGGCCCAGGATCCCGACCGTGAGGCAGCCCGCCAGGACGCCCAGCGTCCCGAAGGCCAGGGAGACCATCAGGGTCTCCGCCACGATCATGCTCCGGACGAAGGACCTCCCGGCCCCGATGGCCCGCATCGTCCCGATCTCGGGGATGCGCTCGGTAATGGAGATGACCAGGGTGTTCATAATGATGATGGCGGCCACGGCCACGACGATGAGGACGATCCCGTTGAAGGCCAGCCGGAGGTACCGGGAGAGGTCGGCCTGGACCCCCGCCCCCCAGCTCCAATCGGAGACGACGAGCCCGGAGGTCCCCTCCCCGATCGCCGCGCCGAGCTCCTCCGCGGCGCGCCCCGCGTCCCGGCCGTCCGACAGGCGGATGAGCAGGAAGTTCCAGGCGTCCGAGTCCACGGCGGAGTACCGGTCCCGGGCGCTGGTGTCCCCGAGGATGGCGTCGAAATCCGTCGGGCCCGCGGCGGTGTCGGCCGTATCGATGGAGAACTCCGAGAAGAGGGCGTCCTCGTCCGGAACGGCCGGGGCGGAGATCCCGGGCGCCGCGGCCGCCGAAGCCTCCGCCTCCCTCCGGACCAGGGTCAGGCCCGCCAGGGAACGCACGGTCCCGGGATCCGTAAGAGAGATGCGGTCTAGCAGGTCGTTCCCCCGGCGGAACCGGTACACTCCGGCCAGGGTGACCTCCCGGATCTTCGTCCCGCCCTCCCCCATGCCGGCGACCAGAAGCCGGTCCCCGACGCGTACCGGTACCTCGGCTTCCGCCTCGGCCTCGCTCCGGGTGGTCTCGGAGACCAGGATCCAGGCCCCCGGCTCCGAGGGCCAGTCGCCCTCGACCAGTTCGATACTATCCGGAAACATCGCGCGATATTCCGCGAAGTCCACCCCCCAAAGCATGGAGAACCCCGCGGCCGTCTCCCCCACGGAGAGGGTGGCCATGGAATTCACCAAGGGAAGGACCGCCGCGACCCCCTCCAGGGCTTCCGTCTTCGCCCGAAGTTCCGGGAACCCCGGCAGTTCCGGTGCGGGGGACCGGGCGGGGCTCACGGTCAGGGAATAGGCCTCGTCGGATTCGGCCCGGACGATCAGGTCCCCGGTGAAGCTCTCCACGAAGGTCCGACGCTGGCCGGCCCGGATGCTGTCCAGGAAGGAGTTGCCCGCCGTCAGGGTGAAGGCCCCCAGGGTCACCAGGATCCCCACGATCAGGGTCTTGGCCCGGTGCTCCCGCATGTTCCGGAACGCCAGCCGCAGGAGGATCATGCCGCTCCTCCCCGCCGGAATTCCTCGGCGACGAGCCCGTCCTTCAGCCGGACGACGTGATCCGCGAGATCCACGATCTTGGCGTCGTGGGTGCTGAAGATGAAGGTGGTGCCGAACTCCCGGTTCATGGTCTGCATCAGGGCCAGGATCGACTCCCCCGTGGCGGAGTCCAGGTTGGCGGTCGGCTCGTCCGCCAGGACCACCTCCGGCCGGGTTACCAGGGCCCGGGCGATCGCAACCCGCTGGCGCTGGCCGCCGGAGAGCTCGTTTGCCTTGTGGCGCTCCCACTGCTCCAGGCCCACCTCCCGGATCAGGCGCCGTACCCGCTCCCGCCGCTCGGCGGGTTTGGGGACATCGCGGCCCAGGAGGAGGGGGAACTCCACGTTCTCATACACGTCCAGGACGGTGATGAGGTTGAAGGACTGGAAGATGAAACCCAGGACCCGGTGCCGGAGCCGCGTGAGCTCCCGGTCGGACAGTCCCGCCGTGTCGACCCCGCCCAGGCGGACCGAGCCGGCGCTGGGCCGGTCGATGCAGCCGATGAGGTTGAGGATGGTCGACTTCCCGGAGCCCGAGGGCCCGGCGATGGACACGAAGTCCCCCTTCCGGATCTCGAGGCTCACGCCCCGGACCGCGTGGACCTCGGTCTTGCCCAGGGGATAGGTCTTGTGGACGTCGGACAGTTGCAGGATGGCCATTGCGTTCTCCTCGCGGCGCGGGGAGCCGTCCCGGATCGAGCCGGCGGCCGCCCCCGCGTCACGGATGAACGATACGGATTCGGGCGGGGCGATCCCATAAACGAGGGATGAAAGGGGGATAACATTTTGATAGCGGCCCGGATCGCTTGACGCCGGACCCGGCGGCGGCCAGACTGGAGGCCTCCGACCCGAAGCCGGGATCCCGGGAGGCACCATGCCCGCAAGCCTGCGCAGCCGTTTCTGGAAAGCCGCGATCCGATTGGCTCTAAAAAAGAAGGGGCTGTCCATTCCGGAACTGCGCGCCCGTTCGGAACGGAACGGACGGGTCCACCCGCCCTTCCCGAGGGACACGGTCATCGAGGAGATCGTCCTGGAAGGCCTGCGCTGCGCCGACCTCCGACCGCCCCGGGAGCGCCCGGGCAGGGTCGTCCTCTACCTGCACGGGGGCGGGTACGTGACCGGCTCGATCGAGTCGTACCTCATGCTCTGCGTGCCCCTGGCCCGGGCGCTCGGCCTGCGCGTCGTGGTGCCGGAGTACCGGCTGGCCCCGGAGCATCCCTACCCGGCGGCCCTCGAGGACGTGTTGAAGGCTTACCGGGGCCTCCTGGCGAGGGGGTATTCCGGTTCCGACATCGTCCTGGCCGGGGATTCCGCCGGCGGGGGTCTCTGTCTGGCCACGGCCTTGTCCCTCCGCGATTCGGGGGACCCGATGCCCGCGGCGGTGATCTGCCTGTCCCCCTGGGCGGACCTATCGAACTCCGGGGCGTCCCATGCCGCCAACGCAAAGTCGGAAGTCCTCCTGGACACCGCGACTCTCGATCGGTGGGCTGCCCTCTACGCCGGCGGAGCGCGCTTGGAGGACCCCTACCTGTCCCCCGTCCGGGGGGATTTCCGTGGTCTCCCACCCCTCCTGATCCAGGTCGACCGGGGGGAGATCCTCCTGGACGACAGCCGGACCGTGGCCGAGAAGGCCCGGGCCGCGGGCGTGGACCTGAGCTTGAGCGTCTGGGACGGGCTCTGGCATGTCTGGCCCGCCCTGGGGGACCTGGTCCCCGAAAGCGGAGCCGCCTTCGCGGAGGCAAGAACCTTCCTGGAAGCCCGCTCCATCCTGTAACGGCGCCCGTCTGCCGCGAACATCCCGTCAGGAGGTTTCCGGGCTCCTAGATCGCCTTGACCGGGGGCATGTCCCGGGGGTTCGGGGCCTTCACGACGAAGAACTCCAGGGTCTCGGTCCCCTCGTTCCGGATGGCCATCTTCGTGTTGAAGGGAACGGCCACGATGGTGCCCGCGGGATGCCGGTTAACCGGACCGTCCTCCAGGGAGAGGCTCAAAGTCCCCCGCACCACCACCTGGTGGACGAAGGAATTGGAGACATGGGTGGGGACGCCCTTGCCGGGCTCCACGACTATGTGGTTGATATTGACCCGCTCGTCGTCCACGATCTTCTCCAGGGTCTGGGAATCGGTGCGGGCGAATGGGAAAGCACTCTCGATCATTGTCGTGTCTCCTTTCCGTTTGAAGTCGCAGGCGATTCCGGTTCCGCCCGGGACGCGCCGGAATCCACATACCGTTCCACGAGGAAGGCCGCGGGTACGGCCAGGGCGACGGTCAGGGCCAGTCGGATCAGCATGAACCGGGGACCCAGGAAGCGAAGCTCGAGAAGCTCCTGTGGAAGCTTGATACAGGCCCAGGCCGTCAGGAACAGGAAGATATTCGCGGACCGGGCCCCTTTTTCCCGGAGGGCTGCGGCAAGGGGGAACGCCGCGTACAGGGGACCGGTGGGTAGGGAGCCCAGACCGATGGAGAGAAGCGCCCCCTTCCAGCCGGAGGATTTCCCCAGGATCCTCATCACCAGGTCCTTGGACACGAAGGCTCCGAAGAGCCCCATGAGGACGCAGACCGCGGGAAGGATGAACACGACCTCCCGGAGGAATCCGCCGCTTCCCTCGAGGATCGCGGCACGTTTATCCGGGAATGCAAGGGAGAATCCTCCGATCAGAACCAGAGCAGCGAAGGCGAGGAGAAGCCCTTTACTCCGCTTAGGAGCCTCAACGCCCGTACCCGGGCTTTTCGATTCCCCGTTCATACAAGGACTCCCATCAGGACGGCGATGGACAGGGCCAGGGCCGCGCTGACCAGATTCCGGGCCAGGGTGAAACGCCTTCCCAGGATCTTGATCTCCATCGGAATGGTGAATACCCCGATCATGGTCAGGGAGGTTATGAATGCAGCTACGGGCCCCGGGGATCCCCCGTTTTGGAGGACCTTGCCGGCCAGGGGGAAGCCCAGCAGGGCAGGCATATGAACCAAGGCTCCCAGCCCGAGGGCTGCGAGGATACCCGTGAATCCTGCACCTTCGCCAAGAACCAGTCCTACGGTCTCGGCGGGGATGAAAGCCAGGACGATGCCCACCACCGCCACCACCAGCAGGGTTACGGGAGCGATCCCCATCATCACCTGCAGCCCTTTCCTCAGACCCGCCCGGGCTTTTTCCCGGTCGCCGACCAAGGCCCATATCAGGGCTGCGACAGCCAAACCGTTGATAATGATCGCCGTCGAGTTCAATATTCCTCCCTCTTGCCCATCTTTTCCAAGTATTCCAGGAGTCTTTGAGATTCCTCCCTAGACAGCACTTCCATCAGGCTACGTGCTATTCTGCGCCTGTGAAGGCGTACGGCTTCGGCAAGCTTGGATCCCGAGGAAGAAGCTCCCACTAAAAGAGCACGCGCATCCACCGGGTCCGGTTTCTTGTTTGCAAGTCCTGCCTGGACAAGCCTGTCGGCCAGTACGCTGGCGCTGGATTCCTTGATGCCCAGGGATTCCGCGAGCTCGCGCACGCGCAGGTGCCTTTCTCCTCCATCCGTAATCGCCAGGAGGGCCTTGGCCAGGGCGGGGGTGAGCCCCGAGCTCTCCGCCGGGGATCCTTCGAAGATCCGGGCTCGCAGTACGCAGAGGGCTTCTACGAAGCGATCTTCGACGGGTTCTTCAACAACCATATGTTTAGATAGTCTATCTATATATTATTTGTCAAGGTGTCTTTCCGGCAGCCGTTTCACCGGATCCCGGAGCCAAGCCGGGCTTCACACCGACGGCTCCCGATCCACCCGGTCGATCGCCGATGTCCGCTTCGCCGCGGGGAGTCCGGCTTTCGCCGGTCTCCCCGGACAAGCTTCGAACCGCCAGGGGCACGCCTCCGTCAGGATACGGCCCGGGGCCGGGCAGTCGCCTCCTCCGCTTACTTCACCTTGGCAGCAAAGGCCTTCCCGTAGTCCCGGGCGGCCTTCAAGGCGTCCGTGTCGGGATTCCACAGGGCCCGGATCCCCTCGTCGACCACTTCGAAGCCGGATTCCCGGAGGGCGTCTCCGATGATCTTAACGGACTCCCCGGACCAGCCGTAGCACCCGAAGGCGGCCGCCTTCTTGCCCTTGAACCGCAGGCCCTTGATCTCCTCGAGAGTTCCCGCCACGGCGGTCAGGATGCCCTTCCCGATGGTGGGAGAGCCGACGAGGATGGCCTTGGAGCGGAAGACGTCCGTGAGGGCGTCGTTCTTGTCGAACTTGGACAGGCAGTGGGAGACCACGGTCGTGGAGGGCGAGGCCTCCTGGATGGCCCGGGCCATCTCGTCCGCCAAGGCCCGGGTTCCCTCCCACATGGTGTCGTAGAGGATGGTGATCCGGTCCTCCTTGTAATCCTGGCACCACTCCATGTACTTGAGAACGATCTGGGTGGGATCCTTCCGCCAGATCACCCCGTGGCTGGTGGCTATCATGTTCACCGGCAGCTTGAGGGACAGGACCTGCTCGATCTTGGCCTTCACCAGGGCCGAGAAGGGGGTCAGGATGTTCGCGTAGTACTTGACGCATTCGTCGTAGAGCTCGTCCTGGTCCACCAGGTCGTTGTAGAGGCGCTCGGTGGCCAGGTGCTGGCCGAAGGCGTCGTTGGAGAAGAGGATGGCGTCCCCGGTCATGTAGGAGAACATGCTGTCCGGCCAGTGGAGCATGGGGGCTTCCACGAAGACGAGCTTCTTGCCGTTCCCCAGGTCGAACTCGTCCCCGGTCTTGACCGGGTGGAAGTCCCAGTCCTGGTGGTAGTGGCCCTTCAGGGACTTGATGCCGTTGGCCGTGCAGTACACGGGCAGGTCCGGACGGCGGCGCAGGAGCTCCGGCAGGGCCCCGGAGTGGTCGATCTCCGCGTGCTGTGCGATCACCGCGTCCAGTTTGCCCAGAATCCCCTCGGCTTCCAGGTTGTCCACGAATTCCTTGGCGAAGGGCTTCCAGACCGTGTCGATGAGGACGGTTTTCCCCTCCTCGATCACGTAGCTGTTGTACGTCGAGCCCTTGTGGGTGGAGTACTCGTCCCCGTGGAACTTCGTGAGCTCCCAGTCCACCTTGCCGACCCAGGACACCGTGGCGTTCATCCGCTTCTTCATCTATGGCTCCTTGTGGCCGCCGGCCTGATTGTCTGCCCGAGCGGCGGCCTCGTGTTCCTGACAAAATGGTACTACCGTGCCTGAATTCTGTCAATAGGGTATTGTGGTACTTTTATACTTTTTATACCAGGAAAGATTCCCATGATCCAAAGGGGTCCATCGGGCACCCCTACGGGTCGCTGAGGCTCGAAGAGCTTCCGTGCCGCGATTCGGTCAGCAAAGCTGACCGAAGGTTCCTGAATTTCGACGAAGCACCATCCGCGCCCAGGGATGGGCGCTTGATTGTGGGACAGAATCGCTGCGCGATTCTGAACCGTCAGGGATGACGCGGATTCGTTGCCGCGAGCGGGGCGGCTACGCCGCACACGAAGGGTTCGTGTGAATCGGCGAAGCGATAGCTTCGCTGCCGTCTTTCGCACGGCCGAAGGCCGTGCGAAAGACGCCTACCAGTCCAACAGTCTCCTCTGCCCCGTGAGGCCCCGGACCTCCGTGGCGTCCCAGCTCATCTCCAGGGTGCCCAGGTACGTCCCGGCGTCGTCGTAGATGGGCTTGTAGGAGATCACGATGAAACGGCCGCCCATCTCGATCCAGAAATCCGCCTTGTCCTTCTCCTTGCGCTTGAAGGATTCCAGAATTTTCTCCACCACCGCGACGCTCTTGTGGGGGTGGCAATTCTGGACCGAACGGCCGATGATCCCCGGGCTCCGGGGGAAGACCCGATGGGGTGAATCCGAGTAGTACATCACCTTGTCGTCCGCGTCCACGAAGGAGACGTCGACGGGCAGGCTCTTAAGGATCCGGTCCAATATGTCCGGAGGCAGGGATCCCGTGGAGAGGGCGATGGCGCCGCCGCCCGGCTTATCGGGCTCGGAGGTTTCCGAGCCGGCCTTCGCGGCCGCTGCTTCCGCGGCGGTTCTCAGGGCCGCGTCGAAATTCGAGTACGCGCCGCCCCCGGCCGCCTGCACCGCCAGGGCGGGATCCCACCGGGCGCCGGGCTTGACCCAGGCGAAGCCGATGGCGTCCTCCCCCCGGCGCACCTCGGCCCAGTCCCGCTCGGAAAGGCGCTTCAGGGCGTTGGGAAGGAGGATCCGCTCCTCCATGAAGATCATCATACGAACCCGTCGTACGAGGTCCCGGGCCCTTGCCCGCGCCGACCGGGCATCCCCGGCCGTCAGGGCCGCGTCCAGGTCCCGGAAGGCGGCGCGGATCTCGTCGTGCTTGCCCCACATGACCTTCGAAGGGCCCGTGAACCCGGTCCGCTCCAGGAAGGGGAAGAGCTGGTTCTCCTTTCGCTCGTAATGGACGATGATCGGACGGAGACCCGCGGCCGCGGCCTTCAGCGCCGGAAGGCCGCCGGCCAGGGCGGCCAGGAAGAGGGCCCGGGCCCGCTTCCGGGCCTCGGTGTTCTCCGCCCGGTAGGTATGCACCGGGTGACCGGGCATGCGCTCCGCCCGCTCGCCCCGTTCCAGACCCGCCTTGAAGACGTCCGCGTGCACCTCGCAGAGCCGCTGGACCTCCTCGACGGGCATCCCTCCCTCGATCAGGGACTGCTCCAGGGAGGCGACCTCCGCGGCGTCCGCGCCCCGGATGAGGTCGTGGAATTCCTTCTTGACCTCCCCCGGCGAAGCCCCGGCGGCCAGCCTCCCGATGATGACCTTGAGCCGACCGGCGCGATCCTCCCCGGCCGGGGCCTTGCCGAAATGCTCGCTCATTCCCCGACCTGGGTCGTGAGGAAGACCTGGAGGGTCATCTGCTCGATCTTGCTCTGCAGGGCCTCGATGCCGTCCATGTGGGCGTCCTCGTCGTTCAGGATCGACTGGAGAACATCCCGGGTCGCGTAGTCCTTGACCTCCCCGGCCAGGACGATGGCCTCGTTGTAGGCCTTGATGGCGCCCAGCTCCGCGGCGTGATCGTTGTCCAGCTGCTTCGGGACCGTGGCTCCGATGGAGATCTTGTTCAAGGAGGAAACGATCGGTATGCCCTCCAGGAATAGGATACGGCCGATGAGCTTCTCGGCGTGCTTCATCTCGTCGATGGCCCGCTTCTCGAAGTGCTTGTGGAGCTTCTCGTAGCCCCAGTCGTCGCACATCTCCGAATGGACCATGTATTGGTTGATGGCGGTGAGTTCGTCCGCCAGTAACCCGTTCAGGGCGGCAAGGAGTTTTTCGTTTCCTTTCATGGCGTTCCTCCCGAGGCTTGGATGGTCGTGTCGCGGGACGCCGGTCTAACGGAGCCCGCTCTTCCACTATAGTGCCTAAAGGCGGGTCTGGCAATTTCGGTGCGGCGATAACCGGTGCCTGTCTAGGCCAACCTTGACCCGGAGGTCATATAATAACGATTATTGGTATATCTCTTCGAGGCGAGGAGCTCCGATGAAGAAGCTGGCGTTCTATCTGGCCTACCTGGCCAGTTTCGCGATCCCCTTGTACTTCTATTACCGTTCCGTCGGGGCCTACCTGGACGGCTACACCGCCTCGGTGCTCCTGGGGGTTTCCGCCTTCGTCCTGCTCTGCGACCAGTTCATCCTGGCCTCCAAGCCGGGCTTCGCGGTCAAGGCCCTGGGCGCCAAGGGCCTCCTGGCCCTGCACCGCACGGCCCCCGCTGCCCTCATCCTGATCGTCGCTGCGCACTTCACCCTGAAGAAGGCCGTCGGATTCGGGACCACCAGCCTCCGGGCCCTATTGGGCATCGGGGCCTTCACGATCCTCCTGGTCCTGGCCGCCTTCGCGGCGGTGATCATGGCCAACACGGTCCTGTCCCGGATTGGCTTCCTGGCGGCCTTCAAGAAGAAGTTCACCGAGCGTACGGGGATGACCTACAAGAGGGCCCGCGACCTGCACAACGCCTTCGTGCTGGTGGCCTGGCTGGTCCTGATCCACGCCTTGCTGGCGTCCACCGGGGACTTCGGCATGAATCCGATCGGAGTCTCCTGGCTGGTCTTCTGGTTCGTCCTGTCCCAGGGGATGTACGCCCGATACCGGCTGACCGGACGCGGGGGGACGGAGAGGAAAGCCCCGAAGGAAGGAGGAACGGCATGAATCGAAGAAGGATCCGGAACCTCGCGGCCTTCGCGGCCGCGGTCCTGGCCGCGGCGTCGCCCCTGGCCGCTCAAGGCCTGGCGCCCTCGCCGAAGACCCCGGCGGCGGACGGGACCGTGAGCCCCGGGGAGTACTCCTACACCTCCGTCCAGAAGGACATGACGCTCCACCTCTCCCTGTCCGCCGACGGAGGGACCCTCTACGCCGCCCTGGAAGCCCCCACGACGGGCTGGGCGGCGGTCGGCCTGGGTTCCCTCCGGATGGACGGGGCCTTCATGATCCTGGGCTACGACGCCGCGGGCACGGCGGCGGTGAGCGAGGAGACGGGCTCGGGCCGCAGACATACCCCCAACCCGACCCGGATGCTGACGGCCCGGGCGGTTCGGGAGATCGCCGGGAAGACGGTCCTGGAGTTCGCCCTTCCCGCGGCGCCCCATGCCGTCGGCTCCAGCCTCAAGCTCATCCTGGCCTACGGCCGGCGGGACGACTTCAGCTCCCTCCACGCCCGGTACGCCGCGGTGGAGGTGCCGATCTCGCGGTAGCCTCCGTCCCCGCTCCCCGTCCCTACTCCACAGGCCGCCCTTCCGCGGCCCTGGGAAGGATGCGACGGTGGGCTATGGGCGAGAGGATCACGATGGAGGTGGAGACGTCCCCGAAGGGCATGAGCCGGTCTATGAGGTGCCGCATCTCGTCCATGTTGCTGACCGCGGCCTTGATGAGGTAGTCCACCTCCCCGGTGACACGGTGGCACTCCAGGATGTCCTGGTCCGCCTCGATCTTGGCCTCGAAGATGCGGGGGGAGACCTTGAGGGACGAAAGCCGGATCAGAAGCATGGTGTCCCGGCCTATGGCCTTGAGGGAGATCCGGGCGGAGTAGCCTTCGATGATCCCCGCGTCCTGGAGCCGGGTCATCCGCTCCGAGACGCTGGGCCGGCTCAGGTTCAGGCGCTTGGAGAGCTCGCTGATCCTCATCCGGGCGTCCTGCTGGAGAAGGTCCAGAAGGCGTACGTCCAGGGCGTCCATGATAACCTCCGTTTTGCAGGCAAACCGACCTTTCCACCTGCAATATGGAATACAGTACAGGAAAAGTGCTTCGGAATACCATAGCGTCCCCGGAAAAACGGGTATATCCTTGCCCCGGGGGGACACACCGTGGCACAGGACGCCTTCGGGAACTTTTCCGATATACTCGCCATCTGCCGGAAGCTCGGGAAGGTGCGCATCAGCGTGGCCGCGGCCCAGGACGAGGACGTCCTGCGCGCCGTCTGGGCGGCCCGGGACGCGGGCATCGCGGACGCGGTCCTGGTCGGGGACCAAGGCCGGATCGAGGACATCGCGGCCAAGGCCGGGGTCGGCTCCCTGGACATCGTCCACGAGCCGGAGGAGGCCCAGGCGGCGCGCACCGCCGCGACCCTGGTCCGGGAAGGCCGGGCGGACGCCCTCATGAAGGGCCTGGTGAACACCAGCGACTTCCTGCGGGCGGTCCTGGATCCCGATTCGGGGCTCCGCAAGGGTTCCCTCCTTTCACACCTGGCGGCCTTCGAGGTCCCGG
The DNA here is from genome assembly GCA_937873275.1 of uncultured Spirochaetota bacterium. Taxonomy (GTDB): domain Bacteria; phylum Spirochaetota; class Spirochaetia; order Treponematales; family UBA12059; genus JAAYUR01. The sequence continues at coordinate 16,800 of CALMRC010000182.1, forward strand.
GCCTGTCCAAGCTGATGTTCCACACCGACGGGGGGATCAACATCGCCCCGGGCCTGGAGGAGAAGAAGGCCATCCTCCTGAACGCCCTCGGAGCCCTGGCCCGGGTCGGGATCCGGGAGCCCAAGGTCGCCCTCCTGTCCGCCAACGAGCAGGTGAACCCCAAGATGCCCTCCACCACGGACGCCCGGGCCCTGGTCGAGATGCGGGCCCGGGGGGAGATCCCCGCGGGCATCCTGGAGGGCCCCATCGCCCTGGACGTGGCCGTGAGCCGGAAGGCGGCGGAGCACAAGAAGATCCGGAGCGAGATCTCCGGGGACGCGGATCTCTTCCTGGTCCCCAACATCGAGGCGGGCAACCTCCTGGGCAAGGCCCTGGTCTATTACGCGAAGGCCAAGATGGCGGGCCTCGTCCTGGGAGCGGCCTGCCCCATCGTCCTGACGTCCCGGTCCGAGACGGCGGAGGGGAAGCTCCACTCCATCGCCCTGGCCAGCCTGATCGCGATGTCCCCGGCTCCCTGAGCCGCGCCGCGAAACCTCGAGAGCATGGGAGGCTACATGAAGAAGCTGATGACCGGCAACGAGGCCGTGGCCCGGGGGGCCTGGGAGGCCGGCGCGAAGTACGCGTCCGCCTATCCCGGGACCCCCAGCACGGAGATCCTGGAGACCATCGCGGAATACAAGGGCGACATCAAGGCCGAGTGGGGGGTCAACGAGAAGGTGGCCTTCGAGTCGGCCATGGGCGCCGCCTTCGCGGGGGCCCGGTCCCTGGCGGCCATGAAGCACGTGGGCCTCAACGTGGCCGCGGACCCCCTGTTCAGCATGGCCTACACGGGCACCAACGGCGGTTTCGTGGTGATCACCGCGGACGAGCCCGGCCAGCACTCCTCCCAGAACGAGCAGGACAACCGCAACTACGCCCCCTTCGCCAAGGTCCCCCTCTTCGAACCCGGGGACAGCCAGGAATGCCGGGACATGGTCAAGGAGGCCTTCAAGGTCAGCGAGGACTACGACGTCCCCGTCCTGGTGCGCCTGACCACCCGGACCAGCCACTCCAAGGGCATCGTGGAGTGCGGGGACCGCGAGGAGGTCGGGATCCGGGAGTACCGCAAGGACGCGGCCAAGTACGTCTCCGTCCCGGCCCACGCCCGGGCCCGCCGTCTGGTGGTGGAGGACCGGATGCGGCGTCTGGCGGACTACGCCGAGGCCAGCCCCCTCAACTACGTCGAGGACAACGGATCCGAAGTCGGGGTCATCGCCTCGGGGACCGCCTTCTTCTTCGCCAAGGAGGTCTTCGGCGCGGACGCGTCCTACCTCAAGCTGGGCTTCACGAACCCCATGCCGGTCCGGAAGATCCGGGACTTCTGCGGGTCCGTGAAGAAGATCTACGTGATCGAGGAGAACGACCCGATCATCGAGACCCAGGTACGGTTGCTGGGCTTCGACTGCCAGGGCAAGAACCTCTTCCCCTTCTGCGGGGAGCTCACCTCGGACATCATCCGGAGGTCCGTGTCCGGGTCCTGCTTCGACGCCCCGGAGGCGGATCCGGCCAAGGTCGTGGCCCGGCCCCCCACCCTCTGCGCGGGCTGTCCCCACCGGGGCTTCTTCTACGAGCTCGGGCGCCGGCGGAACGTGATGGTGTCCGGCGACATCGGCTGCTACACCCTGGGCTTCGCGGAGCCCTACAACGCCATGGACACCTGCGTCTGCATGGGCGCCAGCATCAGCGCCGGGCACGGGGCCCAGCAGGTCTTCGACATGCGCAAGGACGAGAAGCCCCGCCGGGTGGTCTCCGTCCTGGGGGACTCCACCTTCTTCCACACCGGGATCAACTCCCTCCTGATGGTGGGCTACAATCGGAGCCGGACGGTCAACGTGATCCTGGACAACCGGATCACCGGCATGACCGGGCACCAGCAGAACCCGGGCTCCGGCTACACCCTGGGCGGGGACCGGGCCCCGGATCTGGACTTCGAGGCCCTGGCGCGGGCCTGCGGAATCACCCGGGTGCGGACCATCGATCCCAACGACCTCAAGCTAGTCAAGGAGACCCTGGACTGGGCCCTGGCCCTGGACGAACCCTCGGTGATCGTCACCCGCTGGCCCTGCGCCCTCAAGCGCTTCAGCCCCGAGGACAAGGCGGAGTTCAAAGGCGCCTTCCAGTCCCGCTACCGGGTCGACCGGGATCTGTGCATCGGCTGCAAGGCCTGCCTGCGGAGCGGCTGCCCCGCGATCGCCTTTGACTTCGCCGGAAAGAAGTCCGGGATCGACCCGGATCAATGCGTCGGCTGCGGCGTCTGCGCGCAGATCTGCCCCAAGTCCGCGATCGTCCGGGAGTAAGGGAGGCCGTCATGGTGAAGAGCATCCTTCTGGTGGGCGTGGGCGGACAGGGCACCATCCTGGCCGCCAAGCTCCTGACCACGGGCCTCATGGAGGCGGGCTACGACGTCAAGATGAGCGA
>CALMRC010000183.1 GCA_937873275.1 uncultured Spirochaetota bacterium
GGGTGGGGGTGGGATCGGCCGGGCGACCGGGAAGTCGGCGCGCCCGGCGAACGGGCGGGTCCGCGCCCGATGGCGCGGACCCGCCCTTGTGGGAATTATAGGCGGATGAAGGCCCCGGGGCCCAGGGGCAGGTTCAGCAGCATCCAGGCGATGATCTGTAGGATCCAGGCCAGGCCGAAGGTGATGCTGAACGGCAGGGTCATGGACATGACCGAGCCCATGCCGATGTCCTCGTCGTACCGGCGCATGAAGCCCAGCAGGACCGGGAAGTACGGCATGAGGGGCGTGATGTTGTTCGTCATCGAGTCGCCGATCCGGTACACCACCTGGGCGAAGGCCGGGCTGTATCCGAGGAGCATGAACATGGGCACGAAGACCGGGGCCAGGAGGGCCCATTTCGCGGAGCCCGAGCCGATGAAGAGATTCACGAAGGTGGTGAACAGGATGACCCCGATGACCAGGAGGATGCCCGTGAAGTTCCAGGCCTTGAGCAGGTTGCCCAGGGTCACGGCCAGCACGAGGCCCATGTTGGTCCAGTTGAAGTAGCTGACGAACTGGGAGATGACGAACACCAGGACGATGTAGCCCGCCATGTCCTTCATGGCATTCCCCATGTGCTTGGCCACGTCCCCGCCCTTCTTGATGGCCCCGGTGGTGCGGCCGTGGACGATGCCGATCAGCACGAACCACAGGAAGATGAAGGCGATGATGCTGTCCAGGAAGGGGGAGGGCACGAGGCCTCCCTTGGCGTTCCGGAAGATGGAGGTCTTGGGCCAGAGCACCGCGATGACGCCGCCCCAGTACAGGAGGGTCGCGATTCCCACGTTCCGGAGGCCTTTCTTCTCGACCTCCGAGACTTCCATGGTAAGTTCCTGGACCGCGAACCCTTCCTTGGTCTTGAAGGGGCCGGCCTTCTTCTCCACGAAGGACGTGGTCCAGACGCCCACCGCGGTCATGATGAAGGTGGACACGATCATGAAGAAGTAGTTGACCGCCGGGGAGACCGAGGCGTTGACGTCGATGATCTTGGCCGCCTCCTGGGTGATGCCCGCCAGGAGGGCATCCGTCCCGACGATCAGGAGGTTGGCGGTGAAACCCGCCAGGGCCGCGGAGTATCCGATCGCGATGCCCACCAGGGGGTTCCGCTTGGCCGCGTAGAAGATGGCCCCCGCCAGGGGCGGGATGATGATGGCCGCGGCGTCGGAGGCGATGTTCCCGCAGATCCCGACCAGGAAAATGATCCACACGAGCAGCTGCTTGGGAGCCCCCATGATGAACCGCTTCATGATGGTGTTCATCAGACCGACCTGCTCGGCAAGTCCGATGCCCAGCATCATGGTCAGCACGAGCCCCAGGGGCGCGAAGCCGACGAAATTCTTGATCAGGTCCTTGAACATGTACAGGATGCCGTCCTTCGAAAGAAGGCTCTTGATGACCACCATCTTGCCGTTTGTCGGGTGCGGGACCTCGAGCTTGAGGGCCGCGAAGATCGCCGACAGGACGATGACGCCCACGGCCAGGGCCACGAACATGATGAACGGGTGGGGCAGTTTGTTGCCGACCTTCTCCACTCCGTCGAGGAATCGGATCATGAGCGATTTCCTCTGGGCCTTCTCTTGGGTCACGGAGAGCCTCCTCTGTGCGGGGGTATATTGGTCATATTAATGACATGACCATTATTAGCAGGTACCATGGTTTCCGGGATCTGTCAACGAAAACCTTGCCGGCCTACAAAAAAAGAGGTTTTTGAGATAAATACAGGTTGATCCTTCTAGGGGGTGCTGTATACTGTCCGGAGAACCCGACCAGGGGGTGCGGCCGGATGGATCCCAGAACCATCGCCCTGCTGATGCTGATCAGCGGCGCGGAATGCAGCATGCTCTTCTTCGCCGCCGGCTTCCTCCGGGGAATCCCGGGAGGGGCGGGTAGGCCTTCCCGATATTGGGGAGCCGGCACCGCGGCCTTCGTCCTGGGACTGCTCGGTCTCGCGACCCAGGGGATCGCCCATCCCTGGTTCAGCGTGGCCTTCGCCAATTCCTCCATCATCCTGGGTCAGTTGCTCATTCTGGTCGGAATACGGGGGCTGGCGGGACTGAGGCCGGCCCTGCCCCGTTACGGGATCTCCTGGCTCGTCTACAGCTCCGCGGCGATCCTTCTCACCTTCGTCCTGCCCTCGACGCGGGCCCGGATACTCCTTTTCTCCCTCGCGATCGCCGCCTTCTACGTCGAGGCCGCGGTCCTGATCCTGGTTTCCAAGGCATGGAGGAAGGGCCCCCTCACCCTCTTCCTGGCCGGGACCTTCCTGACCCTGGCCCTCTTCTTCGCGGCCCGGGCCGCCGTCTCGGCATTCCTGTCCCCGCCCTCCATCTTCTCCCCCACGGCCATGAACCTGGCGACCTATATCGTCTCCCACGTGGGCCTGATCGGGTGGAGCCTGGGGCTCCTACTCCTGGAGCAGCAGAAAACCGAGGCGGACCTGGAACGGGCCCTCCGGGGGAAGGAGGTCCTGTTCAAGGAGCTCCAACACCGGATCAAGAACAGCATTTCCGTCATCGCGAGTCTCGTCAGCCTGGAATCCACCCGGGCGGAGGATGCCCGGTGCGCGGCGGTCCTGGAAGCCCTGGAAGGCCGTATCTCCGCCATCGCTTCGCTGTACGAACAGCTCTTCCGGACCGGGGAGACCGACCGGGTGGACCTCGATCTCTACCTGAAAGCCGTGGTGGAGGCCCTTTTCTCCGGGCAGGCCGCCCGGGACCGCGGTATCCTCCTGGAGCTTGACCTGGAGGAGATCCGGATCGACGCCCGCCGGGCGGTACCCCTGGGCATCATCGCCAACGAGCTGGCCGCGGACAGCCTCAAGCACGCCTTCCCCGGCGGGCGGACCGGGTCGGTCCGGGTGTCCCTTCGGGCGGAGGGGCCGACGGCGATCCTCCGGGTCCGGGACGACGGTGTGGGCCTGCCGGAGGGCTTCGCCCCGGGCGCCTCCGGGGGACTCGGCCTCGTCCTGGTGGACATGCTGGCCCGGCAGGTCGGAGGATCCTTCGAGGCGTCGTCCGAGGGCGGGGCCGCGTTTACGGTGAGATTTCCGGGGGAGGGATGACCGGCGGGCCCCGGCGCCCCAGCTTTTCCCCTAGGAAGGCGACGAGTCTCGTCCCCCGGCGGATCTCCGACAGCCGCCGCTCCGTTCCCGGGGCCCGGGGCTTTTCCCCGTAGACTTCCCGTTCCAGGACTTCGACCGCGAAGGGCGCCTCCCGGGCGCCCCGGGGAAAGGCGGCGGCCAGGCGCCGGGCGTATTCCCGGGGGGTCTCGTCCGAGGACCGGGGAAGGCCGACGGACCGGCCGACCGAGAGGAACCGGGCGTAGGTGCGGAGGGCTTCCCCGGAGGTACGCCCCGGGCGGGAGGTCCGAAGCCGACCGAACCGGTCCCGGAGTCTCCTCAGGGCGGCCGCTACCCGGAGGAACAAACCGGAGAGGTCCAGGGGGCGGTGCCTCCTCGCCGACGGGGATGCCAGCCTCCGGGCGATCCGGATGACGACCGCGGCCGCCAGACCCGCGGCCGCCAGCGCCGCGATCCCCCCGAGCACGGCGACGAAGATGTCCGTCAAGGTTCCCCCCCCGGGGTCCCCTGCCTCCCGGGGAAGGGCGTAGGATCCCCCCTCGGCCGGCCGAGGGGCCGCGGTGTCCAGCTTGTAGATCCGGCCGAGCAGCCGGCCCAGGAAACGG
>CALMRC010000184.1 GCA_937873275.1 uncultured Spirochaetota bacterium
TACAGGATTCCGCCGCCGGAGAGGAGGTCCCGGACTAGGGATTCGATCCGCCTTCCGTCCCCGGTCCCAGCCGGATCACCCAGCCCGCCGGACGCTCCGGATCCCGCTCGATCCGGCCCCCGGCCTGCTGGGCCAGGAGGGTGACCAGCTGGAGACCCAGGGTCCTGGGGTGTTCCAGGGACACGTCCGCGGGTAGGCCGGGGCCGTCATCGGAATACGTCAGGACCCGTCCGCCCTCGCCGTCCCCCCCAATCCCGAGCTCCATGGAGCACCCTCCCCGGTCCCGGAGGGCGTACTTCAGGGAGTTCGTGATGAGCTCGTTCAGGACGAGCCCGAGGGGGATCGCCCGGTCCATCCCCAGGGAGAAGGGCTCCCCGGTGACGAGGAACCGGGACGCCCCCGCGGTCTCCGCGTAGGAGGAGATGAGGCTGCCCGCCAGGGATCGGGCGTAGTCCGCGAGGTCGATGTCCGCCAGGTTCCGCTCCTCGTAGACCTCTGCGTGAACCAGGGCCATGCTCCGGATCCGGTTCTCGCTGTCCTGGAGGGCCGCCCGGGCCCGCTCGTCCTCCACGCAGCCGGCCTGGAGGCTCAGGAGGCTGGCGGTCACCTGGAAGTTGTTCTTGACCCGGTGGTGGACCTCTCGCAGGAGGGTCTCCTTCTCCCGGAGGGAGGCGGCAAGGCGGTCCTCGCTCTGGCGCACCTTCCGGTAGGCAACCCCGATGACGCCCAGGGATCCGGCGAGGGCCAGGGCCGCGGCCCCCAGGCCGACCACGATCCAGAAGGCCGCGGGATCCCGCTCGTGCAGGGCCGGGGGTCTGTGCTCGAGCCGGGCGCCGGCGGGCAGACGGCCCGCGGAAATCCGGAACCGTTTGAGCTGGCGCCAGTCCAGGACCACCGGGGGAGAGGGGACGTCGCTCACTGGGATGTCCCCGGGGCTCTCCCCCCGCAGGACCCGCAGGGCCATGCGGCCGGCCTCCCGGCCCTGGGCCAGTCCGGATGTCAGGGCGCCCCCCACGATGCCGTGACCCAGGAAGAAATCCCAGATCCCGAAGACCGGTCCGGAAGCGGCGGAGCTCAACCGGGACGCGACGTCCCGGGCGGACCAGATCTCCCCGGCCCCGTCCCGGGAATAGGCCAAAAGGAGGACCGCCGTGGTCTCCGGAAGACGGACCGCGGTCCGAAGCACCTCCCGGAAGGGGACGTCCGGGAAGGAGGTGACGGGAAGGCGGAAGCCCATGGCTTCGGCTGCGATGAGGAGCTCGTGCAGGGTCTTGGGTCCCGTGGTGGTCCGGTCGGACAGGACCTTGACCTCCCGGGTGCCCGGGAAGAGCTCCAGGATCAGTTCGAGGGTGGCCGCATAGTCGATGCGCTCCACAACCCCCGTCACCCGGCCCGCCAGCCGGGCGATGGAGGAATAGGAGAAGTCGTTCACCCCCGTGAAGATCCAGGGCACCGGGCCGAAGGTTTCCTCCCCGTACCGGAGCATGAACTCGAAGGCGTCGTTGTCCGACACGACGACCAGGTCCGGGGGATACCCCGCGTATCGCCTCCGGAGGTATTCCGCGAAGACCTCCGCACGTCCGGCGTCCCACGAGCGCTTGGCGTCCAGGAACTCGGACTTGATCTGGCAGGAAAGGTCCCGGGCGTCCTCGAGCTCCTCGTTGATCCCCTGGTTGATCAGGCGGGTCCACTCGTAGTCGTTCTGGTAGGAATGGAGGAGGACGACCTCCTTCGGAGCGCCCTGGGGGGCCGCGGGACGGGGGAGGATCAGCAGGGCGAGGAGTATGAATACCGCGCCGGCCCGGACCATGGCGATAGTGTAAAGCCTGCCGGGCCGGCGGTCAAAGGGGCGCCCCGCCGGGACGCGGCCGCCGGTCGAACGGCCGTGTTCCCCCAGGTCCCGACGCCGGTCCCCTCCTTTCCCGATGTCGTCCGCTCCGACAGGTCCGAGACCATCCGGGACAGCTCGCCCAGGCTCTTGGCGTTCTCGTTCA
>CALMRC010000185.1 GCA_937873275.1 uncultured Spirochaetota bacterium
CGATCCCCAGCAGCCATATCGTCCAGGTCGCCCGGCTGCTCGTCGGCCTGTACGAAACCTTCAAGAATTTCGGCTGTCGCCTGATCGAGATCAACCCCATGGTCGTGACCAAGGACGGGAAGGTCCTGGCCAGCGACTGCCGCCTGTCGATCGACGACTCCGCGGTCATCCGCCATCCTGAACTCGGGATCGAAGTGGCGCGCGAGTCTGCGACCCCGCCCACGGAACTGGACAAGATTGCCTGGTGGGTGGAAGAGAAGGACCTGCGCGGGACCTGCTATTTTGCCGAGATGGACAATCAGATCAAGGGTGAGGTCTACGGAACGATCGGCTATCACGGCATGGGCGGAGGCGGCGCGATGCTGGGCGTCGACGGCCTGAACAAGCAGGGGCTCCGGGTGCCCGACTTTGCCGATACGAGCGGCAATCCGCCCGCCTCCAAGGTCTATCGGGCCGCGAAGCTCGTCTTCTCCCAGCCGGGGATCGACGGTTACATGCTGGGCGGATTCATGGCGGCCAACCAGGAGCAGTGGCACCACGCCCACGGCGTTGTCAAGGCGCTCCGGGAGGAACTCCCCAAGCGCCCCGGTTTCCCCGTGATGCTCCTCCTGGCCGGAAACAAGGAGAAGGAGTCCCTGGAAATCCTCAGGGAAGGGACGAAGGATCTCAACGCCCGGATCCGGATCTACGGCGGCGAACGGGTCTATGACACGGTTGGGCTCGCCGCGGAGATGAAGGAGATGGTTCTCGAATACAAGAAGGAACGAAAAGGGTAAAGGAGGCTGCCCCATGCAGGAGTTTCAGGAACAGACAATCAAGGTCATAGTCGATGAGAGCAAGTGCAAGACGTGCAAGTCCAAGGCCTGTATCGCGGCCTGCAAGACCTATGCCCGGGGAATGCTGGTCCTGAAGGACGGCGAGTACCCCGTCGTGGAGGGGGATCCCAAGCGGCTCGGAACCGAGTGCCTGGCCTGCGAGTATGAGTGCTTCTTCCGGGGCAACAAGGCGATCACGATCGAGGCCCCCATCCCGGGGCTGGAGGAGTACCGGAAGAAGATTGGAATATCCTAACCAGAAAAGGTGGTGAAAATATGGCTATCTTGCTGACAAAGTCTACAAAAGTGGTAGTTCAGGGGATAACGGGCCGGGAAGGATCGATGCGCGCCAAGTTCATGCGCCGCATGGGTACCAACGTCGTCGCCGGCGTCACCCCCGGCCGCGGCGGCGAGGAAGTGGACGGTATCCCCGTGTACAATACGGTGAAGGATGCGGTGAAGAACCACGGGCTCTTCGATGTCTCGGTGACCTTCATTCCCGGCACGGGGCTGAAGGACGCCGTGTTCGAGGCACTCGACTCCGACATCAAGTGGCTCGTCATGCCGGTCGAACGGGTGCCCCTGTACGACATCCTGGAGATGGTGGCCTACGCCAAGACAAAGGGCGCCATGCTCCTGGGGCCGGGTTCTATCGGCGTGAACACCCCGGGGATCGGCGTCCTGGGATGGCTGGGCGGTTCGGTGGAGTTCGCCAACAAGCATTTCCGTCCGGGTCATGTGGGGGTCATCTCCCGCAGCGGCGGGCAGTCGGGAACGCTTCCCTACGTGATCAGCCAAGCGGGTTTCGGGATCAGCACGGTGCTGCACGTGGGCACCGAGCCGGTGACCGGGATGTCCTTCTCGGATGTCCTGCCGCTCTTCCAGGAAGACCCCGACACGGACGTGATGGCGATCTTCGGCGAGATGGGCGGCTCCCATGAGGAGGAGGCGGCCCAGCTGGTGAAGTCGGGCAAGTTCACCAAGCCGATCATCATCTATGTGTCCGGCGCCTGGGCCCCGGCGGGGATGAAGTTCTCCCACGCCAGCGCAATCGTCGAACGCGGCAGCGGATCCACTCAGGATAAGATCACCCGGCTCAAGGAGGCGGGCATCATCGTGGTAGACAACCCCAACGAGATCCCGGGAAAACTGAAGGAGCTCAGGGGGCAGGGGAAACTGCGGGTAAAATAACCCAGGGAGATATTTCAACCCATGGGGACAGATTTCCACTCTGTCCCCCCAACATGGCATCATGAAAGGAGAAACGAGTATGGCAGTCATGAGATCGGTATTCTATGTTCCCGGCAACAACGAGAAATTCGTCGCTAAATCACCGGAGGTCCCGGCGGACATCATCACGCTGGACCTGGAGGACTCCGTTCCCCCCGCCGAGAAGGCCAAG
>CALMRC010000186.1 GCA_937873275.1 uncultured Spirochaetota bacterium
TCGGGCCGGGCCGCGGCTTTCTCGAAGTCGGCGCCCGTGACGTCCCGCGCCAGAGCCCCCGCGGTTTCGCAGCAGGCCTCCGGGGTCGCCGCCCGGCCCCGGGCCGTCAGGTACCCGGCCGCGGCGCACAGGGCTCCCAGGGAGAACACGAGGCCCTTGTGGGTGTTCACCCCCCCGGTCGCCCTGAACATGGACTTCTCGGCTTGCCGGCCTGCATCCCGGAGCTCGTCCAACCGGATCCGCGCCCCGGGGCTCCCGAAGGAATCGAATCGGGCCAGCGCCGCGCCCCAGGTCGCCGCCTCCAAGAACCAGGGGGCCAGGGCCGCCGCCCCGGCCAGGAAGGTGAAGTAGTCCATGTCGCCGTGGGAACCCCGGGAGGAGGGCGTCACGAGGCCGGGCTTGGGGTCCACGGAGACCTCCTCCAGGACGGCCTGAAGGGCGATCCGGGCGATCCTCGAGGAGTCGGCCGGAGCCGGACGGGCGAGGATGGCCTCCGCGGCGGCGCGGATCTCCGGCGCGCCGTGCACGGCCCCGGCGGCGCAGACCGCCCCGGGGCCCCCGCAGACCAGGCAGGTCCGAGGCGGACGGCCCCGGTCCGCCCGGCCGATCGTCCGGCCCTCCGCGTCCAGAACGTCGATGTCCGCCAGTTCACCCCAAGGATGGCCCTCCTCGACGACCAAGGCCCGGTCCTTCGCCCCCGCCGCCCCGGATCCCAGGGCCAGCCAGCCTTCGGGGCCGTCCGGGGTGATCCGGAACCCCGAGGACAGGACCTCCGTCCCGGACCGCCGAACGTCGGATTCCAGGATTCCGTGGAGGGTCCTCGCGACCCCGTCGTACTCCCCCCCGAGGCGCAGGGCCGCGGGGAGCCGGAGGGTCAGGGTCAGGAGGCTTCCGCCGGGGGGCAGGGCCCGGGCCCGGGACAGATTCCGGGCCCAGCGCTCCTCCCGGGCGTCCAGGGCCGCGGAGCTCACGGCCCGGCCGCGGCCCGCTCGAGGGCGGTCTCCAGGCGGGCCCGCAGGGTGCACTCGAGAGCTCCCCGGTCCTGAACCCGAACCGCCGCCCCGGACAGGCCCGCCGCCGCGGCCACCTCTTCCGTGACGGACCGGATCCGCCGGCCGTACTGCTTGATCACGATGCTCTCGATCGTGTACTCGACGCCCGCGCCCTCCCGGGGCGATATGGTCACCAGGACGTCGCTGGACTCCAGGCTGCCCGCCATCGCTTCCTTCATCGCTTTCATACGCTTCCTTCCATATCTGTGCCGCCGCGCGAACGCCGTCCCGGAGTCCGGCCGCGCGGGCTTTAATGCCGGGTATCCCGGGTCCGGATCCGCTCCAGGACCGGCTCCGCCCCGGGGGACCGGAGCCACTCCCAGGTGGTATCCGGAACCAGGGGCCGCGCCTCCTCCAACCGCCCGGACCGTATGAGGTCCCGGACCCGGGAGGCGCTCACCGCCTCGCCGCCCTGTTCCACCCGGGGCATCTCCCGGACCGCCACCGGCGCCGAATCCGCCCGGGGAGCCGGCAGGATCTCCTTCATGAGCCTATTGTAGGTCGAGGTGGTCGGGCAATACGGCTCCGTGCCCACGAAGCGCTCGGCGGCCCCGAGGACCGGGGCCACGTGGGTCCGGAAAATCTCCAGGTCCAGGGCCGCGTGGAGTTCCGAGACGGAATCGTCCGAAGAACCCGGCCGGGGCCGCGTGAAGTAGGTCGGGAAGGTGGCGGAGGAGATCACGTAGGGGCCCCCGGGGTGCACTTCGAGGTTCCGGATATGGGCGGTCCCCTTCCGGACCAGGTCCAGGCGAACCGGGAAGGGGAAGAGCGAGCGGTCCTCCTCCACCACCAGGACGTGGATCCAGGCCGAGAGCTTCGCGGCCCACTCCAGGAGGGCGAGATGCCCCCGGGTGAACGGGTTGCAGTTCACCACGACGACTCCGGACGGCCGGGGCCTTCCTTCGACGCGGCGGGCCAGGTCCGTCTTCCAGTCCCCGATGCCCGGACTCCCCCATTCCAACAGGGCCGCCCCGAGCCCCGAGGCGGGTCGTTCGGCGATCGCGAGGCGCCGGAAGCCCAGGTCCTCGAAGACCGGCGCCTCCCGGGGCTTTGTGAAGACCGCCACCCTCCCGAGCCCCCGGGCCGCGGCCGCCTTGAGCAGGGCCGTCACGAGGACCGCCGCCGAGCCTCCGCCCTCGTCCTCCCGGGCCGTGGCCAGGCCCTGGATCACGTCCCCCACCAGGGAGCCCGTGGCCCGGAGGGCATCCCCCTCGTAGAGGCCCAGGACAAGGCCCTCCCCGCCGGGCGCGGAGAGTCCCCGGGAAGCCAGGAGGGCCTCCCGCTCCGCCAGGTCCGGGGCGTCCCGTATCTCCCGGACGTCCCGGTCCCCGTACGCGGAGGACACGGCTACGCCCCCGCCCCCGGAGTTCGGGCGGCGTTCAGGGCGCCCCCCGCCCGGAGGATTTCGACCTGCCGGCGGGACAGGCCGTGCCGGGCCTTCACCGTCCTTCCCGTCGTCTCGTTCCGGACCAGTACGGTCTCCCCCTCCAGGGCGTCCCGCAGCCCCTCGATCCGGAGACGGTCCCCGGCGCGCAGGACCTCCCGGTCCGCCTTTTCCGCGAAGGTCAGGGGCAGGATGCCCGCGTTCACCAGGTTCTGCCGGTGGATCCGGGCGTAGGAGGCCGCGATCACGGCCTTGACTCCCAGGAAGAGGGGCGACAGGGCCGCATGCTCCCGGCTGGAGCCCTGGCCGTAGTTCTCCCCGGCCACTATGAAGCCGCCCCCCGCCGCCCGGGCCCGGGCCGGGAAGGAGGGATCCACGGCGGAGAAACAATACTCCGAAATGGCCGGCAGGTTGGACCGCAGGGACATGATCCTGCTGCCCGCGGGCAGGATGTGGTCCGTGGTGATGTCGTCCCCCAGGGCCAGGAGGACTTCCCCGTCCAGGGAGTCCGCCAGGGGCTTGAACTCCGGGAGGGCCTTGATGTTCGGACCCCGGCGGATCCTCACCTCCGTCCCGTTCGCGGGCGGAAGGACCACCTGGGAGTCGTCGACCAGGAAGGTTTCCGGCTGACGGACCTCCGGGGCGGGGCCCAGGCTCCGGGGATCCGTGATGACCCCCCGGACCGCGGAGGCCGCGGCGGTCTCCACGCTGACCAGGTGCACCCGGGCGTCCTTCGTGCCCGATCGGCCCTCGAAGTTGCGGTTCGAGGTGCGCAGGGACACCCCTCCGGAACTCGGGGCCTGTCCGATGCCGATGCAGGGCCCGCAGGCGCATTCCAGGATCCGGGCCCCGGATCCGACCAGGTCGGCCAGGATCCCTTCCTTTGTAATCATCAGCAGGGTCTGCCGGGAGCCCGGGGCGACCACCAGGCTGGTCCGCTCCGCGACCTTCCGGCCCCGGAGGACCGCGGCGGCCCGGGCCAGGTCCAGGTAGGAGGAGTTCGTACAGGACCCGATGAAGCACTGGTCCACGGGGGTGCCCTCGACCTCCCGGACGGGGACCACCTTGTCCGGCATGTGGGGTAGGGCGATCAGGGGTTCCAGGGCCGCCAGGTCGATCACGACCCTCTCGTCGTAGTCCGCCCCGGGGTCCGCGGCCAGGGGAACCCAGTCGCCTCCCCGACCCTGGGCTTCCAGGAAGGCCTTGGTCACCCCGTCGGAGGGGAAGACCGAGGTGGTGGCCCCCAGTTCGGCGCCCATGTTGGCGATGGTCCCCCGTTCGGGCACCGTGAGGGAGGCGACCCCGTCCCCGGAGTATTCCAGGATCCTGCCGACCCCGCCCTTTACGGTAAGCCGCCGCAGGAGCTCCAGGATGATGTCCTTGGCCCCCACCCAGGGGGAGAGCGGGCCCCGGAGCTCCACGTTCAGCACCTTGGGATCCGGGATCGAGAAGGGTACCCCCGCCATGGCCAGGGCCACGTCCAGGCCGCCGGCGCCCATGGCCAACATTCCCAGCCCCCCCGACGTCGGGGTGTGGCTGTCCGAGCCCAGGAGGGTCTTGCCGGGGACCCCGAAGCGTTCCAGGTGGACCTGGTGGCAGATACCGTTGCCCGGGCGGGAGAAGCGGATCCCGTACTTGGCGGCCACGTCCTGGAGGTAGGCGTGGTCGTCGGCGTTCTCGAACCCCGTCTGGAGGGTGTTGTGGTCCACGTAGCTGACGGACAGCTCCGTGCGGACCCGATCGACCCCCACGGCCTCGAACTGGAGGTAGGCCATGGTTCCCGTGGTGTCCTGGGTCAGGGTCTGGTCGATGCGCAGGGACAGTTCGCCGCCTTCCGACTTTCCGGCGAGGTGGGAGTCTATGAGTTTCCGTACCAGGGCGTGCTCTGCTACAACACGAAGGAAGTCCAGCCCGCCGATTTGCCCGACAAGTGGCGATCCATGGCCGACCCGAAGTGGAAGGGCAAGCTGGCCGTCGCGGACCCTCGCTTCGGCACGACCACCGGCCACTTTGCGGCCATGTATGCGCTTTGGGGCGAGGCGGAGTACCGGGCATTTCTCGAGCAACTGAATGCGACCACGGGCGGCCTGCTCATGGACGGCAACGCCACGGTCGCCCGACGCGTGGGGGCGGGCGAGATGCTCCTCGGCTCGACGGATACCGACGATGTCTACGCCCGGCAGGGGCGCGGCGAGCCGATCGCGATGACCTACCCGGACATGGGCGACGGCGGCACCCTGCTCAGCCCCAACTCCGTCGCGCTCATCGCCGGCGCACCGCATCCGGAGACCGCCCGCAAACTGGTGGACTTCCTCGCGTCCGAAGCGACCGAGCGCAT
>CALMRC010000187.1 GCA_937873275.1 uncultured Spirochaetota bacterium
GGGGGATCTCCGCGGACCAGCTCGCGGACCGGGTCTACCGGGCGATCAACTACCGGGGAGCCTCGTACTACGAGATCCCCTCGGACCCCGCCCGCTACGGAAAGACGACCCCCGAGGAGCTCAAGTCCCTGATTTCGAATTACCTGGTCCTGATGTCCGGGGACCTCTCGGCCTTCGCGGACGATCCCCTGGAACCCCGGGCCGTCCGGACGGGCATACAGCTCCGGACCCTGGGCCAGCTCGACACGGACCGGGCCGTCCGGGCCATCCGGGGCTACGCCGCGGAGCGGTTCCCGAAGGACGTGACCGTCGATATCGGCGGGGCCGCCTTGGTGGAGGGATCCCTGAACCGCCTGGTCGTCCAGTCTCAGCTCACCTCCGTGGCCCTCTCCCTGGTCCTGGTCTTCCTCATCCTGTCGGTCTACTACCGGTCCGCCGTCGCGGGCCTGGTGGGCCTGGCGCCCCTGTCCGTATCCGTATTGGTGAACTTCGCGGTCATGCAGGCCGCGGGGATCAAGCTCAACATCGGGACCGCCATGATGGCCAGCATCAACGTGGGTATCGGCATCGACTACATCGTCCACTACATGGCGGCGTACCACCGCGGGTACCTGGCCGGGGGCGGAGGGGACGACTTCCTGCGGAGGACCTTCCTGACCTCCGGAAAGGCCATCCTCTTCAACGCCGCCTCCGTGGGGGCGGGCTTCGCGGTCCTCATGCTCTCCCGGTTCAACATGCTGGCCGACCTCGGCCTCCTCATCGCCCTGGCCATGGCTTCCAGCGCCCTGGTCTCCCTGACCGTCCTTCCCGTGCTCCTGTCCGTCGCGGACCCGGCCTTCATCAAGCGGCCGCTCCCCGCGGATCGTACCAATTCGCCCCTGGAGGTGACCCCATGAAGAGAATCGCATCGGCCGCCGCGGCCCTGGCCCTGGCGGTCCTGGCCGCGTCCGCCCAGGACGCTCAGGCTATCGCCCGGGCCGCCCGGGACCGCATCCGGGCGGACACCGTGTCCACCCGGGCCCGGATGATCATCACCGACAAGGGCGGGAACCGGACCGAACGCCTGGTGGACCAGTACTCCGCGAAGGTGGACGGTTCGGACGCCACGATGATCGTGTTCCAGAAACCCGCCGGCGTGACGGGCACCCGGTTCCTCACGATCTCGAACAAGGACAAGCCGGACGACCGCTGGATCTTCCTGCCTTCCCTGGGCAAGGTGCGCCGGATCTCCGCGGGGGAGGGATCGGGATCCTTCATGGGCACCGACTTCTCCTACGACGACGTCTCCCTGATGGACCGCGACGTGGATCTGGACACCTTCACCCTGGCCCGGGAGGAGCCCCTGGACGGGAAGGCCTGCTGGGTCCTGGAGGCCCGGCCCAAGGACCCGGACTACCAGTACTCCCGGATGCTCCTGTGGATCGGGAAATCCGACTCGATATCCTGGAAGATCGAGATGTACGATCGACGGGATGTGCAGGTCAAGGTCCTGACCATCGACAAGGTCCAGGACATCCAGGGGCGGCTCTCGCCGGTGCAGACCACGGTGCGGAGCGTCCAGGCCGGCACGTCCACGGTGCTCTACGTGGATATCCTCAAGTACGACGAGAAGATCCCCCCGTCGGTCTTCACCGTGCGGTTCCTTGAGACCGGGAGACCCTGATGAACGCCCTGAAACGTTCCTTCCCCACCCTGCTCCTGGCCCTGGCCCTGACCGTTCCGGCGTCCCGGACCGCCGCCCAGGCCTTCGGGTTCGGGACCGAGCCCGCCCCGGAGGATGCCGCGGCCGCCCCGGGCCGGGCTTCCGCCGCAGCGGCGGTCACGGTCCACGGCAAGCTGGTCCTGGGCGCGGTTCTCTTTCCCGACGACCTTGCGGATCCGGCGACCGCCGAGCCGGAAAACGCCTCCGCCGTCAAGCTGGACCTTGTCGCCTCGGGGTCTTCCGCCTACGCCGCCCTCCGGCTCTCCGTCGCCGAGCCGGCCCTGGACGCCGCCACGGCGGCGGACTTCCTGGACCGGGCGGTCGAGGAGGCCTTCCTGCGGCTCTTCTTGGGGAGCGTCACCGTGGAAGGGGGCCTCCGGAAGCTCACCTGGGGCAAGGCGGATTCCCAGGGCCCCCTGGACGTGGTCAATCCCCTGGACTTCACGGACCTGACGGTGACGGACGACCTGGAACGCCGGATCGCCCGGCCCCTGGTCCGGGTTTCCTGGGCCCTTGCTCCGATGACCCAGGTGGAGGCGGTCTTCCTGCCCTCCTTCGAGCCGCACGACTTGGCCTCCGCCGGCCGGTGGATACCCGGCGAGATCGCGGATCTGGAGGCGATCCTGGGCGGCGAGGCCGTGTACCTCGCGGCTCTGCCGGACACCTCGACCCTGGACTACGCCCAGGGGGGCCTGCGCTTCACCACCACGACGGGCTCCGTGGATTGGGGGGTCCAGTACTTCTACGGATTCCTGCCGATGCCGGCGGTCAAGTTCGGACTGCCGGGCCCCTCCTTCCTGGGCATCGTCTACAACCGCTACCACCAGATCGGGACGGACCTGGCCGCGGTCCTGGGGGGCTTCGGCCTCCGGGCCGAGGCGGCGGCGAACCTCACGGAGGACCCGGCCGGGGACGATCCCTACGTCTACAACCCCCACCTGGCCTTCTCCCTGGGGGCGGACCGGGACGTCTGGAAGGGCCTCAACCTGAACCTCCAGTACGCGGGGACGATCCGTCTGGCGGACGGCGGAATCTCCTCCCCCTTCGACGTGGAGACGGACACGGGAGTCTACCGGTCCGGCCTGACCGCCGTGGCCTTCCAGAAGCTCCTACGGGACAAGCTGGAATGGCGCGTCGCGGCACTGTGGAACCTGGCGGACGCGGACTTCCTGCTCTCCCCGAGCCTGTCCTGGACCGAGGGGGACGCGGAGGTGAAGCTGGCCGCCGGGGTTTTCGGAGGGGACCCGGACGGACAGATGGGCCAGTACGCGGACGCCTCCTGGGTCCGGCTCACCCTGACCTACACGTTCTGAGGAGGCCGGCGCGGGAGCGGCCGCCGGATCCCGCCCTTGCGCGGCGCGCCCGGGGGCGCGATGCTGAGGCCATGCGAAGCATAGTCGAGGAACTGACGGACAAGATCGCCGCGGAATCCCGGGGCGGGGCCCGGGCGGCTCGCAGCTTGGCCCGGGGAGCTCGGAGCGTAGCCCGAGCGGACCTGGGCATGCTTCTCTTCGAGCGCCGGGAGGCGATCGACGCCCTCTGGAAGGCCGCGGACGCGGTGGTCCGGGCCTCTCCGCCGGGGACCATCCCGGACCTGGCCGCGGCGGTGGAGCGCCTGAGGCCCCTCTTCGGCCCCCGGGACTAGGAAGCCGTCCCCTACCCTTCCTCGTACTCGAAGATCTCCTCGACGGGCTTCCCGAAGAGCCGGGCGACCTTGAATCCCATCTCCAGGGAGGGGACGTACTTGTTCTTCTCCAGGGAGATGATCGTCTGCCGGGTGACCCCCAGGCTCCGGGCCAGATCCTCCTGGGTCATCCGGGCGGCGGTCCGGAGTTCGTAGACCCGGTTGCGGATCACGCCAGGTCCTTTCGGTTGAGGAGAAGGTAAACCGCGAGGAAGACGAGGTACTGGAAGACCAGGACGGCGACCAGGGCCCGGGAGAGGAGGATCTTCCCCGGTCCTGGGGAGAGGACGGCGTCGACGACGGCGATCCCGACGATCTCCGCCCAGATACCGAGCCGGAACGCCCAGGCCATGGCCCGCTCGGCATTCCCCCGGGTGCGCTCGTCCTTGAGGATCAGGCGGTTCCGCTTCCGTATACGCAGGGACACCTGGAGGAGGATCCCTCCCAGGAACAGTCCCCCGGCCAGGAAGGCCCAGGTCGGGACGGTCGGAACCAGGGCTCCCACGATACCGGCCGCGAGAATCACCAAGAGCATGTACCCCCACGTCAGTACCCGGAACGTTCTTTCGGTCATGCGCGCCTCCTGTCCGTAATGTAAAACATTTTTTACTTTATGTCAAACTATTTTTACATACGGAAAACAGGATTCGACATCCCGATAGGCCCTTTGCTATACTATTCCTGGTAACCGGCTATCGAGCCGGAAATGATACAGGAGCACCCATGAAAGCCTACCCCATCGCCGATTCCGTATACGCCCTGCACGCGGACATCGATTCCCGGGACCTCTTCGAGGGAATCTGGCCCATACCCCACGGAGTGTCCCTGAACTCCTACGTCGTCCGGGGCCGGAAGACCGCCCTGATCGACCTGGTCCGGGACTGGTGCGAAGCCCCGAAGGTCCTGGAGGCGGAACTCGCCTCGATCGGGATCGACCTGGTCGGTATCGACTACCTGGTCTTGAACCACCTGGAGCCCGACCACACGGGCTGGCTGGCGGAATTCCGGAAGCTGAATCCCCGGGCGGAGATCCTGGCCACCGCAAAGGGAATCGAGCTGGTGAAGAGCTTCTACAAGCAGACCGAGGGCCTCCGGGCGGTGAAGTCCGGGGACACCCTGGACCTGGGGGACGGCCGGATCCTGGCCTTCGAGGAGGCGCCCAACGTCCACTGGCCGGAGACCATGGTCACCTGGGACGCGAAAAGCGGGACCCTGTTCTCCTGCGACGCCTTCGGGAGCTTCGGCAAGCTGGGGGACCGGATCTTCGACGACCAGTTCACCGAGGAGGAGCACGCCTTCTTCGAGAAGGAGACCCTCCGCTACTACGCGAACATCGTGGCCAGCTTCGGGGTCTTCGTGAAGCGGGCGGTCCAGAAGCTCTCGGGACTGGACATCAAGGTAATCGCGCCCAGCCACGGGATGGTATGGAGGAAGGATCCCAGGCGGATCGTGGACCTGTACATGAAGTACGCGGGGTACCTGGACGGCGGCCGGGAAAAGGAAGTCTGCGTGGTCTGGGGATCCATGTACGGCAACACCAAGAAGGGCCTGGACGAGGTGCTCCGGGGGATCGAGGCCGAGGGAGTTCCCTACACCCTCCACCGGGTGCCCAACGAGGACGTCTCCTTCGTCCTGGCGGACGCCTACAAGAGCGAGGGCATCGTCATCGCCATGCCCACCTACGAGTACCGGATGTTCCCCCCCATGGCCTACGTCCTCTCGATCCTGGAGCGAAAGCACGTCAAGGGCCGGTCGGCCCTGCGGATCGGGAGCTGGGGCTGGGTCGGGGGCGCCAAGAAGGAGTACGAGGAACTGATCGTCCCCCTCAAGTGGAACTGCCTGGATTCCGTGGAATGGGCCGGGGGAGCCGGACCGGAGACTCTTCAGACCCTCTATGAGAGCGGCCGGGAGCTGGCCCGCCGGGTGAAGTCGGCATCCTGAAAAAATAGGCCGGCCGACTGCGAGTCGACCGGCCGCGCCCGACGGGGCTCCGAACGTTGACTGAATGCGCCCCCCAACGATTTTTACATGACCACAAGGAGGTTTCGAAGAGGCACCCGCCGCTTCGAAGGAACGGGCGCTTACCCGACCGCGCGCCGTTCCCTCCCATTACAAACCGGGATCCGGATTCTGTCAACAGAAACATCCCCGGCCGGCCTCATTTTTTCGAGAGCCTCTCCAGGACCACGATCAGCAGGAAGAACAGGAAGAGGGTGACGAAGACCCCCCCCATGCCGAAGGCCGCCAATCCGGCCGCCTGCCCCAGGGTGCCCGCGGCCCGCAGGGAATCCAAGAACGCGTCCATACGCTACCTCCTCACCCGGCCAGGAGGGGGACCAGGGCCAGCACCATGCCCCCCGCCACGATGGAACCCAGCTGACCCGCCACGTTGGCTCCCACGGCCTGCATCAGGATGATGTTCCCCCGCTCCTCCTCCTGGGCCATCTTCTGGATGACCCGGGCGGACATGGGGAAGGCCGAGATCCCGCAGGCCCCGATCATGGGATTCACCTTCCGGTCCCGGGGCAGGAAGAGGTTCAGCAGCTTGGCGAACAGGACGCCCCCGGCGGTGTCGAACACGAAGGCCGCAAGGCCCATGCCCAGGATCAGGAGGGTCTCCCGGCGGAGGAAGGCCTCGGCGCTCATGGTGGAGCCGATGGTGATCCCCAGGAGGAGGGTCACCAGGTAGGCCAGCTCGTTCTGGGCCGTCTGGGATAGGCGCTCCAGGACCCCGGATTCCCGGATGAGGTTCCCGAACATCAGGGAGCCGACCAGGGGCACGCTGATGGGGGCCACGAAGCCGGAGATCATGGTGACCAGGATGGGAAAGAGGATCTTGAGGAGCCGGGGGACGGGTTCCTCCCGGTACTCCATGCGCATCGTCCGCTCCTTTTTCGTGGTCAGCAGCCGGATGACCGGAGGCTGGATGATGGGCACCAGGGACATGTAGGAGTAGGCCGCCACGGAGATGGGTCCCAGGTACTGGACGGCGAAGCGCTTGGCCACGTAGATGCTCGTCGGTCCGTCCGCCGCCCCGATGATTCCGATGGCCGAGGCCACCTTCAGGTCGAACCCCAGGGCAACGGCCAGGAGAATCGTCGCGAAGATGCCCAGCTGGGCCGCCGCCCCGAAGAAGATCATGAGGGGGTTCTTGAACAGGGGCCCGAAGTCGATCATGGCCCCCACGGCGATGAAGATGAGGATCGGGAAGAGCTCGGTCATGATCCCCGCGTCCAGGAGGATCCGGAGGAACCCGGGTTCCTCGACGGTTCCCACCGCGAAGGACAGGGGAAGATTCGTCAGGATGGCGCCGAACCCGATCGGCAGCAGCAGCATGGGCTCGTATTCCTTCTTGACGGCCAGCCAGATCAGGACGCCCCCGATGGCGTACATGATGAACTGGCGATACCCGACCGCCGTGAACCCGGCGAAAACCTCGTCCATGATTCAAGCATCCTTTCCGTGCCCCGCGGGCACCGCCCCCATTCTACGTATCGAACAAGGTTAAGAGAAGTATGCGCCGGGCGATGCGTCTGCCCGGCGAATACCGTGATCCGTCCTTCCGCGTCGGCGCGAGCAGCGCGGCGACTCGCGCTACCGGTTCCTCGCCTCCAGGACGGCCAGGCCTTCCAGGGACAACCAGGGATCGAAAAAGGCGTACCCCCCCTCGGGGGCCAGGGCCAGCCCGATCTCGTCCCCGGTGCCCGCGGCGGCCGCGGGGCCGCCCAGCTCCCCGCGGAACAGGGCCACCATCCGGTCCACCAGACCCGAGTACCCCAGTAGGATCCCGGACTGGATGGACTGGGCGGAATTCCGGCCGATGGCCCGGTCCGGGGGTTCCAGGCGCACCTGGGGGAGCTGGGCCCCGTTGGCCCGCAGGCTCTCCGCCGCGGTCTGGGGCCCCGGCGCGATGGCCACGCCCAGGAGTTCCCCCTCCCCGTTCACGGCGGTGAAGGTGAGCATGGCCTCGAAGTCCACCACCACGCAGGCGGTCCCCAGGCGGGCGTAGGCCCCGACGGCGTCGCAGACCAGGTCCGAGCCCACCTCCCCGGGTATGTCGGTCCGGATCTTCATCCCCGTCCGGATTCCCGGTCCCACGACCAGGACCCGGTCCGAGCCCTCCGCTTCCCCGGCCCCGAAGGCCCGGGCGCAGGCGGACCGCAGCCGGGGGGTCAGGGAAGGCACCACCGAGGAGAGGACGACCCGGTCCGCGGACCCGGGGTCGACCCCCCGGCGGGCGCAGAGGCCCGCCAGGGTCCACGCGTATTCCTCGGCGCTCCGATAGGGATCGGCCCCCAGGCAGAAGCGGGCCCGCCAGGAAACACCCCCGGGGCCGGGTTCGCCCAGACCCACGCGGATCGTGCGGTTCCGGGCGTCGACGGCGGCGATCATGTCCCCTCGCCCTCTTCCTTGGCCAGCCGGGCCTTGCCGGAGGCTCCCTCGATGCCCTTCCAGGCGCTCACGATGGCCGCCGTGAAGACCGCCGCGGCCGCAGCCTCCAGAAGGCCGTTGGAGACGGCGATGCCCGCCAGCACCGCCGGCAGGGCCCCGGGGTCCACCCCGAAGACCCCGCTGATCTGGGCCGCCGCCGTGAGCCCCAGCATGGTGAGCACCCCGGCGGTGTTCACGAAACTGCCGACCGCCCCGGCCAGGGCCGCCGCCGCGGGACGGAAGCGTCCCCGGAAGGCGGCGAACACGGCCCACGCCGCGATCCCGATGGCCAGGCGGGGAAGGACGGACACCAGGGGATTGGTGAACAGGGGATCCAGGGGACCGATGGGGGCCACCGCGGCCTTGACCAGGCTGGTCACTCCGAAGATGAGCCCCACGGAGACCCCCGCCCAGGGG
>CALMRC010000188.1 GCA_937873275.1 uncultured Spirochaetota bacterium
CCAGGAGGAGGTGGAACCGGACCGATTCCCCGGAAACGGTCCGCAGGACACGCCAGGGCTGCTTGTTCGAGGCGGAAGGCCCGATCCGCACGCTTTCCAGGACCTCCGCCCAGGGACCGGCCGCTCCGGGGTCCAGGGGTCGGCCGAACTCCCCGTCGAAGAAGAGGAAACCGAAGTCCTTCCTCCGGTGGGAACCCGCGGATCCCCGGATGACCCGCTCCATCAGGGTCCGCCGTCCGTCCCCGGGACGGCCCACGGGGGTCGCGGCGGGGACGACCTCTCCCCGGGCGAGGTCCAGGATCCGGGCCGCCGCCCCCCGGTCGAAGAAGCCCCCGAGCCAGCAGGTCCCCAGGCCCCGGGCCGCGGCGGCCAGGACGATCCCCTCCAGGCAGTACCCGAAGTCCACGAAGGAGGACGGCCCGGGCCTCACGGCCCCGACGACATAGGCCGGCGCTCCCCGGATGACCCCGTAGGTCCCGACCTTGCCCGCGGACCCGACGGCGCCCGGCTCGGCGAGGGCGAAGCGGGGACGGCCGCCGAAGGGGCCCGGCAGGCTTTCCTCGAAGGCCCCCAGGAGGGCCTCCCGGTCCGCCGGGGATAGGGGGGATCCGTCGTAGGTCCGGACGGAGGTTCGGGCACGGATGGTATCGAGGGTGATGTCCATAGTTGCAGTCTACACTATCCGGCCAAGGTGGAGGGCCGGGTTCGGGAGGTTCAGACCTTTTTCCGGGTCGAGATCTTGAAGAGGATGTAGAGCGGGCAAACCCCCACCAATCCGGTCACGAGGAACACCGCCGCGAGGACGCCGAGTACCACGCCCAGGGTTCCGGAAATGACTCCGGTCGCGTACAGGATCGCCACCCCGACGGCGGCCGCGATTCGGATCACACGGTCCACGGTTCCCATGTTCTGGGTCATAGATTACCTCCTGAAAGAGATACATATAATATTTCTAATATTGCTGACAAAGGCAAGCTAACCGGGACGCCGGCCGATCCGGAGTCGTCCGCCCTCGAAGCGGGTGGAAAGGTGTCCCGCATCCGTCAGGTAGGCCAGGTGGGCCCGGATCGAGGCGTGGACCAGGGCGTACTGGGAGTGGTTGAGCTCGATGCCCAGGCGGTTCACCAGCCCGGACAGCAGCTCCTCCCAGGACGGCTCGTCCCGGGCCAGGTCCAGGACGACCTCGTTCACCCGGTCCACGGCCCGGCGGTTGACCTCGACCAGGGGGCCGATCTCCCGGGTCGGGGCGGCGTGGCTGGGTACGTAGAGCTCCGCCGGATCGGACGCCAGGAAGTCCAGGGTCCGGTAGTGGGCGGCCACGTCGTACAGGAAGAAGACCGGATACTTGGCCAGGATTTCCGCGGAGGCCAGGGCGTCCGCACAGAAGAGGACCCCCCCGGGAGTGCGCACCCCGATCATGCCCACGAAGTGTCCGGGCAGGGGCACGGCTCGGAGGTCCGTACCGGGGATCGGGCAGGGTGCTTGGAGGACGTCGGTCACCCGGGAGGGTTTGGCCATGAGGAACTTGTTCCGGAGCGAGGCCGGGGGATACCCGCCCCACAGGAGGCTGGGCTCCAGGAGAGGGTTTTCCACGAAGGCGGCCTCCTCCCGGGTGGCCGCGATCCGGCACCCCGTCCGGGCCTGGAGGAAGGCGTTTCCCCCGCAGTGGTCCGCGTTGGAGTGGGTGTTCACGATGAGGGAGAGGGATAACCCGTCCGCCTCGAGGCGGCGCAGGAGCTTTCGCCCGGCGTCCTCGTCGTTGCCCGAGTCGACCAGGACCGCCGTGCCGTCCTCGGCCCCGAGGATTCCCAGATTGGTGGGACCCCGGACGATCCGAACTCCGCCCCCGACGTCCTCGATCAGAAGTTCCGCCATGGTTTCTCCTCAGGGACGGGCGAATCCGGGGGCTTCCGGACGGCCCCGGATCCTGCGGCGGAAGGCCAGGAAGAAGGCGAGGGCCCCTGCGAGCACGGCCAGGGACACGATCCGGTCCGCCGTGGAGTCCGCGGACGGAACGAAGGCCCCCAGGGCGGTGTTGTAGAAAGCGTGGGCCAGGATGCACCAGCCCACGGAGGCGCCGGCCAGGCGGAGGGAGTAGAAGATCAGGGTGAGGCTTCCGACTACCAGGCCGAAGGAGACCAGGTCCATGCTCGTGTTCTGATGGGTGCCGGGGATAAGCCATAAGGGGAGGTGCCAGGCGGTCCAGACCAAGGCCATTCCCCCGAGCGCGAGGAGGTCCCCCGACCGGAGCCGTTTCGATCCGTCGTATACGATCCCCCGCCAGCCGGGTTCCTCCAGGCCGCCCCCGACGATCATGGCCGGGAATAGGGCGAGCATGGCGGGCCAGTTCTCCACGAGGAGCGGAGATCCGGGATCCAGCGACCGGATCGCCATGGGCCGGGCCAGGGTCAGGATCAGGCCAGCGCCGAGGACGGCGAAACCCGCGGGAGGCAGCCTCCCGGGCAGCCACGTCCGCAGGAAATCCGCCAGGGGTCGGTCCCCGGAGCGCCGGGCGGCGCAGACCAGGGCCAGGATCGTGGGGCCGAACCCGCCGGCCATAAGCAGGAGCATGAAGGGAGCCGTGCCCGGGGATACGAGTCCCGCCCGGACCAGGATGATCTGGGCGAGCCAGAAGGACCAGGACCAGGCGAAGGTGGCGATCAGGAAGAACCGTATTTCCCGGGAGCCCGGCTGCGCTTCGCTTGATTTCATGGATACCTCCGGACCGACGGTATGCATTCGATCCTCATGTATTCGGTCCCGGGATCGATCATAGCGCGCCGAACAGGTTCCGCCTATGGCCGGCCCGTTCTCCCTCTCCGCTCGCCGGCGTCGTGCGCGTAGGCCGCCCAAGCCGCGCGGGGGAATCCGGCGCCGTCAACCTCCCGCGGTGTCCACGGTCCTCTGCGTCTCCTCGGAGATGGCCGCGATGGTGTTGATCATCTCCAGGATGGATCCGACGCCGGAAGCCATCTGGCCGTAGACCTCCTTCACGCCCATGGAAAGATCCCGAAGCTCCTCGATGCCCGAGGTCACCTGGGACCCTCCCGAGGAGAGCTCGGCGAGGGAGTCGACCAGGGCGGACAGCTCTCCCGCCATGGATACGACGTCCCGGGACATGGAGCGGATCCGGTCGCCCGTGCGCGAGACCATGCCGTCGGAGTCCCGGATCTGCGCGATGATCTCCGAAAGGTCCTCGGTGATGCTTCCGACGTTCCTCCCGGTCGTCTCGGCCAGGCCCCGGATTTCCCCGGCTACGACGGCGAAGCCCCTCCCGGCGTTTCCCGCCCGGGCGGCCTGGATGGCCGCGTTCATGGCCAGGAGGTTCGTCCTGTCCGATACGTCCCGGATCGAGGCGATCATCCCGTCGATGGCGTTCATGCCGCCCGCCGCTTTTCGGATCGACTCCACGGTCCGGCCCATGTCCCGCTCGCCCGCCGAGGCTTCTTCCGCCAGGTGATCCATCTGGCCGCGCTTGCTCGACGCGATGGAGCTCGCGCTCCCCAGGGTGGCCACCATCTGCTCCACGGCGGCCGCGGACTCCTCGATGGCCGAGAATTGGGAGGCCGCGTCCTCCTGTAGCCGGTTCAGGGCGGTCCGTATCGCGTCCACCTGGCCGGTGGCTTGGCGGATCTCCCGGTAAAGCCGGGCATTGGCCTCGTGGACGATCGTCTGCTCGCGCTCGATCATGCGCTGGCGGAAGAGGTGGCAGTTCTCCTTCTTGTTCAGGCCGTTGTGGATGGCCACGGCCATGCCCCGGCACGTCTTGTAGCCGCAGGCGGCGCAGTTGAGATGGTCCTTCTCCGTCTCCTTGAGCAGGGCAGCGTAGATCTCGGCCAACCGAGAATCGTCGGGCTCCCGGATGCGAAGGTTGGAGGAGCGGTCCACGTACTTCCTCGCGTACAGCCCGGGCTTCCACCGGCCGGAGACGACCTTGGCCAGCCGCCGACGGGCGGCCCGGTCGGACGGGGTCCGGCCTCCGTAGCGGCGTCGCCTGTCCTCGGCCAGGTCCTCCACGGGCCGTTCGAAGGCGTCCGGGGACTTGCCCTGGTTCAGGGTGCCGGGTCCCGCGTTGCAGCCGAACTCGCAGTTGAGGCAATCCACCAGGAGAGGGGCGATGCCCGATTCGAGGGAGGACTGGAGGGTGTCGAGGTAGGGGTAGATGAGCTCCGGGCCTTCGATCTTGCGGGTCCGGGATTCTATCCCCGGCGCGTCCCGCATGGCGGTGCGGAGGAGGCCGCCGGGGGTTGAGAAGAGAACGGCCCGCTCCGCCGGGGGATTGTCGAAGTCCGATTCGGGCAGACGATCCAGGTCGACGCCCCGCTCCTCGAGGATTCGGTGGAAGGAACGGATCGTGACGTTGTAGTCCCCGATCCCCGTCTCCTCGAACTCGCGCTTCTTCGCGGCGCAGGGGGATACCACGACGACCTTGTGGCGGGAATATTCAGGATGGTATTCCCGGATCATCTTGATGGTGTGGAGCATGGGGCTGTCCGCGGGGGCCAGGTAGGGGAGCAGTCCGGGGCGGTAGATCTCGACGTAGCTCACGATCGCCGGACAGGGCTGGGCGATCACGAGCCGGGGATCGTTCGAGCGGATGTGGTCCAGATAGGACCGGACGGTCAGTTCGGCACCGAAGCTCACGTCGAAGCACGCGTCGACGCCGAGGCTGCGGAGCCATCCGAGGAATTTCCGGTGCCGCCCGGGGAAGCTCGACACGAGGGCCGGGGCGGCTACCGCGACGATACGCTCGCCATGTTCCAGGTCCGCAAGGAGACGGTCGGCGTCGTCGATGATGTATCGGGCCTTCTGCGAGCAGGCGCGCACGCAGCTCCCGCAGCCGATGCACAGGGTTTCGTCGATGGAAACCTTTTCTCCCGAGCCGTCGATACAGAATTTGGCGGGACACACGGCTATGCACATATGGCAATTCACGCATTTGTCCTCGTCCACGCCGATTACGGGAACCAGGGGGAGTTTTTCGATGGAATTGTACATGGCATTCCTCTCGTGGTCGGGGTTCCCAGCGGTACGCTTTGCGATCCTGGGGAAGGAATGCCTAGAGTATAGCCTATTCTGTTTTGGAATATCGTTTCGTGATATGAAATTTCTAGAAAACGATCCGGAGGTGCCCGTAACGGGGGTCGCGAAGGGGAACCGCCGCGGCATCCCGCCCCGCCCGAAACGGCGCGAAGGCGGGATCCGACGTTCCCGGGGACCGCCCTAGCGGGCCGATCCCTCCGCCCCCCGGGGCTCCAGCTCGAAGACGCAGGAGTCGCCGTCCCAGAGGGTGCCGCGCACGGTCAGGCCGTGCGGCACCGGGAGGGCCTCGGCCATGGCCCGGGAGGGGTTGATGCAGTAGATGGAGCAGGGCGCCGGGGCGCCGAGCCGCTTGGCCAGGGCGCACATCCGACAGGATTTCGTCTCCACCTTCAGACCCGGGCCCCGGGCGGCGGCCGACCAGGCGGCGCAGCCGAAGATCTCCGGCAGGACCGAGAAGAGGTCCTCCGGCGTCCGAATCCCCAGTCGGGCGAGCTGGTCCCGGGCCGCCGTCTCCTGTTCGACCCGTTTCTTCTCGGTGACCTCCTCCAGGATCCCGAAGGATCCGTACTGCCGCACCGCGTCCACGAGGACCCCGGCATACATCAACTGAAGCGTCCCGAGCCTCTCCGATTCGGTCATGGATTCCCCCTCCGCAAGGATTTCGATCCGGGGCCGTCGACCGACCCGCTCCGGTTCGAACTCGACTCTATCCGGGTTTTTCGGGGCGGGGTATGATGAGGAATCATCATTTTCCGGGGAATTCCGCGGGAGGGGCGGTCGTGGGGGAGTCGAACTGGACGGAGGAATACGGGAGGCTGCTAAGCCATATCCGGATCCGGGAGGAAGACTGCGACGAGGCCGTCCTGGCCCATCACCTGCCCTTCCTTTCGACCCTGGACGCCGTGGACGGGAGTTCCGTCGCCCTCTTCGACCTGCGGACCCGGTCGTACCGCTTCCTGACTTCGTCGTTCAAGTTCCTGGGAGGGTATCCCCCGGAGGACGCCCGGGCCCGGGGACCGGACTTTTTCTTTCGGCTCATGCATCCACCGGACCTGCCCTTCGTCCTGGAGACCGTCACGCGGACCCTCCGGTTCCTCCTGGCCGTCCCGTCGGAGGAGCGAAGGGATTACCGCCTCTCCTTCGAATTCCGGATCCGAGCCTCGGGAGGGGGGCTGGTCCGGCTTGTCCAGCAGGTGGTGCTCCTGGAGTCCGACGCCCGGGGAAACCCTTGGCTCGTCCTGATCGCGAACGACCGGGCCCCCCGCGGAGTGTCCGAGGATGCCCTGGAGCGCCGCCTGGAAAACCGCCGGACCGGAACCTGGCACCTGTTCCCGCCGGGGGAGCGGAGCGGGGACGCGGGCCCCCTGTCGCCCCGGGAGCTGGAGGTCCTGGGGCTTGTGGCGTCGGGACTTGCCAGCCGGGAGATCGCGGACCGACTGTTCATCAGCGTCGCGACGGTGAACAACCACCGGCAGAGCATCCTGGAGAAGCTCGGCACGAGGTCCAGCGCCGAGGCCGTCCGGTATGCCGCGGCCCTGGGACTGATCTGATCCCGTGGGAAACGATGCCGGAAACGCGGGGCCTTGCCGGGGGGCGACGCTTCCCCGAGTTGAACGAGTCCGGCGCGCCATGGTATCATCGTATGATGTCAGTCAACAATTCGATCCGCGGGGTTTCCCGTGTATACGGCCCTTAATTCCGAACGCCGGCGATCCCAGGAGGTCGCCGCCCGCATCAAGGACCTCATCCGAACGGAGCAGCTGAAGCGCGGGGAGAAGATCCCCAACGAGCTGGAGCTCTGCGGCCTCTTCTCCGTCTCCCGTCCCACGGTACGGGAAGCCATCAAGGCCCTGATGTCCGCGGGAATCCTGGAGATCCGCCGGGGAAAGGGTACCTACGTATCCATGCTTCCCGGACTGGCGGAGGACCCCCTCGGCCTGGACTTCATCGCGGGGCCCGACCTGCGGCTCTCCCTCATCGAGGCCCGGCTCATCATCGAGCCCGGGGTAGCCCGGCTGGCCACGGGGAACGCCGACGGGCCGGACATCGAGCGGATCGCCCGAAGCGTCCGGGACATGGAGGAGGTCGTCCAGCTCCGGAAGGTCGACGTGAACCCGGAGCTGGCGTTCCACCGGAGCATCGCGGAGGCGACCAAGAATCCCGTCATCATGCGGCTGATCCCGGTCATCATGGATTCCATCGTCAAGACCTACCGGGATTCGCCCCGGACCAGCGAGGACCACCGCAGGGCCCTGGAGGAGC
>CALMRC010000189.1 GCA_937873275.1 uncultured Spirochaetota bacterium
CGGATCGCGCGTCATGGCTCCAAGGAGTCCTCGGGCCGTTTCACCAGTTTGACCGAGGTGATGCGGTGGCCGTCCATCTCCTGGATCACGAAGTCCCAAGTCCTCCAGGATGCCTTCTCGTACCGCGCCGGGATCTTGCCGAAGAGGTCGAAGACGAAGCCGCCCAGGGTATCGAACTCCTCGACGGGGAGGTCGGCGCTGATCTCCTCGTTCAGGTCCTGGATATTCACCCGGGCGTCGCAGAGCCAGATCCCCTCCCCCAGGGCTACGATATCCTCCCGCTCGTTGTCGAATTCGTCCTGGATGTCCCCGACGATTTCCTCGATGATGTCCTCCATGCAGACGATTCCGGACACTCCCCCGTACTCGTCGATGGCCACGGCGATGTGGACCCGGCGCCGCTTGAACTCCCGCAGGAGGGAATCGATGCGCTTGGAGTCCGGGACGAAGAAGGGCTTCCGGATCAGCCCTGCGAGGTCCAGGTCCTGGCCCCGGACCAGGACGCGGAGGAGGTCCTTCACGTAGAGCACGCCCTCCACGTTGTCGATCGTGTCCCTGTATACCGGGATCCGGGAATGCCCGCAGGTGATCGCGGTCTCCAGGACCTCGTCCCGGGTCGCGTCCACGGGCAGGAAGACCGTATCGATCCTCGGAACCATCACCTCCTTGACGGTGGTTTCCGAGAGCTCCTCGACGCCCCGAATCATCTCCCTGCGTTCCGAGGACGCCTCGTCGGAATCCTCCTCCGACAGGGGGCGCCGGCGCTGGGGAAAGAACCGTTCCAAGAGCGACGCAGTCTTCAAAGCAGGTGTACCTCCGAGAACTTTTTCAAAAGGGATTCCTGATAGTCCAGCATCTCCCCCCGGGGATCCGACTCGTCATGGTCGTAGCCCGAGAGGTGGAGTATACCATGGAGAATGAGCCGCTTGAGCTCCTCGTTGACGGGAATTCCGAGATCCCCGCAGGTTCTTGCCAGGGTTTCCAGGGAAATCACCACGTCCCCGGCCAGGTACCTTCGTTCCCCGTCCCCGGTCCGGAACCATTCCCCCTGCTCGAAGGACAGCACGTCCGTGGGGGAGTCCTTTCCCCGGTACTGGGCGTTCAGCCCGCGGATGAAGGAGTCCCCGCAGAGCAGGATGGACAGCTCCCAGTCCTTCTTGCCCAGCTCGCCGAGCACGTCCCGGGCGAAGGCCTCCGCCCGGTCGATCCAGTCCGGGGGATCCACCCCCTGGACGGAGATTCCGACCGCGTTCATAGGCTGGCTTCCCGGGCCTTGGGGTACTCGATCCGGGTGTGGAAGTGGCCGGCCAGGATCCGGGTGAAGGTGTTCATGATGGTCTCCAGGTCCCGGAACGTCAGGTTCGTCCGGGCCAGCTGCCCCTGGGCGAACTTGTCCATGACGAGGTCGTGGATGGCCTGCTCCAGCCGGGCCAGGGTGGGCTTCTTCAGGCTCCGGGTCGCGGCTTCCACGGAATCCGCCAGCATCACCACCGCGGCCTCCCGGGAGGCCGGGGGCTGTCCGGGATAGGTGAAATCGTCGGACCGGACGTCCCCGTCGGCCTTGAGGGCCTTGTCGTAGAACCAGGTGATGATGCCGTTGCCGTGGTGCTGGGCCACGATCTCCACCACCTCGTCCGGGAGCCCCAGGGACCGCGCCCGTTCGGCCCCGAGCTTGACGTGGCTCCGGATCACCGTGGCGGAAAGGCGGGGGTTCATCTTGTCGTGCTTGTTGTAGCCGCCCCCCTGGTTCTCGATGAAGTACTCGGGCTGCTCGATCTTCCCGATGTCGTGGTAGTAGGCCCCGACCCGGGCCAGCAGGGAGTTGGCACCGATCTCCCGGCAGGCGCTTTCCGCCAGGTGCGCCACGGTCACCGAATGGCTGTAGGTGCCCGGGGCGACGGTGAGCAGGCGCTTGAGGATCGGGGCGTTCATGTCCGAGAGCTCCATCAGCCGGAACCGGGTCGCCGCGTTCAGAGCCTGCTCCAGCAGGGGCAGGAATCCCAGGGTGAGGATGCCGCAGAGGAATCCGTTCAGGAAATCCGCGGCAACCCGGCGGGACACGTCCAGGAACTCGACGGACAGGAAGCCCGCGAGCAAGAGGCCCGCCGCCCCCTGCAGGAGACCCAGGATGACTCCGGCCCGGATCAGGTCGATGCGCTTTTCCGCGTTCCGGGCGGCGAAGGTCCCCGACAGGCCCGCGAAGGCCGCGGCCGCGAAGGTGACGGCGTCGAACCCGGAGGCCAGCAGGGCCAGGAAACCCAGGATGATCGTCGAAATCACCGCGAAGCGGGTACCCAGGAGAATGGCGGCGATCATGGAAAAGAGGCCCGTGGGGAGGAACACCGCCAGGGCTCCCGGCGCGTCCAGGGCCGCGACCCGGCGGAGCCCGACGGCCAGGACGAAATAGAGGGTCCCCAGGGCCAGGGTGAAGAGGAAATGCCGGCGGTCCAGCCGCACCCCGGATACCGGGGCGGACAGGAGGAGGATGGAGAAGAAGAGGATGAGCCCCAGGAGGCCCGTCCCGCCGAGCAGGGGACCCCAGGCGGGGGTGCGGGAGGAATCCCGGATCACCCGGAGGCGTTCCAGGTCCGTTTCGGTCACGATGAATCCCTTGCGGATCACACGCTCTCCCCGCTCGATCCTCCGGACCACGGGTTCCACGGACCGCTCCGCGGCGTCCAGGCGGCCCTGGCTGAGCACGGAATCGAAAAAAGCGTTTTCCTTCAGGAAGAGCTCCGTCAACCGGAGCGCGGATTGGTACGCGGGACGGGGCAGGTTCTTGGCCTGCAGGGCCGTCCGGGCCAGCCCCAGGGCGACCCGGAGGGTGGGCACCCGGTCCGCGGCGATCTGCTCGTATTCCAGCCTGCCCTTCACCCAGCGGCGGATCTCCACGGTGTCGGGATTATAGCCCCCGAGCCCCTGTTCCGGCAGGGCCAGGACTCCCCGCTCGAACAGGGAGGCCAGGATCTGGCCGGCATGGGAGAAGGCCTGGCCGGGCGCGGAATAGGCGGCCAGGGCCAGGGCCTCCTCCTGCCCCAGGAGGTCCGGCCAGTCCCGCTGGAACCGGAGCCGGAGGGTCTCCGCGGGGAGGTTCTCCGCGACCAGCTTGAGGAAGCCGTCCCGGTACGCGGCGAAGGAGGATAGGGCCTGGTCGCCGATCCGGTCGTCCACCACGAAGATCGGAGGGACCAGGCGCCGCTCCGCCTCCACCCGGAGCCGGGTGGCCGATTCATCGATGTAGACGTAATCCCGTTCCGCGATCACGTCCTTGTCCGCCACCTTCCCGGCCTCCAGGCCGAGATCGGCCCCGCCGATCCGCGCGAGGTCGGGATCCCCCAGGAAGAGGAAGGCCGCGGCGCAGGTCAGGAAGGCTCCGGCCAGGAAGAGTATTTCCGTCCGCCGTTCCCGGCCCGCGCTCAGGAGGCTTCCCAGGTACCCCCGGGAGAACAGGGAGCCGCCGGAGGCGTCACTCGGATTCATAGGCTTGGATGATCCTCTTCACGAGGGGGTTGCGCACGACGTCCCGGCCGTCCATGCGGCACACGAAGATGCCGTCCAGTCCGGAAAGGAGCTCCAGGGCGTGGACCAGCCCGGAATCCGTCTTGCGGGGCAGGTCTATCTGGGTGATGTCCCCGGTGATGACCGCGGCGGACTTCTCGCCCAGCCGGGTCAGGAACATCTTCATCTGCTCCTTCGTGGTGTTCTGGGCCTCGTCCAGGATCACCACGCAGTGGTTCAGACTGCGGCCCCGCATGTAGGCCAGGGGGGCGATCTCGATGGCCCGGCTTTCCTCCAGCCTTCGAACCGTCTCGTAGGGCACCAGGGCTTCCATGGAATCGTACAGGGGCCGGAGGTAGGGGCTGATCTTCTGCCCCAGGTCCCCGGGCAGGTACCCCAGACTCTCCCCCGCCTCCACCACGGGCCGGGTCAGCACGAGCTTGCGGCGGTTCTTGGACAGGAGCTCCCGGAGGGCCCAGGCCACGGCCAGGTAGGTCTTTCCCGTACCCGCGGGTCCGACGGCGAAGGATATGTCGTGGGTGGCCAATCCCCGGAGATACAAGGTCTGGTTCGGGGTGCGGGGAAAGACCTTCCCGAATCCCCCGGGGATCTGCACGCAGGCGTCCCGGAAGGAATCCGAGCAGGATGCCGCGCCTTCGGGGGTAAGGGTCGCGTGAAGGGCCGTGATGAGGTCCGGGGAGGCGGGAAGGCCGTCCTCCACGGATTCGACGAGCTGGTCCAGGAGACGTCGAAACACCTCCCGCTCCTCGGAGTCCGCGGTTTCCAGGAAGATCTCGTTCCCACGGGAAAAGACCCGGCCGCCCATCAGGCGTTCCAGGACCCGCAGGTTGTAATCGTTGACCCCGCAGATATCGGCCAACAGGCTGGTATCCTCCAGCGCGATCCCGATGCAGCTTTCCAATAGCGCCTCTTCCCCTCATCCTACCCTTCCCGGACCGAAAAATCAAGAAACCGGCTCGGGGCCGGGGCCGGGAGCCTACTTGGTGCGGAATCCTTCCTTGTCCCGGACGACGGAGGACGTGATCTGGGGAATCGCCTTCCAGGTCAGGAGCAGGGTGAAGGAGGAGATGAACTCATAGACGTAGGGGGTCGCCGTGGTGATCAGTTCCGGCCCTCCCTTGTATTCGAACACCAGGTCCCAGTCCTCCATGTAATGGGTCGCCTTCACGGTCAGGCCTTTCAGCTTGAAGAGGGCGTTCCGAAGGGCCGCGGGGTCCCAGAGGGATACGGAGTTCCACAGATCCTCAAGGACGCTCACGGGTTCGAAGCCCAAGCCGGACATCCCGAACCATTCCGGCGCGTACCTCCATACCGAGGAGTTTTGGGACGTGCCGGCGATCTCCAGGTCGAGGAGCCCGGGAACCGAGAGGGTGAGCCCGTACGTCAGGGCCAGGACGGATTCCGTCGCCTTGAGGAGGCTCTGGGAGAATTGGGCGTTCAGGGTCCCCTTGAAGCGGACTCGGCCGTCCCGGGAGAGCCCCAGGTCGACCTCCCCGCGGTAGGAGGCCGCGGCTTCCGAAAGCCGGAGCTCCTCCGCCCCGACCGCCTGCCAGCCGGATCCCAGGACGAGATCGTAGGTCTGGGAACGGCGGGCCGCTAGGGAGGCTCGGAAGCCGCCCCAGTCCAGCGTGGCCGTGTTGGACGTGGGCCGGTTCTCCTCGATATTCCAGACGAATTGGTCCGTAAGGGTCGGCCCCTCCTTCGGCCCCAGCACGGCCCGGGCGGTGAGGGCATCCCAGAGGAAGGCGGCGCCCTCGGCCGGCCGATAATACTTGGTCGTGCCCTGGAAGGCGGCGTAGGGCAGGTTCAGCCGGAGGTCCATCCCGTAGGAATCCAGGCGGGGCGGCAGGGTGGTGGTCAGGGTGAACACCTGATCGTAGCCGTAGGGTCGCACTCCGAGGGC
Source organism: uncultured Spirochaetota bacterium (assembly GCA_937873275.1). Classification (GTDB taxonomy): domain Bacteria; phylum Spirochaetota; class Spirochaetia; order Treponematales; family UBA12059; genus JAAYUR01. Next base: position 5,423 of record CALMRC010000189.1, read on the forward strand.
CGCGGACAGGCTGTGGGCCTTGATCGTATCCGAGGACCAGTCCGGCCCGAAGGCGTCGTATTCGGGACTGCCGGGGACCGATCCTTCCCGATAGACCGTGGTATACAGGTACCCGGTAAGGGAATAACTCAGGGAGGTGGGCGCCAGGATCCAGACATTCCGAAGGGGGAAGCTCGTCACCTTCAAGGTACCGGTCACCCGCTCGTACCGGTACCGGGCATCCTGGACCGCCCAGGCATCCCGCTGGGCGTCGGATACGCGGGTGATGTCGGGGTCGATGCCCGAACGGATCTGGGCCTGGGAATTCCAGGCGAGGGAGAGGGCGGTGCTGACGAGGTCGGACGCCCAGGAGGTCCGGGCGTCCAGGCTGGCGGCCAGGCGGTAGCTGGCCAGGTCGTACAGTCCGTCGTTCTCCACGTCCTCCGGCTCTTTCCAGAAGGCCGTGGGATACCTCCGCTCGAACTGGGCGGAAGGGCTGATGGAATAGGACAACCCTCCGGACAGGCCCGCCGCCGGGACCGCGGCGGGATCCCGGGACGGGGCGGGAGGGAGGAAGGACCAGCCGGAATCCTTCGCGGCCCCCGGTGCGTCCCGGTCCCCTACCCCTCCCTCCGCCGTCCCCTCCGGATCGTCGGCCCCTTCCCCCTCCTCCCCCGCCCAGGGCGGCTCGGGCTCGGCGGCGCCGGAAGCCCCCGGCGAGGCGCCTCCGGCCGCGGCGGTCGGCTCCGCCCGGGAATCCCCGGCGGGACCGCCCCCTCCGGATCCCGGGAAGGCCAGCAGGTCCCCCCGGACGGTCAGGGCCAGGTCAGCCAGGGTGAACAGCTCCGGCGCGAAGAATTTCCGAAGGGGATCGACCGCGAAGAGGACGGCCTCGTCGGGATCCAGCGGCGTCGAGCGCTGGATCGGCTTCCAGTACAGGGAGGTCGTGAGCTTGTCCAGGGTCAGGGACCGGATCCAGGGCGCCAGGCCGGGGACGGGGATCGATCCGGAAAGGGACAGCCGCTGGGTGAAGGAGGTGGTCTCCCCGGGGGCCGTCCCCGAGGTCTCCCCGGACATGAGCTTCAGCCAGTTCATGTCCTCGGACCGGTTCCGGAAATCCTGGTCGAAGAAGGGATCCGAGGCCAGGGGGAGGAGGACCGAGGCGGTCAAGGGCCCGAGGGCCATCTTGGTGTCCAGGCTCAGGGAGTACCGGAACGGCAGGGACATCCCCCAGAGGGTGGAGCCGTTCCACACGCTTTCGAAGCCTCCGGCGGATACGAAGGGAGTATAGTATCCGCCGGAGGAGAACAGGGACCGGCTCAGGCCGAGTCCCAGGGAAAACTTGAGGTCCCGGAGAATCCCGAGGTCCTGGAAGGTACCGTCGAGCCCCAGGAAGGCGCCCAGGCCGGAATAGACGTCCGCCAGGAGCTTGAAGGAGTCCCGGGGGGTCTCCGTCCGGGGGCGGTTCGTCTCCCGCAGGAAGACGCCCTTGAGTTCCTTCTCGTACCCGGGTCCCGGCCGGACCGTCTTGAAAAGGTTCAGGTCGTCCCCGGAGGATTCGGTCTTCTCCCCGACCAGGTAGGTCGTGGTCTGCAGGAAGCGGCCTTCCCGGGTCCGGTATCCCAGGGCGGGATGGAAGACGATCTCCTGGCCGGGGTAGTAGAAGAAGGGGAGGTACAGGACCGGAACGTTTCCCACGGAGAGGACGGCGTTGGCTATGGCCCACTCGTTCTCCGACAGGAGCCAGATCCGGCTGGCCCGGACGGACCAGTAGGGATCCTCCTCCCGGCTGGAGGTTATGAGGCCGTCCCGGAGGGCCAGGACCCCGCCCCGGAGCTTGCGGATCTCGTCCGCCGCGAAGACCAGCTCGCCCTCCTGGGAATCCTCCCCGGAGGACCGGACGCTGCGGCCGTCCAGGAACCGGCCCTCCCAGGAGTCCAGGTCCACGGTGATGGAGGCGCCGTAGAAGGTCTCGATGCCCGAGGGCCCCCGGCGCTCGTATTCCACGGAACCCCGGGCGGACAGGAGTCCCGTGGTCCGGTTGTACAGGATCTCGTCCGCCCGGATGCGGTGGACATCCCCGGAGTCCCGCTCGGTATACGTCAGGACGACCCCGCCGGAGAGCCGGACGTACTCCTCCCCCGGGGCTTCCAGTTTGAAGTACTCCGTGCGGTCCGCGGCCTCGATCCGGATGGAGTCCCCCTCCGGGGCCGGCTCGGGCGCCGGGATGCCGTAATGGGCGTACAGCCGGGCGCGAAGCTCGGGGGCCCCCCCGGTTTCCGGGAGGCCCAGACCCCGTACCCAGGAAACGAGCTCGTAGTATCCCGACCCGGCGATGTCCAGGGCACGGGTTCCCTCCGCACCCGGCCAGGGTTCCGGCGCCTCGGCAACCGAGTCCGGAGCGGGCGCGTCCTGGGGGAAGGACGGCAGGCCCGCGAGCAGCGAGAGGAGTAGGGAAAGCCAGGCCGACCGGGTTCGCCTCACGGAGGCAGTGTAAAGCAGGAGTCAGGACTCCGGCAACAGCGGTGGACGGTGGTCAGTGGACAGTGGACAGAAGAATCCGGCGTATACTCTCCATTTCCGTCCACTGTCCACCGTCCACCGTTTACTGTTTCAGGCTCTCCTTCAGATACTTTCCCGTATACGACCCCTTCGCCTTGGCTATCTCCTCCGGAGTGCCCGAGGCGATCAGGGATCCGCCCTTGTCCCCGCCCTCGGGGCCGAGGTCCAGGACCCAGTCCGCCTGCTTTATCACGTCCAGGTTGTGCTCGATCATCACGACGGTGTTGCCCGCGTCCACCAGGCGCTGGATGACTTCCATGAGCTGCTTGACGTCCGCGAAGTGGAGACCCGTGGTGGGTTCGTCCATGAAGTAGAGGGTCTTCCCCGTGGACCGCTTGGCCAGCTCGAAGGCAAGCTTGACCCGCTGGGCCTCCCCGCCCGAGAGGGTCAGGGCGGACTGCCCCAGCTTGATGTATCCCAGCCCTACGGACAGCAGGGTGTTCATGCGGTGGGCGATCGGGGGGATGTGCTCGAAGAAGGCGGCCGCCTCCTCGATGGTCATTTCGAGGACCTCGGAGATGTTCCTGCCCTTGTACCGGACGTCCAGGGTGTCCGAGTTGAAGCGCTTTCCGTGGCAGACGTCGCAGGTTATGTAGACGTCGGGCAGGAAGTTCATCTCGATCCGGATGGTCCCGTCCCCCTGGCAGTTCTCGCAGCGGCCGCCCTTCACGTTGAAGCTGAACCGTCCGGGTTTCCAGCCCCGGGCCTTGGATTCCGGCAGGGTGGAGAAGAGGTCCCGGATGTGGGTGAACACTCCCACGTAGGTCGCGGGATTCGACCGGGGGGTGCGTCCGATGGGGCTCTGGTCGATGTTGATGATCTTGTCGATGTGCTCCAGTCCCTCCAGGGAATCGAACCGGCCCTCCGGCCAGGAGGTTCCCATCACCCGGTTGGAGATCGCGGGGTAGAGGAGGTCCGTGAGGAGGGTGCTCTTCCCGGAGCCGGACACCCCGGTGATGCAGACGAACTTCCCCAGGGGCAGCTCCACGTCGATGTCCTTGAGGTTATGCTCCCGGCAGCCCCGGATGACCAGGGACTTGCCGTTCCCCTCCCGGCGCCGCTGGGGGACGTCGATCCGCAGGGTGCCGGCCAGGTACTGACCCGTCAGGCTCTTCCGGCTTCGCATCACCTCTTCCGGGGTGCCCTGGGCCACGACCCGTCCCCCGTGCACCCCCGCCCCGGGTCCCAGGTCCACGATCCAGTCCGCGGTCCGGAGGGTCTGCTCGTCGTGCTCCACCACGATCAGGGTGTTCCCGATGTCCCGGAGGTAGGTCAGGGTGTCGATGAGGCGCTGGTTGTCCCGCTGGTGCAGGCCGATGGACGGCTCGTCCAGGATGTAGAGCACCCCGACCAGGGAAGACCCGATCTGGGTTGCCAGGCGGATGCGCTGGGCCTCGCCGCCGGAAAGGGTCGCGGCCTTGCGCTCCAGGGTCAGGTACTCCAGGCCCACGTTCCGCATGAAGGTGAGGCGGGCCGTAATCTCCTTCAGGATCTGCTTGGCGATTTGCCTCTGGGTATCCGAAAGGTCCACCTTGGAAAAGAAGTCGAGGGTCGCTTCCACGCTCCGGGAGGACAGGTCGTGGACGTTCACGCCCCCCACGGTGACGGCCAGGGCTTCGGGACGGAGGCGACGGCCTCCGCAGGCCTCGCAGGGCTTTTCCGTCATGAAGCGCTCCAGCCACTGCTTGATCCCGTCGCTGGTGGTCTCCATGTACCGCCGCTTGAGGTCGGCCAGGATTCCGGGGAAGCGGCTCTCGTACTCGAAGTGTCCCGTGCCCTCCCGGTTCTCGTATCGGACCCGGACCGCGTCGTCCGTGCCGTACAGGATCGCGTCCATGACCTTTTTCGGCAATTGGCTGAAGGGGGTGCCCAGGGAAAACTTGTAATGCTTGGCCAGGGCCTCGAAGCGGCTTCGGTTCCAGGCGGCGTCCGGATTGTAGGGGATGCAGCCGCCCTCCTCGAAGGAGAGGTCCGGGTCCGGGATCACCAGGTTCGGGTCGAACTCCAGGTTCATCCCAAGCCCCGTGCAGGACGGGCAGGCGCCGTGGGGATTGTTGAAGGAGAACAGGCGGGGCTCCAGCTCGGGCAGGCTGATCCCGCAGTCCGGGCAGGCCCCCCGGCGGCTGAAGAACTCCTCGGTCTCCCCCTGTCCGGAGTCCCGGACGACTACCGCCGTGTCCTCGGCGATCTGCAGGGCCGTCTCCACGCTTTCCGCCAGGCGCTTGCGGGAATCCTCGCTGAGCTTCACCCGGTCCACCACGATCTCGATGGTGTGCTTCTTCTGCTTCTCCAGCAGGATCTCCTCGTCCAGGGACAGGAGTTCCCCGTTCACCCGGGCCCGGACGAAGCCCTGCTTGCGGGCGTCCTGGAGGATCTTCTGGTGCTCCCCCTTCTTGCCCCGGACCACGGGGGCCAGGATCTGGAGCTTGGACCCCTTCGGCCACGAGAGGATGGTGTCCAGGATCTGGTCGATCCCCTGTTCCTTGATCTCCCGACCGCACTGGGGGCAGTGGGGCGTCCCGATGCGGGCGTACAGGAGACGGTAGTAATCGTAGATTTCCGTCACCGTGCCCACCGTGGACCGGGGGTTTCGGTGGGTACTCTTCTGCTCGATGGAAATGGCCGGGGACAGTCCCTCGATGTAATCCACGTCGGGCTTGTCCATGCGGCCCAGGAACTGCCGGGCGTAGGCGGACAGGGACTCCACGTACCTCCGCTGGCCCTCCGCGAATATGGTATCGAAGGCGAGGGAACTCTTGCCGGAACCGGAAAGGCCGGAAACCACGACCAGCTTGTCCCGGGGGAGCTCGAGGTCGATGTTCTTGAGGTTGTGCTCCCGGGCGCCCTTGATGATCAGTTTATCCATGATGGTAGAGCATACCCAAGCCCCGGCGGCTGGGCAAGGGGAGCTTAATATCCGTATAGCCGTTTCCGATCCGGGCGCTCCGTGACAGTCCCCCGACCCATGGGCTATACTGGTTCCATCATGTCCAAGCACGACGATGCCGATCGGGCCTTCCAATCCATGAAGCGGGAACAGCTGGTCGAGGAAGTACGCCGCCTGCGGAATCTCCTGGAGGAGACCCGGGACCTACCCGACATGGCCAGCGACGCCCTGCGGAGGGCGAACGCCCGCACGGAGGAGTACCGGACCGCCTTCGGGGTCGCGTCCGACGAGCTGGCCCGGACCCGGGCCTCCCTGACGGAGGCCTGGCGGGAGCTGCAGTCCCTGGAATTCGTCGCCCCCGCGTACAGCCTCTACTCGGAATCCGGCTCGCCACCCGGGGCGGGAACCCGCGGGGCCTGCCCGTCCTGCGGGGGCTTCGGAAGCCACTCCCCCGCCTGTTCCCTGGGACGGATCCTGGACCGCGCCCGGGATCCCCGCCCCCTGCGGAGCGACCTGGAGCGGGCGGTGGATCGCGCCTGGGAGGAGAGGACGGGGGAACGGGACGGAGTCCGGGCACGGCTGGTCTTCCTGGACGTGCTCTTCGAGGAACTCACCCGGCGGGGACTGGTCCGGGAGGACTAGACCGGCGCGGAGCGCCGGGCGCTCCGGCGGCGCGGAAGGCCCGGGGGCCTTCCGCGATTCACCCAATCTCGTGTCTATTAGTTAAATATTGAATTTGAAGAACATCACGTCCCCGTCTCGTCCGGCGCCGGGCGCCGGACGGCGACGAACGCGTTCGCGTTCGTCGATCCCACCGGAACGTCGTCCAGGACGGGCGGGGATCAGACGTTGAATTTGAAGAACATCACATCCCCGTCCTGGACGACGTATTCCTTGCCTTCCAGGCGGAGCTTGCCGGCGGATTTCACGGCGTGCTCGCTCCCGTACTCGATCAGGTCGTCGTAGCGGTAGACCTCGGCCTTGATGAAGCCCTTCTCGAAGTCGGTATGGATGGTTCCGGCCGCGGCGGGCGCCTTGTCCCCGACGTGGATCGTCCAGGCCCGGCACTCGTCCTCCCCGGCGGTGAAGAAGGTCCGGAGCCCCAGGAGGTGGTAGACCGCGTGGATCAGGGCGGACAGGCCGGATTCCGCCAGGCCCAATTCCGCCAGGAACTCCGCCTTCTCCTCCTCGCTCTCCAGGTCCGCCAGCTCGGACTCGAACTTGCCGCAGATGACCACGCACTCGGCGCCCTCGGCCTGGGCTATCTTCCGGACGGCCTCGATGTGGCGGTTCCCTCCCCGGACGCCCTCCTCGTCGGCGTTGCAGACGTAGATCTCCCGCTTCATCGTGATGAGGAAGGAGCGCTTGACGGCCTCCGCCTCCTCGGGCTCCAGGGCGACGGACCGGGCGGGGCGCCCCTCCTGCAGGGCCGGGCGGATCTTGGCGTAGGCGGCCAACTCCCGCTCGGCGTCCTTCTTCTTGGCCGGGTCCTTCAGTTCCTTCTGCAGCTTCTCGGAGCGCTTGTCCACGGTCTCCAGGTCCGCCAACGCGAGTTCCAGGTGGAGCATCTCGATGTCGTCCGCGGGACTCACCCGGTTGGAGACGTGCGGGACCTCCGGATCCTCGAAGCACCGGACGACGTGGGCCAGGACCGCGGAGTCCCGGATGTGGGCCAGGAACTGGTTGGCCCCCTCCTTCTTGGAGGCCGCGGAGGCGAGTCCCGCGATGTCCACGAACTCGACGGTGGCGGGAACCTTCTTCCGGGGCTTGAACATCTCCGTGAGCCGATCCAGTCGGGGGTCCGGCACGGCGATGATGCCCAGGTTGGGATTCTTCGCGGAGGAATAGTTGGAGATCTCCGCCTTGACCCGGGTCAGGGCCGTGAAAATCGTGGTCTTCCCGACCGTGGGCAGTCCGATGATTCCGCAGTTCAGGGGCATGGGTATCTCTTCCTCTCCGGGTGCCGACCTGGCCGGTTCCTTCGCACCCCGTGATTACTACGGTAAAGAAAGCGTCCACCTCCGTCAATGCCGTCCGGTATCCCGATCCTGCCCGGGGACGGATCGGCAACCTTTACGAATCGGCTCCATTTGGGATAGCATGGGTCCAGCCGTCCGAGCGGCCCCCCGCCGGGACGGCAAAACAACCAAGGAGACGATCCATGGCTTCCTTCGAATCGCTCTATTCCGCGAACGCCCAGAACATGAAGAAATCCGTCATCCGGGAGCTCCTCAAGCTGACCCAGAAGCCGGACATCATCTCGTTCGCGGGCGGGCTTCCCGCGCCGGAGACCTTTCCGGTGGAGGACCTCCGGGCCGCCGCCGACGTCGTGTTCTCCAAGCACGCGGCCAAAGCCCTGCAGTACGGGACCACCGAAGGAGACCCGGATCTCAAGGAGGAGCTGATAAAGTTCGAGGCCCGCCAGGGCGTCAAGATCGGCCCCGATCACCTCCTGGTCGTCTCCGCCAGCCAGCAGGCCCTGGACATCGTCGCCAAGGTCTTCCTGGACCCGGGGGATTACGTCATCGGGGGCCACCCGACCTACCTGGGCGCCATCCAGGCCTTCCAGTCCTACCGCGGACGGGTCCTGGGCATCCCCTTCAGCCCCGAGGACGACGGGTTCGACATGGAGGAACTCGAGAAGCGGTACTCCGCCGCGGTCCGGGAGGGCAAGCGGGTCAAGTTCATCTACGTCATTCCGGACTTCCAGAACCCCACGGGAATCTGCTGGAGCGTGGAGAAGCGGAAGGCCCTCCTGGAATTCTCCTACCGCACCGGCCTCCCCCTGGTGGAGGATTCCCCGTACCGGGAGATCCGGTTCCTGGGCAAGACCCTTCCCTCCATCTACCAGCTGGACCAGGACGGCGAGAACCGGGGCAACGTCCTCAACTTCAAGACCTTCTCCAAGATCCTCGCCCCGGGAACCCGGATGGGCTGGATCATGGCGAATCCCGACCTCATCGGCAAGTTCGTGGTGGCCAAGCAGGCCATGGACCTGTGCACCAACGTCTTCGCCCAGAAGTGGATCGCCGAGTACCTGAAGACCGGTAAGATCCATTCCGTCATCGAGCGGACCTGCGGCATCTACCGGGAAAAGCGAAACTACATGACCGAAATGCTGGAAGCGCACATGCCCAAGAGTCCGGACATCGGCTGGACCAAGCCCGAGGGAGGACTCTTCCTCTGGATCCGCCTGCCCGCCGGAATGGACACGGATAAGATGCTGCTCAAGGCGGTGGAACGGAAGGTGGCCTACGTGGGCGGCTCTTCCTTCTACTTCGACGATCCGGAGCACAACACCATGCGGATCAACTTCTCCTACAGCTCCATCCCCCAGATCGAGGAAGGAGTGAAGAGGCTGGCCCAGGTCGTCGCCGAGGAGCTCGCAGGCCGCTGATCCACGGCCCCGGGGCGGCCTCGCCGACCCGGGGACCGATCCACGGCCCCGGGGCGGCCTCGCCGACCCGGGGACCGATCCACGGACCCGGGGCGGCCTCGCCGACCCGGACCGCCATTTGACGGCCCGGGGCTTTGCCCCTAGAATGGCCCATGCTGTCCAAACTAGTCCGGCAAACCGCCGCGGCGGCCCTCCTGGGCGCCGGCATCCAGGCTTTCCTGATCCGGGTCTTCCTGCCCGGAACTCCCGTCATCTTGCTCGCCGCCTCCGGGGCCGCGGGCTTCGCCGTCTTCCTCCTTTCGGGACTCCGGATACTCCGGGCCGGGGTGGACCGACCCGCGGCCCGCATTGCGACGCGGATCCGCACCCTCGCCGAGGGCGACCTGGTCGGCCGGGTCGGTGCTCTCGGGGGACACGAGTCCCTCCGGGCCGCGGCCGCGGAGCTGGACGAGACCCTGGCGGGCAACTACCAGGTCATCCTCCTGGGTCTCAAGGAGATCACCCGGCAAAACCTGGAGGCGGCCCGGGCCTTCCGATCGGATCTGGACACCGCGGTACGGTCCATCGCCGCCGCCCGGGATCCCGTGGCGGCGCTGGGCGAGCGGGTCCGGCACCTGGCCGACCGGCTCTCCGCGGCGGCATCGGAATCCCGCAGCGTCCGGTCCTCGGTTTCCCGCCTGGCCGACCGGGTGGCGGATCAGGCCGGCGCGATCGAGCAGTCCAGCGCCGCGATCGAGGAGACGGGGGGGCAGATCCGGTCGATCGCCCAGACCGCCCGCAAGGAAAGCGAGGCCGCCGCCAACCTGGCCCAGGCCGTGGATCGCGGCGGACGGGGGATCTCCGCGGTCGCCGAGGTCATCGGGGGGCTCTCGGAGGGAATCGCCGAGGTGTCCGAGCTCTCCCGCATGATCAACCAGGTAGCGGCCCGGACGAACCTCCTGGCCATGAACGCGGCCATCGAGGCGGCCCACGCCGGGGAGTACGGCCGGGGCTTCGCGGTGGTGGCCGAGGAGATTCGGAGCCTGGCGGAATCGGCGGGCGCCGGGGCCAAGCGGATCGCCGGGGCCCTGGGCGGATTCTCGGAGCGGATCCGGTCCGCCATGGATTCCAACGAGGCCCTGAAGTCCCTGTTCGAGGATCTGGCCCGGGATTCCGGGAGATTCCTACAGGCCTTCGGCGAGATCTCCGGGGGCACCGAGGAGATCGCGGCCGGGACGGCCCAGATGGTCGACGCGGTCCAGGAGCTCCGGGTGATATCCTCGGAAAACCGGGACGCCTTCGGGGAGATCGGCCGGTCCGTGGAATCCCTGGACCGGATCTTCGAGGAGGCCGCGGGCTTCTTCGAGGCCCTCGGCAAGGACGAGGCCGTCATGGCCGCCGCCTTCGAGGAGGCCGCCGGACGGATCGAGGCCCTGGGCCGGAGGGGCGGCGAGAGCGAGAGGAGCTTCGCGGAAATCGGGACGGAACTCCGGTACTTCTCCCTGGACAAGGGGGAGGAGAATTCCTCCTATCGCCCGGAACTCAAGCGCGTCATCTTCGACCACAAGCGCCGGATCGTCGCGGGCCGGCTCTACCTCGAGGGCCGCGTGGACGGCCGGAACCTCCCCGCCCGGAGCCGGACCGAGGAGTGTCCCCTGGACCCCATCCTCAAGCGGATCTCCCCCACCCTGCCGGAACGCGCGGAGATGCTCGGCAAGCTGGACCGGGCCCACCGGGCCTTCCACGAGGCGTACAACGCCTTCTTCGAGGAGTGCGCCCGATCGGACGGCTCCTCGGACGCCGTGCGGGAAACCGCCCGCGCCCGGTTCGAGGAGGCGGAGCGGATGTGGAAGGGTCTCTTCGAATACCGGGAGGAACTCAACCTGGTCCTGGGCCGCACGGAATCCTAGGATCGGGCCGTTCCGGTAGCCGTTCCGGAATCCGTCCCGGCTTCGGGAACCGCCCTCGATAATGGAACGGGGGGCCGGAAATCCGGCCCCCCGTCGGATCGGTCCGCGGTCGACTCCTAGACCGCGGCCTTTCCCGCCTCGATGGCCTTGAGATTCATCTCGATGAACTTGTGCTTGCTCGGGGGGAAGAAGCTCTTGAGGACCGGCTCGAGCTTGTCCAGCTTGACCGCCCCGGTGACCTTCGAGAGGGCGCCCATCATCACCATGTTGGCGATCTTGACGTCCCCGATCTTTTCCGCGATCTCGTTGCAGGGCACCTTCACGACCTTGCAGTCCTTGCGCTTGATCTCGGTCTTCACGAGGGACGAATTGACCAGGAGGGTGCCCCCCTGCTTGACGATGCCCTCGCAGAGGGGGAGGGAATCCTCGTTCATGACCACCGCGCTGTCCGGAGTCGTGACCAGGGGGCTGGCGATCTCGGTGGAGGAGACGACGCAGCCCGCCCGGGCGATGCCGCCGCGCTTCTCGGCCCCGTAGAAGGGGAACATGGTGACCTCCAGGCCCTCCTTCATTCCGCAGTACACCCACAGCTGGCCCATGGAGATGATGCCCTGGCCGCCGAACCCGGCCATGAAACTCTTTTCCGTCATTTGGATTCCTCCAGGGTGTTCTTGACCTCCCCGAGCTTGTAGAAGGGGATCATGTTCTCCTCGAGCCACTCCACGCTTTCCCGGGGATCCATGCTCCAGTTGGTCGGGCACTGGGAGAGGATCTCCACCATCGTGAACCCGACGCCGTTCATCTGGGCCTCGAAGGCCTTCTTGATGTACTGCTTCGTCTTGCGCACGTTGGCGGCGTTGTTCACGGAGCCCCGGGCCAGGTATCGCGTTCCCTCCAGGGTGGACAGCATCTCGAGCACGTGGATGGGGTATCCCATACCGGCGCCCACGGGATCCCGGCCGTAGGGGGCGGTGGTGGCCTTCTGGCCCACCAGGGTCGTGGGAGCCATCTGGCCGCCGGTCATACCGTAGATGGCGTTGTTGACGAAGATGGTGGTGAACTTCTCTCCCCGGTTGGCGGCGTGGACGATCTCCGCGGTGCCGATGGCGGCCAGGTCGCCGTCCCCCTGGTAGCAGATGACCAGGTGGTCCGGCAGGACCCGCTTGACCCCGGTGGCGGCCGCGGGAGTCCGGCCGTGGGCGGGCTGGACGGAATCGATGTCGAAGTACAGGTCCGCCCAGATGGAACAGCCCACCGGATTGGTGATGATGCTCTTTTCCTGGAGACCCAGCTCGTCGATCACCTCGCCGATGATGCGGTGGATCACCCCGTGCCCGCAGCCGGGGCAATACTTGGTCTGTATCGGTTTCAGGCTCTTGGGATGCCCGTACGCGAGTTCCATCATTTCCTCCTATTTGCCCAGAAGCTTGCGGGCTTCCGCGAGGACCGCTTCCTCGGTGGGGATGTTGCCCCCGCAGCGGCCGTAGAACGAGATCGGCGCCTTGCCGGCGGCGGCCAGCTGGACGTCCTGGATCATCTGCCCCATGCTCATCTCCACCACCAGGAAGCGCTTGCCCTTGGCCGCGAGTTCCGCGATCCGGTCGTGGGGGAAGGGCCACAGGGAGATGGGTCGGAAGATGCCGAGCTCGATGCCCGCCGCCTTGGCCATCTGCTGGGCTCCCAGGCAGACGCGGCTGGAGGTTCCGTAGGCCACGAGGATCAGGTCGGCCTTGTCGGTGTTGACCTCCTCGAAGCGGATCACCTTCTTCTTGATCTCCTCGTAGCGCCGGAACCGCTCGTGGACCTTGGCCTCCAGTTCGTCCGGCACCAGGTTGATGGAGGAGACGTGGTTGATGGGGCGATGGGTCTTGTACTGCCCTCCCGCGGCCCAGGGCCGGGGAGGGAGCTTGGCCAGGTCCCGGGATTCCGGGAAGGTGACGCCCTCCATCATCTGCCCGATCATGCCGTCCGCGAGGACCATGACGGGCATCCGCCACGCGTCGGCCAGGTCGAAGGCCTCGTAGGTCAGGTCGGCGGCTTCCTGGACGCTCTTGGGGGCCAGCACGATGTGGAAGTAATCCCCGTGCCCTCCCCCGCGGGTGGCCTGGAAGTAGTCGCCCTGGCCGGGGGAGATCCCGCCCAGTCCCGGACCCGAACGGGCCACGTTCACGACCACGCAGGGGACGTCGGCGCCGCAGCAGTAGGAAATGCCTTCCTGCTTGAGGCTGACCCCG
>CALMRC010000190.1 GCA_937873275.1 uncultured Spirochaetota bacterium
AGGGCCGGGGCACCCCGGGCCAGGGCCTCTCCGGCCCGGGCCGCGGGCTCGGTAAGCAGGGGTACCAGGAGGGCCAGGCCCGCCGCGGCCCCCAGGAAGAGGGCGGAAAAGGAAAGGAGGCCCGCCGGGACGGATCGCCCGCGGAAGACCCCGGGACGGTCCTGTTCCGCCCGGGTCAAGCCCAGGGCGAGGATCGAGAAGGCCAGGAAGGGCAGAGCCGCGGCGGCGGGCCGGGGATCCTTGGCGCCCGTCAGGGCCGCGATGGATAGTACGACCAGGAAGATCCCCGAGCCCTCGTCGAACCGGTCGACGCAGAAGGCGTGGTCCGGTTTCCGCCTCTCCAGCCAGGATCCCCGGAACCAGTACGCCCCCGCGACGGCCAGGGCCGCGGCCGGACGGATCCAGCCCGTTCCGCCCGCCGAGGCCCCGGCCAGGTCCGGGAACGGCGGGTACCCGATCAGGAACGAGAGGCCCAGGATGGAACCCCCGAATACGGCCGCCTTAGCCAGGACGTGCAGATAGACGGGCCCGCCCGCGGAACCCAGGACTCGGCCGGTGCCCCAGGCCAGGAAGAGGACCGCGGCGGCAGCAGCCGGGGGAGCCGGGAGGCCGGCGGCGGACACGGCCATCGCTAGCAGGAAGTGGACTTTCAGGGCCTCCGTCAGGGCCAGGAAGGGGACCGCGGGACTCACGACTCGCCTCCGTCGGCGGGAAGCAGGTCCCGGAACCGTAGTACCGTCCCGGCCGCCGCGCCGGGGACCCGGCCCCGGGGCGCCGCGGCCTCTTCGCCGGGCTCACCCCTACCGTCCTCGGCGCAGAGGTGGAGGACGGGATCCCGCCGGCCCGCCGTCCGGCCCAGGACGGCCGCGGCGCCTCCCCCGGGATTCCGGGAGAGGACGATCCAGCCCGCGTTCGCCGGGGCGGGGCTCGCGAGCAGGGACGCGAACTCCCTCCCCTTCCCGAACCCGCACCGGGCCAGGAGTTCCAGGACGGATCCGAGATGCTCCGGTCCCCGGCCCATACCCAGGACGGCGGCGCGGCCCGACACCTCCCGGTCGACGGCCAGGGCGAAGGAGGCGCCCTCCTCCGAGAGGAGGCTGGCCAGGGTGGCGGTCACCTCCACGGCGGTCTCGAATCCCTCCGGGTCACCGGCCCGCTCGAAGCCCTCGCCCTCCAGAAGCAGGAAGACCTTGCGGTGGGAAGTGGGCGCGAAGATCTTTTCCTGGAGGACCGCGAGCCGGGCGCTGGCCTTCCAGTGGATGGCTTTGGCGGGTCGGGTTCCCGTGTATTCCCGGGTCCCCTCGTACCAGGCCGGGTCCTCCACGACCCCCCGGGCGGCCCGAATCCCGAAGTATTCCCGGAAGGGCAGGTCCGGAAGGTTCAGGGGGAGGATCCGGGGAAAGACCACCACCTCCCGCCGGACGGGAACCTCCCGCTCCCTCGAGTACAGCCCCAGGGGATCCCCGGAGACGAGCCGGGCCGGTCCGATCCGGTGGACCCCCCGCCGCAGGGCCGTGAGTGCCCAGGTACCCGCCCGGCGTTCCCGGGGCAATAGGCTCGTCTCCGCCGCCAGGGCCGGGGGACCCGAAGATCCGATCCCTTCCGGCCGGGGAAGCTCCAGGCGGGCCCGCAGGGGGAGGAGGGAACCGTTCGACAGCTCCACGGAAAGGTCGAAGGAATCCCCCGGGAAGAGCCTCGGGTCCCCGGAGCCGAAGGAGACGGAGAGCCGGGCGGATCCGGCCCGGGTCCAGACCCGCAGGGATACGAGGAGGACCAGGATGGCGGCGGAAAACCGGGCCAGGGGATAGGCAGACCCCGCCGAGGCGACGGCGGTGAGGAGGGCCAGGAGGATCAGGACGCCTCCGGCTCCGAAGAGGCTGCCGGAGACCGGAGCCCCGTTATCCCCTTCCATCGGCGGGTCTCATTCCACGGGGGAGGGCGCGGGAACAATCGAGAGGATCTCCGCCATCACGGACACGGCGGAGGCGCCCTTGGCCCTCTCCTCGTGGCGGAGGATGAGGCGATGGGCGAGCACCGGGAGGGCCAGTCCCTTCACGTCGTCCGGTACCGCGTAGTCCCGACCGGCCAGGAGGGCGGAGGCCTGGGCGGCCTTCAGGAGGCCCAGGGAACCCCGGGGGCTGGCGCCGTACCGCACCCGGGGGTGGGCTCGGGTGGCCGCCGCCAACTCCGCGATGTACCGTCGGATCGGCGGGGAGACGCGGACGTCCCCCCGCAATTCCTGGAGCTCCCGGACCCGCTCGGGGGTCGTCACGGCCGCCAGGGCGGGGACGGGATCCTCTTTCCGGAACCGTTCCAGGATCTCGAGCTCCTCCTCCAGGGAAGGGTATCCCAGGTCGATCTTCATGAGGAACCGGTCCAGCTGGGCCTCCGGGAGGGGGAAGGTCCCGTCCATCTCGATGGGGTTCTGGGTGGCGATCACGAAGAAGGGCCGGGGCAGGGCCCGGGTGTTCCCGTCCACGGTCGCCTGGAATTCGCTCATGCTCTCCAGGAGGCTGGCCTGGGTACGGGGGATGGTGCGGTTGATCTCGTCCGCCAGGAGGACGTTGGCCATCACGGGGCCCGGGTGGAAGACGAAGTCCCCGGTCTTCTGGTCGTACACGGAGAATCCCGTCACGTCCGAGGGCAGGAGGTCCGGGGTGAACTGGATGCGCCGGAAGACGCCCCCCATGCTGGCCGCCAGGGCCTTGGCCATGATCGTCTTGCCCAGGCCCGGTACGTCTTCCAGGAGGACGTGCCCCTCCGCCAGGAGGGCGATGGTCATGAGCTCCAGGACCCTCCGCTTTCCCACCACCACCCGGCAGGCGTTCTCCACCAGGGCCGCGCAATCGTTGAGTTCCGGCATATGCGGACATGATCCCGACGCGGAGGGCGCGAGTCAATGGAGCGAAGCGGACTCCGCGGCCGTCCCGGATCCGGGAAGGGAATCCGAGATCCGGCCGCGTGCGTTCCGGCTGGCGCGCCGGTATCCGGGTGGACTATTATAAGCGGCGGAGGTATCCCGAAGTGAACAACCGCAATACCCGGCGGGCGCTTCGATCGGCTACAGTTCTCGCGACGGTAGTTCTCGCGGCGGCGGCCGTTTCCCTCGGATCCTGCAGCCGGAATTCCCGGACGGAGCCGACGGCTCCCGCGGCCCCGGCGGCTCCCCGGGTGATCGAGGTGGCGTTCTTCGAGGGGGACGTCCGGGTGAACGACCGGACCCCGGAGTTCGGGGATCGCCTCGAGTCCGCGTTCTCCGTCCGGACAGGCCCCGGAGCTCGGTGCGACATCCTCTTCGGCGGCGGAAACGCCCTGTCGGTGGGCCAGAACGCGGAGGTTTTCTTCGACTTCTCGCGGCCCACGGCGACGGTCCGGATCGACCGCGGGGGTTTGAGTTCGGTGCTGAAAAAACTGGAAAAGCTGGCGAACTCCGATTCCTTCGCCGTGGAGTCGAACGCCGTGATCGCGGGAGTGCGGGGCACCTCCTTCTGCGTTTGGGTCGGGGAGGGCTCCACGTACGTCTGCGCGTGCAACGGCCGGGTCCGGACCCTAGACGCCCGGGGCAGCCGCGAGGAGCTCCTGGAGGCCGCCCACCATACTGCCCGGCTGTACACCCGGGGCGACACGGGAATCACCGTGGAGACCGCCGGGATGCTGCACCACGACGACGCCTCCATTCAGTCCGTGGCCGACCGGATCGGCTACGTCATCGACTGGACGCGGATCGACGAATAGGCCTCCCGGCGCCGCCGCTCCCCGGGAATCCGATCGCGCCGTCTCTCCCCTCCCGTCGGGCCGCTCCAGGCGGAAGGCCCCGTCGTGCAGAGGTCCACGCGGGTCGGGCACTCCCCGCAGGCGGTGCGTTAAGGATAAGGAAAAATTGGAAGGATGGCGCCTCGGCGGCTGAATCACCCTCCTTCCGATGACCGCGACGGGGCAGACGTCCCCGTCGGGCCCGGTATCCTGCTGGAAATCCGGCGAACCAGGACGAAGGCCGAGCCCATGGGGCAGAAGGATGAGCAGACCGTCTGCAGGGAGAGCGGGAACGAAAGCAGAATACCGATCGCCACGAAGGCGGGGAAGAGCCGACCCCGAATACCGAGCGCTATCGAGATTCCGAGCAGGACTAGGAAGGCCACGATGAAGGCCCGGCCGAGGGTCCGGATCGACCCTCTCCCCCGAGGCGGCACCTGTTTTTTGCCCTTCGTCCCGGAGCCTCCGCCCGCGAGGTCGTGAATGGCCCGTATGGGGCAGAGTCGCATGCAGTAGAACCGCCCCGGCTCGACGGCCTCCGATAGGAGGCCCAAGACGAACGCGATCGCCCAGAATCCGAGGCGCCCGAGGGAGAGCAGGGCCGCGTAGGCCCCGAGAACGAGGATCCGGGACGCTGTCTTCCATGTAGATCTCGACAGAGTTTTCATGGCGTATATTCCTTTCCGTCGGAGTCCGCCAACGCGGCGATTTTTCTATCCGCGCGGATGAACAGCACGCATCCCATCGTCACGGGTACCGCAAGGGACGCTGTCAGCCGGAGTGCTCGCCCGGAAACCGGAGCGCCGCCGTCGAAAAAAGCGGCCGCCAGGCTGGCTGCCGGGAAGAGGGGCAGACCCAGAGCGAAAAGCCGGGCGTTGAACGCCCGCGTCCGCGCGAGGATGCTTCGGTAGTCCCCCCTCGGCTGGCCTTCCGGCGGCATGAGGCGAGCGACCACGCTCGCGGTGGATGCGGCGTAAAAAAGGAAGCACATCGAGGCTCCGACAAGCGAGCCTAGTATCCTCCTGAGCGTCGAGGACGGTCCTCCGACGCCGGGGAGCGCGGACATGGCTGCGACCGTGCCTATCGTCGCGAAGGCCAGCAGGGAGGCGCAGTGCACGGCTATCCTGCGCGGCACCTCACCGTCCTGTCCCGCTGCGATCCTTTCCACCCCCCGTGCCAGGCTCGCCGCGTTGAGGGCGAAGAGAAAGACTGCGACGCAGATAGTTAAGGGCGAGAGCAGACAGCGCCGCGATTCTTCGAGACTGACGAGGCCCAGCCTCATCGCCATCCAGAGCTGCCACGCGACGGGCCCGAAAAAGAACATGAAGCAGTATGCCGGTGCGATCCGCGCGATGGTCTTAGCCCGGGCGCCAAAAAGATTTCCACCCATCATTTCACCTCGATTTGGAGTCCACGGACGTCCTGGTTGACCGCGAATGCGATATCGTCGAATTTCGGGAAACCGAAGCGCCTCGGGCCGCTCCAGCTCATGCCCCAGGGCTCGGCCGGGCCGAAAGGCCCCTTGTCGAGCCGGCTGTTTCCGTTGAGGTCCAAGAAGCAGCGGATGCCGTACCGGCCCTCGGGTAGACTGAAGGAGAAGCGCACCTTTCCCGCAGCGATCTCGGCCTGGCCGACCCGTATCCTAGCCTCGCGGAGCCCAGCCATCTGCGAGGCGAATCCCTCCTCTTCCACCACGTAGACGAAGAGGGTTCCCTCCCGGTCCACGAGGCAGTCTCCTTCCACTTCATGCGTTCCCGCGGCGCCAGCCGCCGCGCTGCATACGAGCGCCGCCGCGAGGATCGCTTTCGGGAAGTTCGAGATGCCGGCCTGAGATCGAGGCCGGGATTGAGCCTGTAGTCCGCTCACAGGATGCCGGCCAGAATCTTGAGACCGAAGGGAACGTAGGCGGTGCACAGGAGGAGAGCGCCGACGGAACTGATGAGGTCGATATCGGGATTGTTGAGCAGCACGAGACCGAGGATCCCGGCGATGCCTCCGGCTCTCGGCACGAGCCCCGCCTTGATCATGCCTATCATCTGGATGATCGCCCCGAGGGGCAGGAGGGGGAGGGCCCAGAATATTTTCAACAAGCCGCGGCGTTCGACGATGGATTGCAGGGCCGGGCGTATGGATTCGAAATCGGACGTTGGAAGGGTATCGAAGGCGGAAAGGACGATGCAGAGCGCACCCTTGTCGCCTGCCAGGACGATCGCCCCGATTATGCCGATCAGGGCTCCGATCGCGCCGTAGGATTTCTCGGCGCCCCGCAGGACGGTCTGTGTGTACGTGAAACTGATAACGATGAGAGGAACCGCGACGAATACCAGCAGGTGTCCGAGGTGGAAGACCGGTTTGCCGCGGAACTTCGCGATGAGGTCGTCCGCGTCCTTCGTCAAGCGGGGGGCGAAAAGCTTGGGATGCAGCGCGAAGCCCGCGAACAGGATAATCGGGAATGCTACCGTCGACATTCCGGCGACCCAGGGCATCAGCGACTCGTTCATGCGATCCTCCAATAGTTAACCAGGTTAACAATAAAACAGAGTGTTTTCCGGTGTAGCCCACCGAGGTCGGCTCTAGATTCTCCGCAACTCGTTGCTTAGATCGTCGAGGAACCGGGAAATCGTCTCCGCATCGGTCGGGCTGAGCCGAGCTTCTATCCTTTGCAGCGGCCCGAAGGTTCGCTCCTGGAAGGCCCGGTGCCCCCGGATCGCCCGGTTCCCCTTGGCAGTCGCGTGGAACAGGACATCCTTCGCGTTGTCCGGGGATTTCGTCTTCTCGATACATTCCGCGGCCATCAGTTTCTTCACGAATTTGGATGCGGCGCTCTTCGAGACCTCAAGCTTTCCCGCCAGGGTCGTGAGGTTGATGTGCGGATTCTCCCCGATGCAGACGAGGGTATGTATTTCCGATCCATAGAAAAGCCGGCCGGTCCCGTAGTCCCGAGGCTCCTGCTCGAGCCGGGTCAACTCTCGGTGTGCCTTGTTGATCAGCTGCAAAAGCGGACTGTCGATCATGAGATATTGTAAACCAGGTTAATAATAAGGTCAAGCCCCGGTTCGCCGAGGCGCGGGCTTCTTCCGTCAACCCGACCGCTCCATGCGGAAGGCCCCCGTCGGGCAGAGGTCCACGCAGGTCGAGCAGGCCCGGCAGAGCTCCGGATCGTAGACGGTACGGCCTTCCGCCCCGGTGATCGCGCAGCAGTGGCCGATGTTCCAGCAGGCCCCGCAGGCGCTGCACTTCCCCTCGTCCAGGACGGCCCGTCCCGGAAGCACGTTGAGTTCGCTGGCGGCGGCGATGTTCCGGGACAGGAGGCCCCGGAGGTCCGCGAGCCGGGCGAACCCCATGTCCCGCATGTAGGCCGTGAACTCCTCCAGCATCTTCGGCAGCCAGTCGAAACCCCGGAGCATCGTCTCCGTGCAGATCCAGACCGCGTCGGCCCCGACCAGGAGGTGCTCCACCGAGCTCGCCAGGTCCGTCGCCCCGCCCGAGCTGATCAGGACGGCCTCCGGTCCTGCGGCCTGACGCATCTGGTAGGTGGTTCGCAGGGCCAGGGGCCGGATGGCGGGCCCGGACATGCAACCCAGGGTGATCTGGTCCTGCAGACGGTAGATACCCTTCAGGGGGTCCCGGATGTCGATGTCCGGGATTCCCAGGAGGTTGCCGTTGTGCCCGATCGCCGCGGCCCCGGCCCGGACGGCGGTGCGCCCCGCCAGGGGGGCCATGTTTCCGTCCGCGGAGAACTTGGCGATGACCGGGACGCCGGCCGCCTCGCTCACGGTCCGCACGACCTTGGGCATCTCCTCCATGTCGTTGCCCAAGCTCGCGCCGGTGTGCTTGGTGGTGGAGGCCCCCGTGGAGGACAGGTTGAAGGACATGTTCGGACAGCAGAGGTTGAGCTCGACGATCCGCGCCCCGGCGTCCACGAAGCGGCGGGCCAAGCGGCCCCAGCCTTCGAGGTCCTCCCCGTCGTAGGTCATGGTCGGGATGACCACGAAACCCGGGGAGGTCTTCCGGCAGGCCTCCTCGGTCAACTTCAGGGCCTCGTCGGCGGTGAGCCTGCGCTCGGCGGTGAAGATGTGGTAGCGGGGCTTCTTGAGCCAGCGGTACCGTGGCGGGAAGTTGAGGTAGGGGAAGGGCTCGATGGCCAGCTTGATCGAGGCGCCCGCCCAGCCCGCATCCTCGGCCCGCCGGATCTGGTCCACCGTCGTCACGGTCGGCCCGGAGCCGACGAGGAAGGGATGCCGGAAGGTCACGTCTCCGATGGAGAAGGAAGTGTCCGGGCTTCTGGTCATGGGGACCTCCTGGCTGTGCGTCGAGCTGTTCTGCCGCGGCCCGGCTCGCCGATCCGCGGCGTCGTATACAGGAATCGCTCAAGCGGATCGGAATTGCAAGGGGGCGGGGCGGCGAATTCGACGGTTCGGCCGAAGCGGAGGTGCCTCCGCGTCAGGAACCTCCGCCGCCCAGCTCCTCAAGGAGGGCGTCCAAGGGGACGCGTACGATCGTGGTCGTGCGGTCGCTCATCGCGAAGGGCAGGATCAGGTTCCGGCCGTGGAGCATCGCGCCGCAACTGTACACGACATTGGGGACGTAGCCCTCGCGTCCCGCTCCCTCCGGCTCAAGCAGGGGTTTCCGTAGTCGACCGAGGACCTTGCTCGGGTCGTTTAAATCCAGGAGCGCCGCGCCGATGCAGTACCTCCGCATCGGGCCGACGCCGTGGGTTAGGACGAGCCAGCCTGCCTCGGTCTCGAGGGGAGATCCGCAGTTGCCGATCTTCGCGGCCTCCCAGAGTTCCGCGGGGCGAAGGATCACCTTCGAGTCGCTCCAATGGTGCACGTGGTCCGAGAACATCAGGAACAGGTTCTCGTCGTCCTGCCGCGAGAGCATCGCGTAGCGGCCGTTTATGCGGCGGGGGAACAGGGCCATCCCCTTGTTCCGTACCGCGTTGCCGTTCAGGGTGTTCACGCGGAAATGCCGGAAATCCCGGGTCTCGATGAGCTGGGGGAGGATGGCATGACCGTTGTACGCCGTATAGGTGGCGTAGTAGACGGAGCTTCCGTCATCCTCGGAGAACAGGACGAACCGGGCGTCCTCGATGCCGTTGCTCTCGTTCCTGGACACGGGAAAGATCGCCCGCTCCCCGAGGGCCCGGGCTGACGGGAAGTCGATCTCGTAGTTGGAATCGGCTATCCACTGCACCTTCTGGAACGTTTCCTTGCCTTCCTGCCCGGCCAGGTGCGATTCTTTTTTCAGCCGAAGCAGGCACCGGTTCAGTTCGCTTTTCGGGAATACGTCCCCGAGCATGTCCAGGAGCTCCGCGGAGTGCCGGTTGTCGCAGCCCATCTCCGTAAGGATATCCAGGAACCGCGCCTTTTCGTACCGGGGATCGGGATCGACCTCGGGCAGCGAGACGTAGGGGGATACGGGATCCATGCGGATCTCCCCGGAAGGGTCGAGGATCCCCGATCGAAACTCTATGGAGGATACGTGGCCCTCTCCGGTCGCGCGCAGGCTCAGGACGAATCGCAGCTCTCCGGAGCCGACTCCGCGCTGGTCGGGATGGGGGACGATGGACGGATTGAAGAGGGCGGCCGACTCCAGGGCGTATTCCCCCGAGAACAGGGCGCCGATGAGGATCTTCCGCGACCGGGTGAGGGCACGGGGATTCACGATCCGGGAAGCCACGCCGTCGTAATGGGCCAGAAGGCGGCGCTCGAAATCGATATGGCGCGACGAAAAGTCCCGGAGCAGGGCGGCCAGTTCGGCGTCGACCCGGGATTCCTCCAATTCCAGCGCGCGCGAGAGTACCGCGGCGACCCGGTGCGGATCGGAGGGGATGAACGGCCTCAGGATCACGCGCTCGCTGCGGGGCTCCAGGTGCACGTCCGTTCGGACGATCTCGGGGCGCGTCGTCACGGCTCGCCCGGCAGGTTGGCCGCGGGAAGTTCGGCCAGGCGCATCTCCGCCAGGGAGAGCAGGAAGGCAAGGGTCGATTCGGCGCCCTGGTTCTGGTTGACCCGATCTGGATGGAGCCCGTCGCCGCAGCCTCCGCTGCCGGGGTCGTAGAGAGGAAGTCCGAGGTCGTTCCGACCGAGGAACCACTCGAACGCCCGCTTGGCCTCCCGCCTCCAGGCCGCGTCTCCGGTGGCGCGGAACGCCTCCAGGCACGCGGAGATCATCGCCTGGGCCTCGACGGGCTGCTGGTCGAAGTCCGCCCGGGCTCCCCCCTTCTCGTAGAAGCCGTCGCTTCCGATGGGCCGGAAATGCCCCGCTTGAGTTTTCTGCAGGGAGACCAGCCAGGAAAGCGACACGAGGCCGATGCGGATCGCCTCGGGTTCCCGCAGGATCCGCCCGCTCCGGATCAAGGCCTGGCTCAGCCGGGCGTTGTCGTAGGCGGCGACGGATTCGAACCACGGCCAATCGTCGGTCGCGAAGTCCGACCAGAGGCGGAGGAGCATGTCCGTAAGCGCCTTGCCGGCGGCGGTCATCTCCGGATGTCCGGGACGGCTTTCGAGGAATTCGTGGATTCCCAGCAGGGCGGACGCCCAGGCCCGGGGAGAGGAGAATCCCGCGACCGCCGGAACGCCCCGCACGAGGAGGTGCTCCGAGAGTTTTCGGTGCCCCTCGTTGCGGGTCCGGGCGGCCCCGCAGCCCGCGGCCCAGACGGCGCGGCCGTGGCTGTCCTCGCTGCCGGCTTCCTCCAGCCATTGGCGGCCGAAGCCCATGAAGTTGCGGAATCGGCCCGTCTCCTCGTCGAAGGCCGCGGCCAGGAAGGCGAGATAGGTCGTGGCGAGCCGATCCAGTTTCTTCTCGGGCGCGTCCCCGCTGAGGTCCCCCATCAGGGTGCAGAGGATGAACGCCCGCGCGTTGTCGTCCGTGCAGTAGCCTTCCCGGAAATTGGGCACGTTGAACGTCGCGTGCTGGAAGATTCCCGTGTCGTCGCTCATCCGCACGACATGATCGAGCTTGAAGGGCGGCAGCTCGTAGGGCCTTCCGGCGAGGGTCCACCCGGCGAAGGCCTTGCGGGGGGCGGCCTTCCGGTCCGCCCGGGCGCGTTCGAAGGATTCGAGGTAGCGTTTGGCGGCCGCGGGCCAGATCATCGCCCGTCCCATCGCGTACGCCCGCTCCCGGGTCGTCCCGAGGAGCGCCGGATCCCCCAGGTACGCGCAGACGGCCTCCGCCACGGCGCCCGAGTCGCGGAACGGAACCAGGATGCCCCGGCCGCCGGCGAGCAGTTCCTGGGCGTGCCAGTACGGCGTGGAGACGACCGCCTTGCCCGCGCCGAAGACGTACGCCAGGGTCCCCGAAGTGATCTGAGCCTCGTTCAGGTAAGGGGTGATGTAGATGTCGGTCGCTCCGATGAATTCCTTCAAATCGTCCAGGGAAACGAATCGGTTGTAGAATATGACGTGATCCTTGACGCCGAGGTCCTCGGTCAACCGTTCCAGGCCCAGCCGGTAATTCTCGCCCTCCCGGGCGACCAGGTGGGGATGCGTGGCGCCCAGCACGACGTAGACGACCTCCGGATGGCGCTTCACGATCTCCGGCAGGGCGTTGATGACGTATTCGATGCCCTTCCCCGGGCCTAGAAGCCCGAAAGTGAGCAGAACGGCCCGGCCCTCGATGCCGAACTGGGCCTTGTAGACACTCGAGTCGATGAAGGGCATGTCGGGAATGCCGTGGGGGATCACGTCGATCCGGTCGTCCGGGACTCCGTAGACCTCCCGTAGGATCTCGGCCCCCTTGTCGGCCATCACCACGATCCGGTCGCTTCGACGCGCCAATTCATCCATCACCCGCCGCTGGTCCGGGTTCGGATCCCGGAGCACGGTATGCAGGGTCGTCACGACCGGCATGCGGACTTCCTTGAGAAGCGCCAGCACGTGGCTTCCCGCCGGACCTCCGTATATTCCGAACTCGTGCTGGACGCAGAGCACCTGGGCGTTGTTGAAGTTCAGGAAATCCGCGGCCCGCCGGTACGAGTCGAGGTCCTTCTCCTCCAGCTCGAAGCGCACGCGGGGGGGATAAGAGTAGGCCTCGGTCCGGTCGTTGACCGCGCAGACGTAGCACGGGGAACCCGGCGCCTCGAGGGCTACCGCCTCGCAGAGGTCGTGGGTGAATGTCGCGATTCCGCAAAGTCGGGGGAGGAAGCCCCCGAGGAAGGCGATCGTATCGGGCGGGAAAATATGCATTCGGCGTTGCCTGCTTTTGGAATCTGTTCTCGTTCTGCTATTAAGGTACTACAAAATTCCGGCTTGCGGCATGGTTCCACGGCAGGATTCGCAGGGTTCTCGGCGTTCCGGTCCGGCACGGGTCCGTCCTGCGGCCACCGGTTCGGTTCCTCATTCTCGGATAGCAAAAAGTATCAAACCCCGCGGCGGCCCGGCCGGAGTAGACTTGCGACCAGCCGGCTCGCGCCGTTCCATGCGCCGCCCGCCGGAATCGGAAGGAGCGGGAGATGAAGGGACAGTGCTTGGAAAGGTATATCCACACCTCGATCGGGAGGGTCCGTCGGTTCGCCCGCTTCGCTTCGCTG
Organism: uncultured Spirochaetota bacterium; assembly: GCA_937873275.1. Taxonomy (GTDB): domain Bacteria; phylum Spirochaetota; class Spirochaetia; order Treponematales; family UBA12059; genus JAAYUR01. The sequence continues at coordinate 12,287 of CALMRC010000190.1, forward strand.
ACGGCCTGCGCCGCGTGGGCTCTGGGCTCCTGCGTCTCCGAAGGATCCGGAACCTCCGAGGCGGTTCCGGAGCTGACGTCTCCGCCCGCGCCGGTTTCCCCGGCCCCGGCTCCCGTCGTGTCCGCCGCGCCCGGTGCGCCCGCGGCATCCGCGTCGCCCTCGGAATCCGCGACGGCTCCGGCGGTCCCGACGCCCGCCCCGGCCCGGATCCAGCTGCGGGAGGAGTCGGACCTGACCCCCGGGTACGGGCCGGTGACGGCCCAGGCCTGGAGGCGGGACGGGGAGACCCTGTTGACCGCCGACTTCGACCGGATCCAGCGCTGGGAGGTCCGGAGTCCCCGGAAGCTGGGAGAGATCGCCGAATCCGGCGGCCTGGTCGTCGATTTCTCCCTCTTCGAGCCGGCCTCCGGGAAGGCCCGCCTCGCGGTGGCCTCCCGGGACGGCACGGTGGCCGTCTGGGATCCCGACGACGGTACCCGGCTGGCCTCCGTGCCCGTGGACGCGGACTGCGCGGCCTGGTCCCCCGACGGATCTCGGCTCGCGGTGTGCCGGACCGACGGCCGGGTCCTTCTCCTGGACTGGCCGGGGTTGAAGACCGCCGCGGAGCTTCCGGCTCTCCCGGGGGAGGCCCCCCTCCGGGCGGCCTGGCTTCCCTCGGGGAAAGAGCTGGTCCTCGGGGGTGCCTCCGGGATCCCGGCCCGATGGAAATCCGGGGAACCCTCCGTCCGTCCCCTCGGCACCCCGCCCGCGGCCGGGACATCCGGGCCGGACGGGACCGGGCGGTCCGCGATCCGGGACCTGGACGTTTCGCCGGACGGTTCCCGGGTCGCCGCGGCGGGCTCGGACGGAACTGTGACGGTTACGCACCTCACCTCTGGCGCCGTCCTCCTCCGCTTCCCGGCCCACCGGGGAGCGGCCCTCTGCGTCGCCTGGTCTCCGGACGGGTCCCGCCTGGCTACCGGGGGTGAGGACCGGCAGGTCCGGGTCTGGTCGGCTTCGGACGGGACCCCCAACGCCCAGCAGCACCACAACTCCCTGCCGGTCCGGAGCGTCGCGTGGAGGCCCGGCGGAGGGTTCCTGTCCTCCGGGGCCGGGTCGATGGATCTCCGGGCGCACACGGGAGCCACGATCCTGTGGCAGGTTCCCTGAAGCGACCCGCGGACGCTTGCGCGGGCTTCCGGCGAGTTCTACACTTTCCCCGAACGGACTCGACGCGGTTCGGGAGGTCCCATGCCCGGCATCGAACGG
>CALMRC010000191.1 GCA_937873275.1 uncultured Spirochaetota bacterium
CATGGCCCCTTCCTGCGTGCCCGCCACGGACTTCGACTCCTCCGGGGCCGCCCTGTTCGCCTCGGACATGTACCCCTTCCTCCGGGAACCCCGGGTCCTGGGGTTAGGGGAGGTGATGAACTTCCCCGGCGTCCTGGCCAAGGACCCCCAGCTCCTGGACAAGATCGCCCTGTTCTGGGACTCCGGCAAGGCCGTGGACGGCCACGCCCCGGAACTCCGGGGCCGGGACCTCTCGGCCTACATCGCGGCGGGAATCCGGTCCGACCACGAGTGCGTCACCGCCGAGGAGGCCCTGGAAAAGATCTCCAAGGGCATGTACGTGATGATCCGGGAAGGTTCCGCCACCCGGGACCTGTCCCGCCTCGTGCCGGCCGTCACCCCCCGAACGGCGCCCCGGTTCCTCCTCTGCTCCGACGACCGGCACCCCACGGACCTGGCGGAGGAGGGACACATCGACCGGTCCATCCGCCTCCTGGTGGACGCCGGGGTGGAGCCCCTGGACGCGATCGCCATGTCCTCCCTGAACGCCGCCCGCTACTTCGGCCTGCGGAATTCCGGGGCGATCGCCCCGGGGTACAAGGCCGACTTCGTGGCGGCCTCGGATCTCCGGGCCTTCGAGGCGGAGGTGGTCATCAAGTCCGGGCAGATCGTGGCCGAGGGGGGCCGCCTGGTCCGCGCCGTGGAGAGCCGGAGCGCCGTCCTCCGGGATTCGGTGAACATCAAGTGGCTGACGGAGGACGACTTCCGCATCCCCGCGGAGGGCCGGAGGATCCGCATCATCGAGGCCCGACCCCGGACCCTGATCACCGGGGAGATCCGGGCGGAGCCCTCCGTGCGGGAAAGTCTCTGCGTGTCCGACGTCTCCCGGGACCTCCTCAAGATCTTCGTTATCGAGCGGCACAAGGGTTCCGGCAACATCGGCAAGGGCTTCATCACCGGTCTGGGACTCAAGCGGGGGGCCATCGGCTCCACGATCAGCCACGATTCCCACAACATGATCCTGGTGGGGGCGGACGACGCCTCCATCTTCAAGGCCGCCCGGCACCTGAACAAGATCGGCGGGGGCATGGTGGTGACCGACGGGGACCGGATCGTATTGGACCTGCCCCTGCCCATCGCGGGGCTCATGAGCGACCGGGACGCGATGTGGGTGGTGGAGCGCCTGCGGGCCTTCGACGAGCTCTTCCGGTCCGAGGGGCTCACGAACGAATCCCCCCTGATGGCCATTTCCTTCATGGCCCTCCCGGTGATCCCGAAGCTCAAGATCACGGACCGGGGCCTGGTGGACGTGGAGCGCTTCGCCCCGGTGCCTCTCTTCGTCGACTAGGCGCCGCGGACCGGGACGTCGTCCCGGGTTTCCAGCAGGCGCCGAAGGCCCGCGACGGCCTCCTTGCCGTCCCGGGAGGCTTCTGCCAGGCGTTTGATGGTCCCGGCGATCCGGGCGTTCTCCCGGGCGATCCCCCCGATGGACTGGCGGAGCCCGTCGGAAATGGACACGAGCTCGGACATGCGGTCCCGGATTCGGCCGCCCTCCTCGTCCTGGCGCTCCGCCTCCGCCCGGATCGCGGCCGCCGACGCGGCCAGGTCCCGCAGGGAGATTCGCAGCCGGTCCGTGGCCCCCCGCTGGGCCTCCAGGGAGCCCGAGACCGTCAGGATCCCCTCCAGGGCCGTCCGGGCCCCCTCGGCCACGGAGTCCAGGGCGGATGCCAGTCCCGCGTTCGCCTCCACCCCGTTCTCGATGCGCCGGACGATGTCGGATATGGATTCCCGTATGAGGGCGGCCCGCTCCGTAGAGGCCTCCGCCAGGCTCTTGATCTCCTCCGCGATCACGGCGAACCCCCGGCCCGCGGCCCCCGCGTGGGCCGCCTCGATGGCGGCGTTCATGGACAGGAGGTCCGTTCGCTCCGCGAACTCCTCCACCGCCCCGACGATGGAGACCACCTCCCCCGCCGCGTCCTTGATCCGGGCGATGGCCTCGTCCAGGGCCCGGGACGCCTCCCGCCCCCGCTCCGCGGTTCCTTCCAGTCCCCGGGCGAAATCCGCCGTGGAGGACACGTTGGCCGCCACGGAGGCAGCGGCCTCCGCCACGACGCCCACGGCCTCCGCGGAACCTTCGATTCCCGCGGCCTGGGAGTCCACCCCGGACCGGACCAAGCCCAGGGACCGCCCGAGGCGCTCCACGGCTTCGCCGGAATCCCGGACCGCCAGGACCTGGCGGTCCGCGTTCTCCCCGATCCGCCCCGCCTCCGCGGCCAGGGCGTCCGCGGATTCCGACGCCTCCGCCGCGTCGGAGTCGATCTCCGCGGTGATGGCGGAAACCGAGTCGGCGGTCTGTTCGATGCGCCCGATGTAATCCGCCAGCTGGCGGGTCTTCCCTTCGACGTCCACGGAATACCGCTGGAGCTCCGCGTGGAGCCGGGAGGATCTCAGGGTCAGGGTCACGAAGAGGGATAGGTTCAGGGCGAAGAAGCCGATCCCCTGGAGCCAGGCGACGGGTTTCCGTCCCAAGGCCGAGTAGACCACGTCGTGGGTACCGAGACCCACCCCGAGGATGACACCGACCAGGATGGGCACGGCTTCCCGGTTCCCCCGGATCACCTCCCGGACCGTTACGACGACGATGAAGACGATGGCCGCCTGGACGAAGATCAGGTTCCGGTTGAACATAGCGTCCACCCGGACGTAGTCGCCCCGCACGGCCAGGTAGGATACGACCGAGGCGACGGGCACCAAGGCCAGGAGGACCGCCAGGACCCGGGGCGGCCGGATCTCGAAGAAACTGAGGAAGAAGGCGGCCAGACTGGCCATGGACACCGTCAGGCAGGCCTTGGCCAGGGCCCTATTCAGGGTGTATTCCAGGATGGGGTAGGTCGCGCCGATCTCCACGAAGTAGAACGCGATGGCGAAGGAGGAGACCGCGTACCAGAGGTTGGGGGTGTCCCGGGTCCGGCCCGCCCAGAGGGCCAGGAAATACAGGCCTATGAAGGCGCAGAGGGCCCCGAGCACCGTGTACAGGTCGAAGTTGAAGAAGGCGATGACCCGGCGCTCGTACTCCGCGGCCGCCCCGTCCCCGATCTGGAACCCCGCGGCCTCCAGGACCGTCGCCGGCGCGGCCAGGCGCAGGGCCAGGAGGTTGCCGCCGTCCTCCTTCCACAGCCCCGGGGGCAGAAGGAGGACGCCGGGCTGGTTGCCGGGGATCGTGATCCCGGGCTCCAGGGTTCCCCTCCGCCCGATCCGGCTCCCATTCAGGTACACTTCCGCCGCGGCGTCCACCCGCCCGAGGAGCAGGTACTTCTCGCCGACGAGGGTCCCGTACCCGTCGAAGGTCCCCCGAAGCCAGCCCCGGCCGTCCTTCAGCGCCAGGCCGGCGGGCAGGGACACGGCCCGCCACCCCGAATCGTCGTACCCGGGGTCCGCGTACTCCGCCCCGTCCCCGGGGGAATAACGCCATTCCCCGAGATCGATCCGGTTTCCGGACGCCCCGCCCCCCGGGGCGGCCGAGGCGACTCCCGAAAGGACCAGGAAGAGCAGAAGCAGGGTGTTCTTCGGCATCGCGGCCACTCCCGGTGACGGACGGGTCCGCCGGGACGGATACCCTCCGTCCCCGGGCCGGTCCGGATTCGGTCCCAGTTTCGCCCATCCTCTCGGGAGAATCAAGCCGGCCGGACCGGATCCTCCGCATTGCCCCTCGCGGAATCCTGGTGTAAACTGTCCTGATTTTTATGCGAAACGAGAAACGGATCCAGGTCGCCGAGGTTTCGGTTTACAATTTCTATATTACCATTATAATCAGATATAAGGGGAAGGCCGCATGAAACGACGCTTGGTCTTCCGCGTGAACGAACGTCTCGTGGACGCGGAGGCTTGGGAGGAGACCCTGGCGCTGGACTGGCTGCGCCGGGAGCTCGGACTCACGGGGACGAAGGAGGGCTGCCGAGAGGGCGACTGCGGGGCCTGCCTGGTTCTCCTGGGCGAGAGGGGCGAGGCCGGACCGGTCTGGAAGGCCGTACCCTCCTGCCTCCTGGCCCTGGGGGAACTGGACGGACGCCACGTGGTCACCATCGAGGGCATCGCCGCGGCGGGACTCACCCCCGTGATGGAAGCCTTCCTGGACCAGGGCGCCAGCCAGTGCGGCTTCTGCTCCCCGGGCTTCATCGTCGCCCTGACCGCCTTCCTGGTGGAGGGGCGGATCGACCCGGTCCGGACCCTGGTTTCCATAGAAGGGAACCTCTGCCGCTGCACGGGCTACGGATCCATCCGCAGGGCCGCGGATAGGTTGACCAAGGACTTCGCGGACCTGCCCCGGGATCTCGGGGCGCGTCTGGCGGTCCTGGGGAAACGCGGGGTCCTTCCGCCGTCCCTGGCCGCCCTCATGACGAGCCTCCCCGAGCCGGGAAGCCGGCCCGCCGCCGCCCCGGAGGGCCTCAACCTGGGCGGGGGCACGGACTGGTTCGTCCGGAACCCCGATCCCGAACCCGGGACCGGCGTGGCCTTCACGGACCGACAGGCGGGCCTGGGCCGGATCGAGCGGACCGGGGACTTCCTCTCCGTCGGGGCCGCCGTAACGGTGCGGGCCTTCTTCGAGGATCTCCTCGTCCGCGCCCACGCCCCGGGGATCGAGGCCTTCGAGGCCCAGATGGCCAGTCTGCCCATCCGAAACCGCGCCACCCTGGCGGGCAACGTGGTCAACGCCTCCCCCATCGCGGACATGACCGCCCTCCTTTTGGCCCTGGACGCCCGGGCCCGGCTGCGATCGGCCTCGGGGACCCGGGACCTCCCCCTGGCGGACTTCTTCCTGGGCTACAAGAAAACGGCCCTCCGGGACGGGGAATTCCTGGAGGCCCTCCTCCTGCCCGCGGCGGCCGGCCCGGTGCGGCTCAACTTCGAGAAGGTCTCCAAGCGGGAGAGCCTGGACATCGCCACGGCCAACACGGCCCTGGCCCTCCGGACGGAGGAGGACCGGATCTCCTGGGCCCGCCTCTCGGTGGGCGGGATGGCCCCGGTGCCCCTGGCGGCCCGGGCGGCCTCGGAGTACCTCGTCGGGAAAATCCCGGACGCCGCGACCGCCCGGGAGGCGGCCCGGCTGGCCCTACAGGACTGTTCCCCCCTCTCGGACGTCCGGGGCTCCGCGGGCTACCGGACCCGGCTCCTGGAGCGCCTGGTGCTGGCCCACTTCGTCCGGCTCTTCCCGGACCGGGGCCTTCTGGAGGAGTTCTGGCCATGAAATCCTGGAATCCCGAATCGGTCCAGAACGTCCTGGGCCGCACGAAATACATCGACGACCTGCCGGAGCCCGCGGGTCTCCTCCACGGCCAACCCGTAGTGTCCAAGTCCGCCCACGGGAAACTGCTCTCCCTGGACGCCTCGGCGGCCCTCGCCCTGCACCCCAGCGTGCGGGTCCTGACCGCCCGGGACATCCCCGGGGAGAACGAGCTGGGCACCGCGGTGTCCGACGAGCCCCTCCTGGTCGCGGACGAGTGGACCTACCGGGGCCAGTCCCTGGCCCTGGTCCTTGCGGATACCCGGTCCCTTGCCCGGCGCGCCGCCGCCCTGGTAAAGATCGAGGGCGAGGAGCTCCCGGTGGTCACGGATCCCCGGGAAGCCCGCGCCAAGGGGATGATCATCCTGGCCCCCCGGACGATGCGGATGGGGGATCCCGAGGCGGCCTTCCGGGACTGCGCCGTGGTCGTCTCCGGCCGGGTGGAATCCGGGGGCCAGGAGCACGTCTACCTGGAGACCCAGGGGGCGACGGCCCAGGTCCGGGACGGGGGCGGGATCTTCGTCCTGTCCGGCACCCAGTCCCCCACGGGGGTCCAGGAGGCGGTGGCCCGGAACCTCGGCCTGCCCATGAACGCCGTGGAGGTGGACGCCCCCCGGCTGGGCGGGGCCTTCGGGGGCAAGGAGGACCAGGCGGCCGGGTGGTCCGCCCTGGCCGCCCTGGGCGCCTTCGTGACGGGCCGGCCGGTCAAGATCTACCTGAACCGGAAGGACGACCTCACCTTCACCGGGAAGCGGCACCCCTACAGCTCGGACTACAAGCTCGGGCTGGACGCGGAGGGCCGGATCCTCGCCTTCGAAGTGGACTACTACCAGAACTCCGGGGCCTGCACGGACCTGTCCCCCGCCATCCTCTCCCGGACCCTCTTCCACGCGGCGGGCGCCTACCGCATTCCCAACCTCCGGGCCACGGGATACATGTGCCGGACCAACCTCCCCCCCTTCACGGCCTTCCGGGGCTTCGGAGCCCCCCAGGGCATCTTCGTGATGGAGGCGGCCCTCCACAAGGCGGCCGAGGCGATGGGGGTGGATCCGATCGAACTGCAGAGGAAGAACCTTCTCCGCACGGGGGACTCCTTCCACTACGGCATGCCCGTGGAGGAGGCCCGGACGGAGCGGAGCGTGGAACGGGCCCTCGAGCGGTCCGCCTGGGACCGGAAGCGTACCGAGATCGACGAGTTCAACCGGACCCGCAGGGACCGGAAGCGCGGCATGGCCGCCCTCCCCCTCTGCTTCGGGGTATCCTTCACCAAGCTGATGATGAACCAGGGGGGCGCCCTGGTCCACGTCTACCGGGACGGATCCGTGGGGGTCCACACCGGGGCCGTGGAGATGGGCCAGGGGGTGAACCGGAAGATCCAGAAGGTCGTAGCCCTGACCCTGGGGATCCCGGAGGCCCGGGTCCGGATCGAGCGCACCCGGACCGCGACGGTGGCCAACACGAGCCCCACCGCGGCCAGCACGGGCACGGACCTGAACGGGATGGCCGCCCTGGTCGCCTGCGAAGAGATCGGCAAGCGCCTTTCGGCCTTCCGCTCCGAGTCGGGCCTGGGGGACGCCCCCTGGGAAACCCTCGTGTCCAAGGCCCACGAGGCCCGGGTGGACCTCTCGGCCCACGGCTTCTACGCGACGCCCGGGCTCTTCTACGACGGCAAGGCCGAGCGGGGCAGCCCCTTCGCCTACCACGTCTACGGCTGCGCGGTCCTGACCGCGGAGGTGGACGTCATCCGGGGCACCTACCGCATCGACTCCGCGACCCTCGTCCACGACGCCGGGAACATGATCGACGAGGTCGTCGACCGGGGCCAGGCCGAGGGCGCCCTGGCCCAGGGCCTCGGGTGGGCCCTCCTGGAGGACCTGCGCTACGACGGGACCGGAAAGCTCCTCTCGGACACCCTGTCCACGTACAAGCTCCCGGACGCCCACTTCCTGGACTTCCCCCTGGACCTGGAGTTCCTGGCGGACGCCCCGAACCCCAAGGCGGTGCTCAAGAGCAAGGCCATCGGGGAACCGCCCTTCATGTACGGCATAGCGGGGTACTTCGCGGTCCTGGACGCCCTCAAGGCCGCCCGGGGGGACCGCCTCCGGGTCCCGGGCTTCCATGACCTGCCCCTGACGCCGGAAAAGGCCCTGGACTACCTTTCGGGGGTGATCCCATGATCGTCCGGAACGGCTTATTGGCCCTGCGCCACGAGCGGGACTTCCTGCGCCGGGACTTCCGGGTCGGCCCGGACGGGCGCGTCGCGGAGATCTCGGAACGCCTGGCCCCGGAGCCCGGGGAGGAGGTCCTGGACGCACGGGGCCTTGAGGTCCTGCCCGGGGCGATCGATCCCCACGTCCACTTCGACGAGCCGGGCTTCACCCACCGGGAGGACTTCCTCCACGGAACCTCCGAGGCGGCCAAGGGCGGGGTGACCGCGGTAGTGGACATGCCCTGCACTTCCCTGCCCCCGGTCACCACCCGGGCGGCCCTGGAGAACAAGCTGGCCGTCGTGTCCAAGGCCGCGGTCGTCGACTACGCCTTCTTCGGGGGGGTGTCCGGCCATACCGCCGAGGAGAGCCTTGCGGAGCACATGGAGGCCCTGGCCCCGGACGTTGTCGGGTTCAAGACCTACTTCATCTCCGGGATGCGGACCTTCACCCGGGTCACCCACGACGACTTCGGCCGCATCGTGCGGCGCGGGGCGGCCCTGGGTCGGCCGATCCTCCTGCACGCCGAGGACCTGGACTGCGTGACCGCCGCGGAGACCCGTCTGCGGAAGGCCCGGGGAACGGACGCCCCCCGGTGGAGCGACTACGTGGGTGCCCGGTCCGAGGACGCGGAGACCGTGGCCGCCGCCTCCGCCGCGGCCCTGGCCCGGGGGAACGAGGAGTGGCTCCACGTGGTCCACGTGGGCACGGCCGAGGCCGCGGAGCTCCTGGCCGCGGCGGGGGCCACCTGCGAGACCTGCGCCCACTACCTGGCCTTCTCCGCCGAGGACTTCGAGCGCCTGGGCTCCTCCCTCAAGACCGCCCCGCCGGTCAAAGCTCCGGGCCAGTCCGAGCGGCTCTGGGACCTTCTTTCGGGCGGGGCCATCTCCTTCGTGACCAGCGACCACGCCCCGGCCCCGGAGGAGGAAAAGAACACCGGGAACCTCTGGACCGACTACGGGGGCATCCCCGGGACCGGGACCTGGGCCCCCTACCTCTACTCCGAGGGTCTCCTGGGCGGCCGCCTCTCCCTGGGCCGGTACCTGGAGGTCACTTCCGGGGCGGCCGCGGAGCGCTACGGCCTGTCCGAACGCAAGGGCTCCCTGGCGGTCGGAAAGGACGCGGACTTCGTCCTCGCGGACCCCGGGGGAACCACGGTCATCGAGGGGCGGACCCTCCTGTCCAAGGGGAAGATCACCGCCTTCGAGGGCTTGCGCCTGTCCGGCCGCTTCCTCGCGACCTATGTCCGGGGCCGCCTGGTGTACGACGCGGACCGGGCGGACCGAGACGAGCATCCGATTTGCGCCGCTCCGGGGAGCGGAAGATTCCTGCGTTGGGGGTACCGGTGAGCACGAGCAAGGTGATGGATACCACGCCCATGGGGGCGCTGATCGGTCGGATGGCCGGGGAATACCGGGCCAAGAAGAGCGTCTACGACATACCGGAAGCCCTCTTCCGGAAGGTCTTCCGGGACGAGCCGGCCTCCCCGGGCTTCGAGGTCCTGGGAAGCCGCATCCTCTATCCCGTCGGGCCCGCGGCGGGACCCCACACCCAGATCGCCCCGAACCTGGTCGCCTCCTACCTGGGGGGCTCCCGGATCTTCGAGCTCAAGACCGTCCAGGTGAACGACAAGCTCGAGATCGCCAAGCCCTGCATCGACGCCCTGGACGAGGGGCACAACGTGGAGTGGTCCACGGAGCTCTCCCTGGTCCAGGCCCGCGAGGAGTACCTGCGGGGCTTCCTGGCCCTCCACGTCCTCAAGGCCCTCTTCGCGGAGAGGGAGGCCGGAGGCTTCCTCTTCAACATGTCCGTGGGCTACACCCTGGACGGGATCAAGAGTCCCGCGATGGACGCCTTCATCGAGGGCATGCGGGCCCCCGCCTCCACCCCCTTCTGGACCTCCGCCCTCGGGGAGCTCCGGGCCGCCGTCGCCTCCCCCGCCTTCCGCCGGGCCTTCGGGGCCGAGGGGGCCGCCCGGGCGGCCGCGGCCGTCGACGCCATGCCGACCGCGCCGGTCCACTCGGTTACCCTGTCCACCATGCACGGCTGCCCCCCCGCGGAGATCGAGCGGATCGGCCGCTACCTCATCGAGGACAAGGGCTTCTCCACCTACATCAAGCTGAACCCGACCCTCCTGGGCTACGACCGGGTCCGGGAGATCCTGGACCGGACCGGATGGACGGACGTCGAGATCAAGCGCCCGGGCTTCGAGCACGACCTGCAGTGGCCGGACGCCCTGGCCCTGATCGCCTCCCTCTCCGCCGCGGCCAAGCGGAAGGGCGTGCGCTTCGGCCTCAAGCTCTCGAACACCCTGGCCAACGTGAACCCGGGCGGCCGCCTTCCCGGCGAGGAGAGGTACATGTCCGGCCGGGCCCTCTTCCCGATCACGGTCCGCCTGGCCGCGGACCTGGCCGCCGCGGTTCCCGAGCCCCTTTCCTTCTCCTTCTGCGGGGGCGTATCCGCCCTGAACGCCGCGGACTGCGTCCGGGCGGGCCTGGGACCCCTGACCGTGGCCACGGACATCCTCAAGCCCGGCGGCTACCTCCGCCTTTCGGACATGGCCCGCGCGGCCGTCTCCGCTCTGCCCTCGGCCCCGAAAAGCCCGGACGCCCGGGCCCTGGCGGCCCTGGCGGACACCGCCCTCGCGCGACCCGAGTTCCGGGGGGACTGGAAGGAGGGCGAGGCGGCCATCGAGGCCCCCCTGCCCGCGTTCGACTGCTTCGACGCCCCCTGCGTCCGGGCCTGCCCGGTGAACCAGAAGGTCCCCGAGTACATCCGCCGGGCGGCCCGGGGCCGGGACGAGGAAGCCCTGGCCCTCATCCTGGCGGACAATCCCCTGCCCTGGATCACCGGCACCCTCTGCGACCACGTCTGCCAGGAGGCCTGCTGCCGGAACGACTACGAGGGTCCCGTGGAGATCCGGGGGGTCAAGCTGGCCTGCGCCCGGGCCGCGGAGATTCCGCCTGCGCCCCGGGCCCGGAGGACGGACTTTCCCGGGAAGGCCGCGGTGATCGGCGCCGGGCCCGCGGGCCTGGCCTGCGCGTACTGGCTCGCCCGGGAGGGGGTCCCGGTCACGGTCTTCGAGAAGGCCGACTCCCCCGGAGGCGTGCCCGCCAACGTGATCCCCCGGTTCCGGATCCCCCGGAAGGACATCGAGCGGGACATCGAGCGCATCCGGTCGATGGGCGTGGAGTTCCGCTTCGGCTCCGCGGTCCGGGACCTGCCGTCCCTCCGGGCGGAGGGCTATTCGTCCGTATTCGTCGGAGCGGGCTCCCCGGCCCCCCGGGCCCTGCCCCTCTCGGGCTCCGGGGTCCGGGTGGTGGACGCCCTGGACTTCCTGGCCGGGACCGCCGACGGCCCGGGGCCCTTCGCGGGGATCCGGCATGCGGTGGTGGCCGGGGGCGGGAACACCGCCATGGACGCCGTCCGGGCGGCCTCCCGCCTGCCCGGAATCCGGGAAGTGCGCCTTTCCTACCGTCGCACCGTCCGGGAGATGCCCGCCGACCGGGAGGAGCTCCACAACGCCCTCGCCGAGGCTTCCGCGGTGAACGCCGCGTCCGGCGGCGCGTCGCCCGCGGCGGTCCTGATGGAACTGACCCTGCCCGAGTCCGCGGCCCCCGGCAAGCTGACCCTGCGTCGCATGACCCTGGGCGAGCGGGACGACTCCGGCCGCCGCTCCCCGGTCGCCTCCGGGGATACCGTGGACGTGGCCTGCGACTTGGTGGTGGCCGCCGTCGGGGAGACCCCGGACCGGGCCTTCCTGGAGTCCCTGGGAATCCCGGTCGGCAAGGACGGCCGCCCGAAGGCGGACCCCGAGACCGGCTCCGTCGGCGTCCCGGGCCTCTACGTGGGCGGGGACGCCCTCCGGGGCCCGGCCTCCATCATCTCCGCCGTGGCGGACGGCCGGCGGAGCGCCGAGGCCATCCTACGGACCGCGGGGATCGAGCCCGCCGGGGCCCGGGGATCCTACGCGCCCCCTGCCCCGGATCCGGAGAAACTCGCCCGCCGGGGTTCCCTGGCCGCGGACGCGGCGGGCCGGGAGGAGCTTCGGGTGCCCGAGGGCGCCGGGTCGCGGGCCTTCGCGGCCGCCCAGGCCGAGCGCTGCCTGGAGTGCGACGCGGCCTGTCTGCGCTGCGTGGAAGTCTGCCCCAACCGGGCCAACACCTTCGTGGCCGTACCGGCCGGCTCCGGCTTCTCCCAGGGCCTCCAGATCCTCCACGTGGACGCCCTGTGCAACGAGTGCGGCAACTGCGGCTTCTTCTGCCCCTGGCAGGGGGAACCCTACCGCGGGAAGCCCACGGTCTTCGCGTCCGCCGCAACCCTGGCGGCCTCCCGGAACGCGGGCTTCGCCTTCACCGGGACGGCCGGGGCCCCGGACCTTGTCCTCCGGGCGGAATACGAGGGCGAGGTCCGGACAGTGCCCCACGCCGAGTGGACCGGAGCGTCGGGCACCGCCGGCGCCGCGGCCCGGATGGCCGCCCTAGCCCGGATCGTGCACCGGGAACATCCCTACCTCGCGGGAGGCGACGCATGCTGATCTTCGAGAACGTCCGGGTGATCACCTGGAACCCCGCCGCGGTCTCGGAACCCCGGGACGTGGTCCTGCGGGAGCCCTCCGAGGGGGGCACGGTGGCGGAGGTCGGATCGAACCTGAAGGCCAAGTACCCCGCAGCCCGGGCCGGAGGCTCCGGGGGCTACCTCTCCCCCGGCCTCGTCTGCTCCCACACCCACCTCTACTCCGCCCTGGCCCGGGGCATCCTGGCGAACATCAAGCCCTCCAAGGACTTCGGGCAGATCCTTGCCCACCTCTGGTGGCGCCTGGACCGGGCCATCGACGAGCCGATCCTCCGGGCCAGCGCCCGGGCGGGCCTGGCGGACGCCGCGGCTTGCGGGGTCACCTCGGTGGTGGACCACCACGCCTCGCCGTCCTTCATCGACGGGAGCCTGGACGTGATCCGGGCCGCCTACGACGAGATCGGCCTTCGGGGCCTTCTCTGCTACGAGACCACGGACCGGAACGGGCCGGAGGGGGCCCGGGCGGGGGTCCGGGAGAACGAACGCTTCGCCCGGGCGGTGGACGCCGGCAGGGCGGCCGGGAAAGCGCCCCGGGTGGAGGCCGCCATCGGGGGCCACGCCCTCTTCACCATGGGGGACGAGACCCTGGAGCTCACCGCCCGGGCGGTCCGGTCCACGGGCCGGGGCTTCCACGTCCACGCCGCGGAGGACAAGTACGACGCATCGGACTCCCGGCACCGCTACGGGGCGGACCTCGTGGAGCGGATGGAAAAGTTCGGGCTCCTGGGGCCGAAGACCATCGTGGGACACGGCCTTTGGCTCACCCCCTCGGAGGTGGAGCTCCTGAACGAGCGGGACTGCTTCCTGGCCCACAACGCCCGGAGCAACATGAACAACGCCGTGGGCTATGCGTCCCTCCTGCCCACCCTGAAGAACCCCGTCCTGGGGACCGACGGTATGGGGGCGGACATGGCGGAGGAGTTCAAGTTCGCCTACTTCCGCCACCGGGAGGCCGGGGGGCCCTGGTGGCCCGGCGACTTCCTGGGGGTCCTTGACCGGGGCAACCGTCTCATGGAACGATATATGGCTGGAACGCGCTTCGGCCGCGTCGAGGCGGGGGTTCCCGCGGACCTGGTCCACTGGGACTACGACCCGCCCACCCCCCTCTCCGCGGAGAACCTGGCGGGCCACCTGGCCTTCGGGCTCTCAAGCCGGAGCGTTCGAAGCGTCCTTTCGGACGGGGCCTTCGTCGTCCGGGACCGGATTCCCTCCTTCGACGCGGAGGGGATCGCCGCGGACGGCCGCGTCCAGGCCGCCCGGCTATGGAAGCGGATGGACGAATTAAAAACGGTTTGATGAATGAACCACGGAGAGCACGGAGAGCACGGAGGGAAGAGGGAGAAGAGAGAGACAAGTGAAGGAAATGCGGTAGACGAGCGGTAATGTGGCAAAGAAACGAAAAAATCGTTTCGAAGTCCTTGGCGCTTTTATCCTGTCTATCCTGCTTGAATCCTGTCATCCTGTCTTCTCTTTTCCAAATTCTTGGTTTTTCTCCGTGTCCTCCGTGTCCTCCGTGGTGATTTCCTGAATAGGTTCTTCTTTCGCGTACGGAGGGACGGCCGTGGGCCCTCTCCCGCCGACGCGGATTGTCCGTCCCCGCGATTCGGGCGGGAACGGACGTTGTTCTCTTCCCCCCGCGCGGCGACTCGGGCCGTACGGGGCAGGACATGGGGGTTGTATGGATTCGAACGCCCAAAAGGTCCGCGCCAAGGCCTCGTCCTACCGGGACGAGACCGCGGACATCCTGTCCCGGATCATCCAGGTACCGGCCCTGAGCGCCAAGGAAGCCGAGCGCATCGCCCTCTTGAAGTCGATGTGCGAGAAGGCCGGCTTCGACGAGGTCAAGGTGGACGGCCTGGGGAACCTCCTGGCCCGGGTGGGCTCGGGGAAGAAGATCCTGGCCGTCGACGCCCACATCGACACCGTGGACACCGGCGACCCGGCCCAGTGGAAGACCCCGCCCTTCTCGGGACTCGTGAAGGACGGCCTCGTGCACGGCCGGGGCGCCTCGGATCAGCTGGGCGGGGCGGCCTCCATGATCACCGCCGGCCGCATCCTCAAGGAGCTCGGCTACGCCGGGGACTACACGGTCTGGTTCGCCTTCACGATCATGGAGGAGGACTGCGACGGCCTCTGCTGGAAATACCTGATCGAGGAGGAGAAGCTCGTCCCGGACCTCTTCGTGTCCACCGAGCCCACCTCCCTCCGGCTCTATCGGGGCCACCGGGGCCGCATGGAGATCGAGTGCCGCTTCCAGGGCGTATCCTGCCACGGCTCCGCCCCGGAGCGCGGGAAGAGCGCGGCCTACATGGCCTCCCGCGCGGCCCTGGCGATCGAGAAGCTCAACGAGGGCCTTAAGCCCGACGCGGAGAATTTCCTGGGCAAGGGCACCGTCACGGTGAGCCGGATGGACGTCAAGGGTCCCTCCCTCTGCGCCGTCCCGGACCAGGGCATGATCTACCTGGACCGCCGCCTCACCTGGGGCGAGACCAAGGAGCTGGCGGTTGAACAGGTCAAGAAGGCCCTCTCCGAGGCCGGGCTTTCCAACTTCGAGGTGAAGGTACCCTACTACGAGATCCCCTCCTGGAAGGGCACCAAGTACGGCCAGGACCTCTACTTCCCGACCTGGAAGATCGACGCGGACCACGCCCTGGTCCGGGCCGGGGTAGCCGCCCACAAGGCCCTCTGGGGCTCCGAACCCGTGGTGGACAAGTGGACCTTCTCCACGAACGGCGTGGCCGTGTGCGGCCGCCACAAGATCCCGACCATCGGCTTCGGGCCCGGGGACGAGAACCAGGCCCACGCCCCCAACGAGATCACCCGGGTGGACGACCTGGAGAAGGCCGCGGCCTTCTACGCGACCCTGCCCTACGCCTTGGAAGGGAACCTCTAATAAGGAGGAGCGGCATGCGATGGTTCTACCGGTGCCCGACCTGCGGCGCCGAGTACGAGATGGAACCGGACCGCTACCTCTGCTCCTCCTGCGCCCCCAAGACGCTCCCGGACCGCCCCCTGGAGGGGGTGCTGGAGTGCGCCTGGGAGGGCGCGTGGGAGGGGGACGACCGCTCGGTGCCGCTCCCCGTGGAGCCCGAGTGGTTCCCCCCCGTGCCCGTGGGGGACACCCCCCTCTGGGCGCCGGAGCGGCTGCGCGGGGACACCGGGTTCCCGAGTCTCTGGATCAAGGACGACACCTGCCAGCCCACGGGGTCCTTCAAGGACCGGGCAAGCTTCCTGGTGGCCGCCTACGCACGCAAGAAAGGCATCCGGGAGATCGCCCTGGCCTCCACGGGCAACGCGGCTTCCTCCATGGCGGGCATCGGGGCGGCGGCGGGCCTTCGGATCACGGTCTTCCTGCCCAAGGCGGCTCCCGCGGCCAAGCGGATCCAGGTCCTCCAATACGGGGCGGAACTTAAGGCGGTGGACGGCACCTACGACCAGGCCTTCGACGAGTCCCTGGCCTACACCAAGGCCACGGGGACCCTGTCCCGGAACACCGCCTACAATCCCCTGACCATCGAGGGCAAGAAGACGGTCTCCTTCGAGATCCTCGCGGACCTGACCGCCCGGGGAGCTCCGACGCCGGACCACGTCTTCGTGCCGACGGGGGACGGGGTGATCCTGGCGGGGGTCTACAAGGGCTTCGAGGACCTCGTCCGCCTGGGACGGCTCTCCAAGGTGCCCGTGGTCTGGGCCTGCCAAGCCAAGGGGTCCAGCGCCCTCGCCCGGGCCCTGGAGGCGGGGGGCTTCGGGGATCCCGAGCCTTCCTCCACGATCGCGGACTCCATCTCCGTGGACGTGCCCCGGAACGGAACCCTGGCCCTGGCCAAGCTGAAAAAGCACGGAGGCCGGGCGGTGGTGGTGACGGACGAGGAGATCCTCGGGGCCCAGCGGACCCTGGCGGGACGGACCGGCCTCTTCGCCGAACCGTCCTCCAGCGCCGCCCTGTCGGGATTCTTGAAGGTCAAGGGAGGGCTGGACCCGTCGTCGACGGTGGTCCTCCTGGTCACGGGCAACGGGCTCAAGGACGTGAAGAGCGCGGCCCATGGTCTGGGAATCAGTGAACGGTAAACGGTGGACAGAAACGGCGGCGGCAGGCGGAAGATGACCGCGGTTCGGCGTGAAATGCGGCCGCGGCTCCGTCAACACTGCCGTCCACAGTTCACCGTCCACCGTCCACCGTCCACTTAAAAGGAGTTACCCATGAAGATCGATCTTTCCATCCACGAGTCCCAGCGGAAGAAGAACATACAGCGGTGCAAGGAGAAGGGCATCCTCCTGCCGACCTACGCCCAGATGCGGGATCCCGCGAAGATCCCCGAGTCCATCAAGTCCGAGCTCAAGGGCATCGGGCTCTGGGACGTCCACTCCCGCAACCTATTCCGGGTCAACTGGCACAACGAGCCCAAGGAGAAGGGCGGGGTCTTCGGGGACGTAAACTACTTCGAACTCCCCC
Source organism: uncultured Spirochaetota bacterium (assembly GCA_937873275.1). Lineage (GTDB taxonomy): Bacteria > Spirochaetota > Spirochaetia > Treponematales > UBA12059 > JAAYUR01. Next base: position 16,496 of record CALMRC010000191.1, read on the forward strand.
GGGAGCTCACGGGCACCAAGGCCCGGATCGGCGCGGTCCTCGGCAAGTGGTTCCCCACGGGGGCCCACAAGGTCGGCGCGGCCTATTCCTGCCTGGTTCCCGGCCTGGTGACCGGGCAGTTCGACCCGACCACCAAGAAGGCCGTGTGGCCCTCCACGGGCAACTATTGCCGGGGCGGGGCCTACATCTCCCGCCTCCTGTCCTGCCCCTCCGTGGCCATCCTCCCCGCGGAGATGTCCCGGGAGCGCTTCGAGTGGCTGGCGACCATGGCCGAGGAGGTCATCGCCACCCCGGGCTGCGAGAGCAACGTCAAGGAGATCTTCGACAAGTGCGTCGAGATCGAGAAGACCCGGCCGGACGCGGTGATCTTCAACCAGTTCGACCAGCTCCCCAACCACCTCTGGCACTACACCGTCACGGGCCCCGCCCTGGAGGAGGTCTTCGGGAAGATGAATCCCGACGGGAAGTCCCGCCTGGCCCTCTCCCTGTACAGTTCCGGGTCCGCGGGCACCCTGGGCGCGGGCTCCTACCTCAAAGAAAAGCACAACGGCGCCCGGGTGGGCGTGGGCGAGGCCCTGCAGTGCCCCACCATCCTGGAGAACGGCTTCGGAGGCCACCGGATCGAGGGGATCGGGGACAAGCACATCCCCTGGATCCACAATCTCCGGGACACCGACGTGGCGGTGGGCGTGGACGACGAGATCGCCGTCCGCCTCCTGCGGCTGTTCAACGAGCCCGCGGGCCGCAAGGCCCTGGTCGAGGCCGGGGTGCCCAAGGCGGCGGTGGACCGGCTCGACCTCCTCGGGATCTCCGGGATCGGAAACCTCGTGGCCACCATCAAGGCCGCCAAGTACTACGAACTCGGAGAGGACGAGATCGCCCTCACGGTCTTTACGGATTCCCTCCAGCTCTACGGTTCCCGGCTCACGGAGCTCGCCGCGGAGCGGGGCGCCTACGACCAGCGCCAGGCGGACCGGGACATCGAAATGCTCCGGAACCTCTCGGTGGACCACGTCCTGGACATGACCCACGTGGATCGCCGGAGGGTGCACCAGCTCAAGTACTACACCTGGATCGAGCAGCTCGGGAAGGAACTTTCGGAGCTGAACGCCCAGTGGGACGACTGGCGCGGCTACTGGGGCGAGCTCCACGCCGAGGTCGGGACCCTGGACGCCCTGATCGAGGACTTCAACAAGGAGGTCCTGCGGTGATCGTCCTCAAGGACTGCCTCTGCATAGTTCGCCCGCCGGGAAGCCCCGGCGGCAACCTCTCGGGGGCGGACATCCACATCGACGGGAACCGGATCGTCCGGGTGGGCAGGAACCCGCCCGTGCCCGAGGGGGCGCGGGTGATCGACGCCTCCCGCCACGTGGTCACCCCGGGCCTGGTGAACACCCACCACCACTTCTACCAGACCCTGACCCGGAACCTCCCGGCGGTGCAGAACGCCAAGCTCTTCGACTGGCTTCTGTACCTCTACGAGGTCTGGAAGGGGATCGACGAGGAGGCGGTCTACTGGTCCAGCCGCCTGGCCCTGGCGGAGCTCGTGAAGACGGGCTGCACCTGCACCACGGACCATCACTACCTCTACCCTCAGGGCTTCTCGGAGGACCTTCCGGGCATCCAGTTCCAGGCCGCCGCGGACATCGGGGTTCGATTCGCCCCGACCCGGGGCTCCATGAGCCGGTCCAAGAAGGACGGGGGCCTGCCCCCGGACTCGGTGGTCCAGGACGAGGACACGATCCTGGCCCAGTGCGAGCAGACGATCCGGACGTACCACGACCCCGCCCCGGACTCCATGCGCCGGGTGGCCCTGGCCCCCTGCAGCCCCTTCTCGGTCTCCGAACAGCTCATGAAGGACTCCGCCGTCCTGGCCCGGAAGCACGGCGCCCGCCTGCACACCCACCTGGCCGAGACCGGGGACGAGGACGACTACTGCGTGAAGATCTACGGCCGCCGCCCCTTGAAGGTCATGGAGGACTGCGGCTTCCTGGGTCCCGACGTCTGGTACGCCCACGGGATCCACTTCAACGACCAGGAACTCGACGTGCTGGCCCGGACCGGGACCGGGGTGGCCCATTGTCCCTCCTCGAACATGCGTCTCGGGAGCGGGATCGCCCGGGTCCGGGAGATGCTGGACCGGGGGGTGAACGTGGGCCTGGCGGTGGACGGATCGGCCTCCAACGACGCCTCGGACATGCTGGGCGAGATGCGGCAGGCCCTCCTGCTCCAGCGGGTGCGCTACGGCTCCGCGGGCATCACCGCCGCCGAGGTCTACGGCATCGCCACCGAGGGCGGGGCCCGGATCCTGGGCTGGGACAAGCTGGGGCGGATCGAGGAAGGCTGGCTCGCGGACATCGCCCTCTTCGACGTGCAGAAGATGGAATACGCCGGGGCCCTCTCGGACCCGGCGGCGGCCCTCCTCTTCTCGGGCTACGACCACGGGGCGGACTACGTCTTCGTGAACGGCAAGGCCGCGGTGGTCCAGGGCCGGCTGGTCGGGGAGGACGAGGAAGAGATACGGGACAACGCGAACCGTATAGCCGCCAAGCTCTACGCGAAAGCGGGGGTGGACGGATGGTCGTGAAATACATACGCGCGGCCTCGCTGGACGAGGCCGATCGGGTCCTCGAGTCGGACAAGCGGGCGCGGATCCTGGCGGGGGGCACCCAGCTCCTGACCAGCGAATTCCGGGACTTCCCGTTCGTGGCGGTCGACGCGGGTCCCCTCCTGCCCCGAGGCCTCGAACGGTCCCCGGACGGGCTTGTACGCATCGGCGCGGGGGCGACCTTCCAGGACCTGGCGGACAGTGCCGTCACGCCGCGGATCCTTTCCGACGCGGCCCGGGGCATGGCCAACCGCAACGTCCGGAACGCCGCCACCGTCGGGGGAAACCTGGGAGCCGCCCGCTCCTGCTCCTCCCTGGTCCCGGCCCTCCTGGTGCTGGACGCCCGGGTACGGATCCACGGCGCGGCGGAAACCCGGCCCTTGGAGGACTGGCTGGCCGCGCCCTCGGGCATCGTGACCTATGTCGAGATTCCCGCGGCCCCGGGGCTCCGGTCGGCTTACGCCCGATGGTCCCGCACGGCCTGCGACCTCTCGGTCCTGACCTGCGCAGCAAGCTACCGTCTGCAGGACGGTAGCTTGCGAGACCTGCGGATCGCCTGCGGGGGCCTGGACGCCAAGAGCCGCCGCTTCCCCGAGCTGGAGCGCCTCTTCGAGGGCCGGCCCCTGCCCGGACGGGACGAGGCGGCCGCTCAAATCGCGCCGGCGCTCAAGCCGATCGACGACCTCCGGGGGAGCGCGGCTTTCAAGCGGCTGCGCGCCTCGGAGCTCGCCGCCGAGGCCCTGCTGGCCGCCCGGGAGGTAAGCCGATGACCGTCACCTTCAAGCTCAACGGCCGTACCGTCTCCTGGGACTGCCCCGAGGGGGAAAGCCTCAAGGCCGCCCTGCGGCGCCGGGGCGTCATCTCCGTACGGGACGGCTGCAACGGGGAAGGCTCCTGCGGCCTGTGCGCCGTGATCCTGGACGGCCGTACCGTGAACTCCTGCACCCTCCTGGCCGCCCAGGCCGAGGGCCGGGAGATCCACACCGTCGAACACTTCTCCAAGGACCGGAAGCTCTCGGTGGTGCAGAGGGCCCTGATCGACGCGGCCTGCGTCCAGTGCGGCTACTGCACCCCCGCGGTGGTCCTGGCGGTGCACTCCCTCCTGGAGCGCTCCCCGGAGCCCACGAAGGAGGAGGTGAAGGACGCCCTCTCGGGCACCCTCTGCCGCTGCACGGGGTACGAGCAGTTCCACAACGCGGTGCGGATCGCCTCGAGGCGCCTGAAGGACCCGGGGTACGCGGAGGCCGCGGCCCCGGAGTTCCGGCCGGACCTCCGCCACGTGGGCAAGGACCGGGAGAAGGTGGACGCCGCCGCCCTGGCCCGGGGGGAGAAGGCCTTCGTGGAGGACCGGGTGGAGGCGGACGCCTGCCATCTGGCCCTCCTGACCAGCCCCCACGCCCACGCCTGGATCAAACGGATCGACGCGTCCAAGGCCCGGGAGCTGCCCGGGGTCGTGGCGGTCCTCACCCACGAGAACTGCCCGGACCGGGTCTACACGACCGCGGGGCAGGGATTCCCGGAGCCCTCGCCCCACGACCAGAGGATGTTCTCCCGGAAGGTCCGCCACGTGGGGGACCGGGTGGCCGCGGTCCTGGCGGAGACCCCCGACCAGGCCCGGGCGGCCCTCAAGGCCTTGGTGGTGGAGTACGAGGTCCTCGCGCCCGTGCTCTCCATCGCCGAGGCCAAGGCCCCCGGCGCACCGACGGTCCACTCCGGGGAGGTCCGCTACGTCTCCGGGGAAGCCCCCGCGGGCACCACAACCGAGGGGGACGGCCGGGACGACCCGATCGTCTACCAGTTCCCCCTGCACGCGGATCCGCACCGCAACCTGGCGGCCAGCGTGGCCGACGGCATCGGAGATATCGAGAAGGGTTTCGCGGAAGCGGACGTGGTCATCGAGCGGACCTACAAGGGCAATCGGGTGCAGTGCACCCCGATGGAGCCCCACGTGGTCTACGCCAAGGTCGACGGGGGTCGTCTGGTCCTCCACGCCTCCACCCAGGTGCCCTGGCACGTGCGCCGCATCGTCTCCCGGGCTATCGGGATCCCCGAGAACAAGGTCCGGGTGATCAAGGAGCGGGTGGGCGGAGGCTTCGGGGCCAAGCAGGACATCGTCCTGGAGGACGTGGCGGGCTACCTGGCCTGGACCACGGGCCGGCCCGTCTTCTTCCGGTACGACCGTGAGCAGGAGTTCGTCTCCAGCCGGACCCGGCACCTGATGGAGATCACCGTGAGGCTGGGCGCCAAGAAGGACGGACGGCTCACCGCGGTGCTCATGAAGGTGGACGCCGACACGGGCCCCTACGGCCAGCACTGCCTGACGGTGCCCATGAACGCCGTGTCCAAGAGCCTGCCCCTGGTGCTCTGCGACAACGCCCGGTTCGAGGTGAAGAGCTATTACACGAACCTCTCCCCCGCCGGGGCCTACCAGGGCTACGGGGCCCCCAAGGGTTCCTTCGCCCTCCAGACCGCCCTGGCGGAGCTCGCGGCGGAGCTCGGGATGGACCAGCTCGACCTGATCGAGCGCAACCGGGTCCGCTCCGGAAGCCGCATCGAGATCCTGCGGAGCCTGGGCGAGGGCCGGCCCGGCGCCGCGGTGACCCTGGGCGAGTGCGGCCTGGGCGAGATGATCGGGCGCGGCCGGAAGGCCTTCGGCTGGGACGGCGCCAAGCCGTCTTCGGAGGACCCCGACTGGAAGGTCGGCCGCGGCGCGGTGATCGTACAACAGGGCTCGGGCCTTCCGGGCCTGGACGCCGCCAACGCGGAGGTCCGCCTCCTGGCGGACGGCACGGTCCTCCTGCTCTCCGGCGGGGCCGACCTGGGCACGGGCCTGGACACGGTGACCGCCAAGGCCGCCGCGGAGATCCTGGGCCTGGACATGGAGGACGTGGCGGTCATCTCCGGGGACACCGACGTGACCCCCTTCGACAAGGGGGCGTACGCCTCCAGCGGGACCTACTTCTCCGGGAACGCCGCGGTCAAGGCCGCCCAGGACCTGCGAGCCAAGATCCTGGCCGCGGCCTCGGCCGTGCTCGGGGAGCCCGCATCGGACCTCTCCATCGTCCACCGGGGCATCGTCCGCGGGAAGAAGGGGGAGGTCACCCTGGCCAAGCTCGCCCACATGAGCACCCAGGGGGAGCACCACGGAGACCTGGTCGGCATCGGGGGCTTCAAGACCGAGCACGCGGCCTTCCCCTACGGGGCCCACTTCGCGGAGGTGGCGGTCAACGTCCGCACCGGGGACGTGAAGCTCCGGCGCTTCCACGCCTACCAGGACTGCGGAACCCCGATCAACCCCGCCCTCGCGCTGGGCCAGATCTACGGGGGGATCCTCAAGGCCGTGGGGCATTCCCTCTACGAGGAGATGCTCTACGACAAGGACGGGCGCTGCGTGAACCCGCGGTTCCTGGATTACAAGATACCCACGATCTGGGAGGTCCCCGAGGACTTCCACGTGGAGCTCGTTCCCGTGGCGGACGAGGTGGGACCCTTCGGGGGGAAGAGCGTTTCCGAGATCTCCCTGAACGGGGCCGCCCCCGCCATCTCCATCGCCATCCACGACGCCGTCGGCGTATGGATGCGCGAGTGGCCCTTCACCCCCGAGCGAATCCTGAAGGCTCTGGGGAAGATCTAAGTTTGTTTCACAGATCCAACAGGATGAACAAGATTATGCAAGATGGACAAGATGAGAGCAAAGGGGAAAAGAACATGAGTCGCACATCCCTATTCTCCATCTTGTTCATCTTCTCTCATCTTGTGAATCCTGTTGGATCTATTAGGAGGAACCCATGAACCTGAACGAAATTCGCGCGCGCATCGAGACCCTGAAGAACCGCAAGATCGGCATGTACCGCAAGGACTTCCTCCTGACCTGGGAGAAGACCCGGGACGAGATCGACGCCACCTTCGACGTGGCGGACATCCTCCGGGGCCTGCGGGATCTCGGCATCTCCCCCCGGGTCTGGGACTCCGGCATCGCGGTGTCCAACTTCCGGGACAACTCCACCCGCACCCGATTCTCCTACTCCTCCGCCTGCGACCTCCTGGGCCTGTACGTCCAGGACCTGGACGAGGGCAAGAGCCAGATCGCCCACGGGGAGACCGTGCGGGAGACCGCCAACATGATCTCCTTCCTGACCGAGGCCGTCGGCATCCGGGACGACATGTACCTGGGCGAGGGCGACAAGTACCAGCGGGAGGTCGGCAAGGCCCTGGACGACGGAGTGGCCGCGGGGGTCCTCCCGGACCGCCCGACGGTGGTGAACCTCCAGAGCGACATCGACCACCCCACCCAGTCCATGGCGGACTTCCTCCACCTGGCCCACCACTTCGGCGGCCTCGACAAGCTCAAGGGCAAGAAGATCGCCATGACCTGGGCCTACTCCCCCTCCTACGGCAAGCCCCTCTCGGTGCCCCAGGGGATCATCGGCCTGGCCAGCCGCTTCGGCATGGACATCACCCTGGCCCACCCCGAGGGCTACGACCTCATCCCCGAAGTGGTGGAGCTGTCCAAGAAGCAGGCCGCCGCGTCCGGCGGCTCCTTCAAGCACGTCAACTCCATGGACGAGGCCTTCAAGAACGCGGATATCGTCTATCCCAAGAGCTGGGCCCCCTACGACGTCATGCTGAAGCGCGTCCCCCTCCTGCACGCCGGGGACCAGGCGGGCCTCAAGGACCTGGAGAAGGTCTGCCTGGCGAACAACGCCAAGTTCCAGGACTGGGAGTGCACGGAGCAGAAGATGAAGCTGACCGCCGGGGGCAAGGCCCTGTACATGCACTGCCTGCCCGCGGACATCACGGACGTCTCCTGCAAGGCCGGCGAGGTGGCCGCCAGCGTCTTCGACCGGTACCGGGACGACACCTACCGGGAGGCCTCCTGGAAGCCCTACATCATCGCCGCCATGATCCTGCTCGGGAAGTTCCAGGATCCCGCCAAGGTCCTGGCGGGCCTGGTGGAGCGGAACAGGAAGCGGGTCGGTTAACGTCAAGCTATACAGGAGCGGCGGGCGCCTTCATAGGCGGCCGCCGTTTTTTTTATTGTCCGGGAGAGGAACCGACGGTTCCCCTCCCGGTCCCTTCCTTCCCGTACGCATGTAAAGCTTCACGAAGAATCTTTCAATACATAAAACTCGTGGTACAATACTCGCTAGGACATCGTCGTCCGGCATCCTCGCTCCCCGGATTCCATCCGCAGCCGTTCTGCATCCATGGTCTCGCATCCCCCGGACTCCAATAGCCGGAGGTAGCCATGCACCGAATCCGCCGATCGCTTCTCCTTCTTTGCCCGCTCGTGCAGTTCATCCTCTCAGTTCCCGCGGCATCCGCCAACGAGTCCCATCCCTGGTCCCTGGCCGTCGGACCCGGGTTGGAAGCGCCCCTCGGAATCGACAGCGCGGTCTTCGGGATCGGGTTGGGGGCTTGGGCCGGGTTCTCCTGGAACCAAGGCCCCTTCGGGACGGCGCCCGGCATCCGCCTGGACTACAGCCTGGTTCCCGTCGGAGAATACTCGCTCTCAAACCTGGCCGCGGCCTTGGATCTCGCCCGGCCGTTCCGGCTTTCCGACAAGATCCGGTTATCGCCCTACCTGTCCGCCGGCCTCTTCTTCTCCGTTTTCAACCAGGCAAGCCGGCTCGAGGCATCCTTCCCCGAGGAAGTTATTTCAGGCATCGGCCCCTGGGCGGCCGGAGGACTCCGGCTCCACTGGAGCTTCCCGAAGGGGTATGCCGCGGTCCTGGACGCGGGGTATCGCGGCTGGTTCGGCCTTTCCCAAGGCATCGGCCTGGGGCTGGGTGTTTCCTACGGACTCCGGGATACCCGACGAACCGGAGGCCCCGAAGGAATCCGGCTCCAGCCCCTTTCCACGGTGGGCTTCCGGGACATCCGGTTGGATCCCGTGTTCCCGGTGTTCTATAAACACTACGATCAGAACCCCGTGGGGACCGCGACCCTGGTCAACTCCGGGAAGCAGGAGATCACGGACATCAAGGTCAGCCTCTTCTCCCGGCAGTTCATGGACGATCCGAAGACCTGTTCCGGTCCCCGGACCCTGGCGCCGGGAGCCGCCGCGGAGTATTCCATCCTGGCCCTCTTCAACCCCCTGGTGCTGGAGCTGTCCGAGCGGACCAAGGCCTCCGCGGTCCTGGCCGTGGAGTTCAGCTCCGGAGGTGTCCGGTACCGGAACGAGTACGTGGAGAGCCTGGGCTTCGAGGACCGCAACGCGATCACCTGGGACGACGACCGGAAGGCGGCGGCCTTCGTATCCGTCAAGGATCCGGACGTGCTTGCCTGGGCGAGGAGGGCCTCCGAAGCTTCGGAGGCACCGGGTTCGGCCGCGGACAGGAACCTGGCGGCCGCGGCCGCGGCCTTCGAGATCCTCCGGCTCGCCTCGCTCCGGTACTCCGTGGACCCGACCACACCCTACCGGGAATTCTCCGCCCGATCCGGCTCCGTGGACTATCTGCAGTTCCCCCGGCAGACCCTCCGTCTCCGGTCCGGGGACTGCGACGACTTGACGGTGCTCTACGCCGCGTTATTGGAATCCGTCGGGGTCGATACGGCATTCGTCACCGTACCCGGGCACATCTACGCGTCCGTGGCCCTGGACGCCTCCCCCGCGGGGATGCGGAAGACCTTCCGCTCGACCTCGGACTTCATCGAAGCCTCGGGCCGCGCCTGGGTGCCCGTGGAGGTCACCGCCCTGGACCAGGGCTTCGACGAGGCCTGGCGCCTGGGAGCCCGGCAGTGGAGGGAACATACGGCGACGGGAGCTGCGCGTCTTTGGCCCGTTGCCCAAGCCTGGGAGATCTACGAGCCCGTGGGCCTTTCCCGAGGTGACCCCGTCCCGGAGCCTCCATCGGCGGACAAGATCCGGGCCGCGGCGACCGAGGTTTGGCGCCGGCTCCTGGATCGCGAGTATCGGCCCCAGGTGGCGGGCCTGGAGAAAGCGGCCGTCTCCGAAGGTCCCAAGGGATACAACGCCCTGGGAATCCTGCATGCCCGGTACGGATTCCTGGAGGAGGCCGAAAAAGCTTTCCAGGCCGCGATCAAGGCGGAGGCATACCCGCCGGCCCTGGTGAACCTGGGCAACCTGGCCCTCCTGCGGGGACGCACCGAGGAAGCCTACCGGCACTACGACCGGGCCGCGGCGGCGGCTCCGAAAAACCCGGCGGCCCTGCTCGGGCTGGCCCGGGCCAGCCAACTTCTGGAGAACTACGGGACCGCCCGCAGGGCCTTCGACCAGCTCAAGGCTGTCGACCCCGCCCTGGCGTCCCGCTACGAATACCTGGCCCAGGCGGGCCAGGAAAGCGCTCGGGCCGCCGAGGCCCAGCGGGCCCGGAGGGTGGATACATGGTCGGAATGAACAAGGTCTCCCATGCGGCGCGCGTCGCCGCCGCGGGGCTCGCCCTGTCCCTGCTTCTGACGACCTGCGAGCCCCTGGCCCTCCGGGACCTGGCGGAAAAACTGGCCCAGGGCGGGGCGAAGCATGTCTATTTCACGGATCGTGGAACCGGAAAGTTCTACAGGAGCGAATTGGACGGCGCCAATCGTGTCGAACTCTTCACCCGCGGCAATCCCGCGATGCTGGCCGTCGATCCGGTCGCGAGAAAACTCTGCTGGACGAATGTGCCCGATCCGACCGGCAAATGGGAGGTTCTCATCTCGAACCTCGATGGCTCCGATATCCGGACACTCTACGAAGAATCCATCGCTACACGGATCCCTCGCGGTATCTCCGCCAACCCGGCCTCGGATTCGCTCTTCTGGGCGGCATCCGCGGATCCCGTCAGGACGGTGTACACCCAGTCATTCACGGCGACGGAAACCGCCTTGCCGACCGACGTGAGCGTTGTGGACACGGAGGATATCTGTTATTCCCCGGCGCTGGACAGGATTTTCATCGCAGATCTCTCCGGGTCACAACTCCACAGGATACGGACGAACGGAGCATTGGAAGTCTCCGTCGACGTGAGCGCCTTCGGAACGGGGACGCCAAGAAATATAGCTGTCGACGGCGAAAACGGATTTGTCTATTGGAGCGACGATATCAGCGACCTAGGTGACGGATTGATCGGCCGCTGCGATACCGACTTGAGCCCCGGGAGCATGGTCACCTTTATTCCGACCGGGGTCGCGGGATCGCCAAGGCAGCTCGTCGTTGATCCCGAGGAAGGTTATTTATTCTGGTCGGATGATGAATCGGGAACCATCAAGCGGGCGAATCTGGACGGAACGGGTATTGTTACGATTGCATCCGGTCTGACAAAAGCGCGCGGCATAGCCCTCGATCCCGTCCGTCGCTGATAGCGGCGGCCGACCCCGCGTCCGCCTACCGCACCGCCCGCTCGAACTCCGCGAGCCTCTCGGGCAGTCCCGCCTCCGCCCGGGCGAACTCCAGGGCGACGGCCCCGAACATCCGCTCCCTCAAAGCTTCGTCCACGGGCATCCGGAGGAAGCGGCCGGCGGGCAGTTCCGCGGCGATCCGGGGATAGTTGCGGGGGTCGTGGACCTTGTCCCCGGTCCCGTTCAGGACGAAGACCTCCCGTTTCACGTCACCGAGGCGGCCGAAGAGCTCGAAGTCCCGGGCGGCCTCGGCGGATTTCTTCCACTTCCGGACGTCGGCACCGTCGATGAATTCGAAGGTGCGCCGTTTCTGGGCGCCCTCCTTGAGATCCCCCACCAGGACCTGCCGCAGGAGGGGCCGGACCGCCCGGATCGCGGCGGCGGGTATCCACGGCGAGATCCACCGCAGGAACGCCTTGTTGAACCACAGCGTGTGCATGGGATCGGCCAGGAGGGCGGTCGGGGGGTCCAGGATCCCTCGGACCATCCCTTCCAGGATCTGGGCCGAACCCCAGCAGGCCCCGACCAGGACGTAATCCCGGCCGGCCAGCCCTTCGGACTCCAGGGCCGCCCGAATGTCGAGGGCCGCACGTTCCACGGAGAAATCCGCCCGGGGATCCGGGATTCGGCTGGAATTCTTCTCCCGGGTCTCGACGAAGAGGAACTCCGCCTTCCCGTGCAAGGGGCCGTAGAACTCCCGGAAACCTTCGGGGGTGGTGCCCCACCCCGGCACCAGGACCACGGGACGGCGGGCTTCCGGGCGCTCGGGCTTCACCCGGGTGACCCGGATCTCCGCACCCGGCACCGGGACGTAGCGGACCTCCCCGACGCCGGGCGCCCAGAAGTCCGGGACATCCCCGGAAACCGGGCCCAGGAAGGCCTCCACCCGGGATCGCAGTCCGGGGCCGTCCTCGAGGGCCCCCTCCACCAGGTCTCGCATGGCGGAAGAATACGCGGCGCCGGGACGGGGGTCAAGGACGGGAATCCGGGGGTCGTTCCCGTCGCGGAGTCTCCGTTGCCTCTTCGGTTAGGATTTGACGAAATTGCGGTTAAAAACGATACTCTCCTTCCATCCCGGCATCCGCGCGGTCCCGGGAGGGGCGGAGGATTATCGGAATGTCCCTCTACAACGTCTTCGACCTGGTCGGCGGCCTCGCCGTTTTCCTGTTCGGCATGGTGATGATGAACAACAACCTCACCGCCCTGGCGGGGGCTCGGCTCCGGACGATCATGGTGGAGCTCACGAAGACCAAGGTCCGGGGCTACGTTACCGGCCTGGGGGTCACCATCTTGAACCAATCCTCCTCGGCCACAACGGTGCTGGAGGCGGTCCTGGTGGGCGCGGGACTCATGACCTTCCGGCAGAGCCTCGCGGTCACCCTGGGGGCGGAACTCGGCTCGACCTTTTTGGGCCAACTCTTCGCCTTTCCCAAGATCACCCGCCTGGCGGCCCTCTTCGTGGCCTTGGGGTTCTTCGCCTTTCTCTTCGCTTCCAAGAAGCAACACAAGTCCGCGGCCAACACGGTCCTGGGATTCGGACTGCTGTTCCTGGGGATGGACATGATGTCCCGGTCCATGGAGCCCCTCCGGACCCTGCCCGCCTTCCTAAGTCTGATGGCCTCCGTGGAGCGGCCCCTGCTGGGGATCCTCGTGGGACTGGTGTTCACCATGATCATCCAATCCTCCGGGGCCACCTCGGGCTTGGTCATCGCGATGGCGATTTCCGGGACCATCAGCCTGGCCCAGGCGGTGCCCATCAACCTGGGAGCCTCCATCGGGACCTGCATCACGGCCGTCCTGGGGAGCCTCTCCCTCAACCGGGAGGCCAAGCGGAGCGCCTACATCCACGCGGTCTTCCAGACCATAGGCGTGGCGCTCGCCTTCGTCCTCCTGTCCATTCCCTTCCGGGGGGACCGGTTCTACCTTTTCCTGGCCAGAGAGTTGTCCCTTCTGTTCACCGGGGGCCGGGAGAACCTCGCCCGGGAAATCGCCATGGCCCATACCCTCATGCCCGTGTTCAACCATATCCTCGTCTTTCCCCTGCTGCCCCTCATCGTAAAGGCCTTCGACCGGGTCGTTCCGCCGGAACCTCCCAAGGAGGTCTTCGGTCCCCAGTACCTGAGCGAGGCGATGCTGTCCGAGCCCTCGGTAGCCCTCTTCCAGGTCAAGAAGGAAATCCTCCGGATGCGGTCCATCATCGAGCACATGCTGGAAACCAGCATCCGGCTCTTCGGCGAGCGGCGGCCCGAGGACGGCAAGACCATCAAGACCGAGGACAAGCACGTCGACACGCTTCGCACCGAGATCGTCCGGTACCTCACCAAGATCGCCCGGAACCCCTTGACCGAGAGCGAGAGCCGTCGCCAGGTCTCCTACCTCTTCATCGCGAGCGAACTGGAGAACCTGGCGGACGTGATCGAGCGGAACATCCGGGACCGGGCCAAGAAGCTCATCAACAACGACCTCCGGTTGTCGGAGGAGGGCCTCGCGGACATCCAGGAACTCGGGAAAGTGGTGAAGGACAACTTCCGCACCGTGATGCGGGCCTTCGAGGACAACGAAACGGGAGGGGCCCGGCAGGTCCTGGAATGCTCCGAGTCCTGCTGGGAGCTCCAGAGGGAGTTCCGTCGCAAGCATTTTCAACGCCTGAATGAGGGAATCAAGGTCTCCATCGAGACCACGGAGATCCACATGGACCTCCTCAATCACCTGCACCGGGTTAACCGCCACATCTACCATGTGGCCGAAGCCCTCCTGGAGCTGGCGAACGAGGAAATTCCGGAACGCCTCCGGTCCTCCCTGTAGCGGGTGCGACGCGCCTAAGGCCTGGCGTCCCGGTCTCCCATCCGCTACCCTGGTAGTATGCGCACCGATTCCGGCCTCTCCCACGCGGAGCGCCACGCCCGCCTCTTCGAGAGGATCGCCCGGCCCTACGCCTGGTTCTTCCACGGCCAGCTGCGAACCTACGCCCGGGCCTTCGAGCTGGGTCGGTCCTTCCTGCCGGATCCCCGGGGACGACGGGCCCTGGACGTCGGCTGCGGAACCGGGGCCTTCACCCGGGCCCTGGCCCGGGAGGGCTGGGAGGTACGGGGGGTCGACGTGGCCCGGGCCATGGTGGAACGGGCCCGGAGCCGGGGGCTATCCTGCGACCCCGGCGACGCCCTCCGGGGACTTGGCGAGCCGGACGGGAGCTTCGACCTGGTGACCGCCGCCTACGTGGCCCACGGCCTGCGGCGGGAAGACCGGGCCAAGCTGTTTTCGGAGATGCGGCGTCTGTCCCGGAACACGGTCCTCTTCCAGGACTACACCCCGGACCGGAACCTCCTGGTGACGATCGTGGAATACCTGGAGCGCGGGGACTACTTCAACTTCATCCGGACGGGGCTCGGGGAGCTGCGGGAAGCTTTCCCCTCGGTCCGGGTGGTCCGGGTGGGACCCCAAGCCGCCTGGTACGTGTGCGGGGTGGAAGGAAGGACTAGCCGGGCCGCCGGTTCCCTCTAGCCAGCAGGGCGTCCATGACCGCGCGGGCCCGGGCGGAGGTCGTCGAGGCGAAGCCCTCCTTCTCCTCGTCCGTGACCGGGTATTCCCCCCGACCGGCCAGGACCTTGGCCAGGGCCCCGTGCACCAGGTCGTGCCCGGCCGCCATGGCCGCTTCCAGACCGTCCCGGGAAGCCCGGGGCCGGGCCGCCGCCAGGTCCGCCGCGACGGGGGCGGTCGCCCGGGCCGTTCGGGCCCCCATGTCCGGGGGAGGAGGGCCGTCCAGCCGTTCGAACCATACCAGGCGGTACCAGGCGGAGTGATCCAAGGCGAACCGGACGTACCGAGCCACGGGATCCCCCTCCCCTCCCTCCATGGACGCCGCCAGGCGATCCAGGACTTCGCCCGCAGCCGCCCAGCGGAGGGCGTCCCAGTCGGGGAAGAAATTGTAGAGGTTCGTGTGGGCGCAGCCCAGGCGGGCGGCCAGGCCCCGGAAATTCGCCGTCCCCTCCGACGCCGGCGCGTCCAGGAGTTCGAGGTAGGCCGCGACGATCCGATCCCGGGACAAGCCCTTCCGGGGAGTCATCGCGCCGCCGGGGAACCGCCCCGGCGGGCCGCCGCGGCATTCCGGGACTCCCGTGCGAAACCCGTGGTGAGGGACAGGAAGGCGGCCCCCCCGGCACCGGCCAGGAATAGGTAGAGGCCGAGTTGGGCGGGATCCCAGGCGCGGCCGGCGAAGGCGTCCCAGAGGGTCCCCCCGGACAGGAGGATCCCGGAGACGAAGGACTTGAAGAGCAGGACCGAGCCGAGGAACCACCCCTCGGGGCGGCGGCGCCAGAGCATCACGGCGGCGTAGAGGGCCGCGGGTATCAGGAAGGACAGGTCCAGGAGGAAGACCGTGGCCGCGGGCTCCACCACGGTGGTCCGGATCATCCGGATCACCAGGATCGTCCACAGGGGGACGAAGAGTCCCGTCATGCCCAGGACCGCGGCCCCGAACCGGGGCGCCGCCCGACTCGGAGCCCGGGCAGCCGCGTCCTCCGGATCCACGGCCGAAAGAAGACCCGCCAGGGAATAGAAGCCCAGGCCGATGACCGCCAGGTAGGCGGGATACAGGGGGGTGGCCAGCTTGTCCATTCCGTAGAAGGAGAAATAGTAGGCCGCGAACAGGGAAATCCCCGCCCAGACGACAAGGGCCGGGTAGGACCCCCGGCGCGCCCGGGCTATCGCGATCGCCAGGATCGGAGCCAGGGCCAGGGACACGACGTCCTGGACGAACACCTGGGAATAGGCGAGGCCGTACCGCTCCAGCCAGGGTTCATAGAAGCCCGGGACGAAGATACCCGTCCCCCCGCAAACCGCCAACAGGACCGCCAGGGCATACCCCAGGATCGTCAGCCCCGTCTCGTTCCTCCGAATCATCCCGTCCTCCGTACTCACTTATATTACCATTGGTAATATATCCGAATCCTACCGTCCTTGACAAGCCCCCGGCGGGCTCCGAGGCTTGAAGATACGCGTCCGCCGTTGCCTTTCGGCCGCGGATATAGGATGTTATGAATACTTGATCGAAAAAGGAGGAATCGTGAATCCCTTCGTCCTTTCCGCCCTCGCCGCCGTGGCGGTCAACGGAATCTTCTTCGCCGTCGCCGCGATCCGCAGGACCGACGTGGTGACGGACCTTTCCTATAGCCTCTCCTTCGCCCTGGTATCGATCGTCCTGATCGCCCGGAACTTCGGGGCTCCCTCGGCCGCCCTGGCGCCCGCCGCGCTCACCCTGCTCTGGGCGGCCCGGCTGGGGAGCTATCTCTTCGGCCGGATCATCAAGATCAAGGTGGACCACCGCTTCGACGGCATGCGCGAGGTCCCCCTCTCGTTCGCGAAATTCTGGATCCTGCAGGCGATCGCGGTGTTCGTGATCCTCCTTCCCGTCGTCGCCTCCATCGCGTCGCCCGTCTCGCCCCGGACCTTCGGTCCCTTCGAGGTCGCGGGACTGGTGCTGTGGCTCGCGGGCTTCGTGATCGAGGTGGAGGCGGACACGCAGAAATCCGCGTTCAAGAAGTCCGGCAAGCCGGGCGTGATCACGACGGGGCTCTGGGCCTGGTCCCGGCATCCCAACTACTTCGGGGAAGCCCTGCTCTGGTGGGCCCTTTTCCTATACTCCATCCCCGCCCTCGAAGGCCTCCTGTGGGTTTCCGTCCTGGGCCCGGTCTTCATCACGATCCTTCTGCTCTTCGTGAGCGGGATACCTCTTCTGGAAAAGAGCGCGGACGCCAAGTACGGCTCGGATCCCGCCTACCGGGAGTACAAGCGCAGGACCAGCATCTTCATTCCCTTTCCCCCAAAACCCGCGGCGAAAGAGGCCTCGAAATGACCGGATCCCGCATCCCGGCGCTCCGCACCGCGACCCTCGCGGCGGCCGCCCTCGTCCTCCTCGCGGCCTGCGCGAAGGCCCCGTCCACGATGGACATCCCCGCCGTTCGGGAGATCGACTTCACCCTCTTCGAAGGCCCTTGGTACGAAATCGCCCGGATCCCCATCCCGATCGCCCGGGACTGGGTGGGCACCACGGACACCTACATCCCGAACGACGACGGGACTTGGCGGGTCCTCTACGAGGGCTACAAGGGCGGGTTCGAGGGCAAGAAGGGAGTGATGAAACAGGACCTGAAGCGGGTGGATCCCGATATCGCGGGCGAGATGTCCGCCCGGCCCTTCCCCTTCACCTGGCTGCCCTATCGCCTCATCTACTGGAACGCGGAGGATCGGACCATGCTGGTGACCAGCGGGACGACGGACTACCTGTGGCTCATGGCCAAGGACCCCGTCCCTCCCCCGGAAGTCTACGAGACCCTGGTGGAAGAATCTCGGAGGCTGGGCTTCGACGTCTCCCGGCTGGAGCGGGTGCCCCAGAGGCGGCCATGACGGAACGGATTCGGGACTACGTCGAGGGCCGCACTTCGGAATACGACGGCCTGGCCCGGGACATCTGGGAGCACCCGGAGCGCTCGGGGGAGGAGGAGCGGTCGGCGGCCCTGCACCGGGAGCGCCTGGCCGCCTCGGGATTCCGGGTCACGGACTTCCCCGAGATGCCCCACGCCTTCGCCGCCGAACGGGGATCCGGGAAGCCCGTGATCGCCCTCATGGGGGAGTACGACGCCCTTCCGGGCCTGTCCCAGGCCTGCTCCACCCGCCGGGAACCCCGGGAGCCCGGAGGACCGGGACACGGCTGCGGGCACAACCTCCTGGGTGTCGGGTCCCTGGCCGCCGCGGAAGCCCTGGCGGACGCCCTCGAGGCCGCGGGCCTTCCGGGCACGGTGCGGTACTACGGCTGCCCCGCCGAGGAGGCCCTGGGACGTATCCCCCAGGTCAAGGCGGGGCGCTTCGACGACGCGGACGCGGCCCTGACCTGGCACCCCGCGGACGTGAACACCCCCCATCGCTATACCACCAGCGCCAACGTCGCGCTGATCGTACGCTTTTCCGGACGGGCCAGCCACGCGGCCATGGCCCCCCACGCGGGACGGTCCGCCCTGGACGGGGCCCAGATCTTCAACCTCGGCCTGGAGTTCCTCCGGGAGCACCTGGAGCGGGGAGTCCTGATCCACTACGTGATCTCCGACGGGGGTGCCCGGCCGAACATCGTGCCCGAGAGCGCCGCCGTCACCCTCTACGTCCGGGCCCCCACGGCCCAGGGCCTGCGCCTAGCGACCGCCCGGGTGCTCAAGGCGGCCAAGGGGGCGGCGATGATGACGGAAACCAAAGTGTCCTGGGAAGTGACCCACGGGAAGTGCGACTACATACCCAACGACGCCATCCACGGGGCGATGCTCGAGGCGATGAATCGTATCCCCGTGCCCGCGCTCTCCCCGGAGGAGATGTCTTTCGCCCGGGACCTGGCGGCCACGGTCCCGAAACGGGACCGGGAGTCGACTCTCACGATGATCGGGGCTCCCCTCTCCCTGCTCAAGCGCCCGACCCACGACCTGGTCGGGGACTTCGGCTCGGGATACCGCATCGGGGGATCCCTGGACACCGGGGACGTGTCCTACGTGACCCCGACGGGGCAGATGAACGCCGCGACCTGGCCCCTGGGCGTCGGGGCCCATACCTGGCAGTCCTGCTCGGCCTCGGGATCCCGGGGGGCCTTCAAGCGGATGCGCTGGGCGGCGGCGGTCCTGGCCGCGACGGGCTTCGCCCTGGCCTCGGATCCGGTACTCCTGGCCGCCGCGAAGGCGGCGCACCGCCGGAAGACCCGGCCCTACCGGTCCACCATGGACCTGT
>CALMRC010000192.1 GCA_937873275.1 uncultured Spirochaetota bacterium
GGAAGACAAATCCGGCTGGGGATCGTTTATCGCTTCTTTGAAGGACCGTGGGCTTACCGGGGTTCGGCTGTTCATCTCCGACAAGTGCATGGGACTTGTTGAATCCCTCGGTGAGTACTACCCCGAAGCCCAGTGGCAGCGCTGCTCGGTCCACTTCTATCGCAACGTGTTTACCAACATTCCTTCAACGAAGGTGAAGGATGTAGCAGCAATGCTCAAGGCCATTCATGCCCAGGAAGACCGCGAAGCTTCGATCGAGAAGGCAGAACAGGTCATAGAAAAGCTCAAGGTCATGAAGCTGTCCGTGGCGGCAAGGACCGTAGAAGAAGGCATACGGGAAACGCTTACCTACACGTCATTCCCACGAGAGCATTGGAGAAGCATCCGGACGAACAACCCAATGGAGCGCATCATGCGGGAGATTCGAAGGCGGACACGAGTCGTGGGAAACTTCCCGGACGGAAGATCCGCGCTGATGCTCGTAACAGCGCGTTTACGATATATCGCAGGCCGAGAATGGGGAACCAAACGGTACATGGACATGAATAGGTTGGCCGGTATGGCCAGCTACCAGGTGCTGGACGCGTAGCCCGCGATAACCAGATGAAGCGCCTAAATGTGCGAAAAAAGCTTGACGTTATCTGATCGCATAGATGCTCCCAGGTGGTTATCGTACTCCATCGATACGATAGAGTTATCCTTCGGCTTATTGTTTATCGAATTTCCGTCACGATATACGGATCCAGGTCACAAGATACCAGGTTAGGAAACCGTTCTCACACTTCCCGCACTCTCTTGTATCTTCGATTCTTCCACCGACTTTGACCGATCGATCGTTTTCCTTACAAGCTCGGAGATGATCGCGGCCTGCACTTCACCCGAGAGTTCGAAGGCATGGCGATGCGCATTTTCCTTGAAACGATTGATATCCGACCTGGAAATGCTTGCCAGCAATCTTGCCATCGCCCAAGGGGTGAAATCGTCCGCCACAGCCCCAAGTTGATATTTCGTGACAGATCGCGCCATTTCCGGAGACGGACCGATGATGATACCAATTCGGGCTTGGACAAATTCAAAAAGCTTGTTCGGAAGGGCATGCAGATGATTGAAGTTAACAGGTTCCAGAATATAAAACCCCGCATCGTAGACATTCAGCCGTTCCGCGATTTCCTGCATGGGCATCGGCTCAAGAAACCGAATCCGCGGACAAGCAGAAGCGCGGGCCTTGAGGCTTTCGAAGTATGCCGTGTCTTTATGGATTAGAAATAGATCCAATTCGTACCGTGAATCTGCAAGGATAACGGCATCGATCATATTCTCGATTTTACGCTGGGCGGCAGCCACGCCATGATGGACAAGCCGGATCGTATCATTCATACAAATCACGGGTGTTAGTTCCCTATAGCGGGTAGCGTTTGTCACGACAACAGGTTTTTCGATTCCAAATTCCCTCGCATATTCCTCCGCGATCCCCTCGCATACGGTCATCACCGCGTCGCAGTACTTCAGGTTTTCCCGTAGGAATCGCTCGGCCTGTTCTGCTTTCTCCCGACCTGCCGCGTCCGGAGTATACTGACCGGGGCTGTATTCGTGGGCGTCGTAGATGAGGGGCGCCTCCAGGCCCCATCTCCGGACCAGAACCAGACCGGTCAGGTCATTTGCAAGGATCGCGTCGTATGGTCCGCATGCCAGAATCCTTTCCCGGGCGAGGTCGAAGTGGAAGGACTCGTACCACTCGGGTTTCGTAGCGTTACAATTTCTCCCAGATCCACCATCTAGAGAGGTGCACGAATGTCCACCCCCGAGAATTGCTTGCCGACCGCGTCTCAATCCATCCAAAATAAATCGCATTGATTTATAAAATTTACGCTTGAAGGCTTTTGCCGGAGGAACCAAAGCTGGTAAATACCATTGAAGCCAAAGCCGTAAACCAATAATCCGGGAGCATTTCTTATCCGCAGGTAAAGTTGTTTCCCCAAATAGGGGAGTCCCTACGCTATTCCCGATACGATAGCCAGGTTTTACATAGTCCTTTTTGTTCAAAGAAATAAAAGGAATATAATCAAATCCACCAGGAGGCGTCAGCCCGGCAACTATCAAATCGTATTCCTTATACAAGGTTTTTATCTGTCGATCGACCCGGGGGTCTCGATCAAGGGGAGATAACGATAGAACCAGGAGTTTCTTCATAAATTATTCCTCGTGTCCTCATGATTTCGAATCAATTAAAAAATGCGCTGTTGGGATCCTACCGCATGGGAAAACATAATCTTTGGATCATAGATAGTTCTTCAATCTGCATCCCCTAATTCATTCTTCTTGTCTACATCGAGCATGGACAGGTAAGAGGATACCAGATCATGGACATTGTTGTAATTCCCAAATACCTCTCCTTTCTCCAGGATTATACCCGACGTGCAAAGATTTGCAATGGCTTTTATATTATGGCTCACAAACAACATGGTTCGATCAGTTTCGTTTCGTATTCTGTGCATCTTCTCCAGGCACTTCTGCCGAAATTTTATATCCCCGACGGCAAGGACCTCGTCTGTAATTAGGATCCGGGAATCCAGGTGCGCAGCTACTGAAAAAGCAAGCCGAACCTTCATTCCACTGGAATATCGTTTAACCGGTGTATCGATAAAATCCTCAATCTCAGAAAACGCGATAATCTCGTCAAATTTTTTGTCAATTTCCTTCCTTCTCATGCCCAGAATCGCGCCATTCAGATAGACGTTATCCCGGCCGGTCAATTCTGGATGGAAGCCAGTGCCGACCTCCAATAAGCTCGTGACATTCCCTCGAATGACGACCCGACCCTTGCTCGGAGCAGTTATACGGGAGATGATCTTTAGCAGTGTAGATTTTCCGGCCCCATTTCGCCCAAGAATGCCGATGCACCCCCCTTGGGGTACCTCGATGCTTACATTCTTTAAGGCCCAAAAGGCCCCCCGAATGTCGAATCGAGATTTCTGACCAATCTTCGACCATGGATCATCCCTGCCGCGAATCCGAGCCCAATGGGTTTGAAGATCCCTGTAGAGACTGCCGTTGTTGATCACTCCTAGTTGATATTGCTTCCAAAGATTCTCGACCGAGATTACGGGTGTCATATCACTCCTTAAAGACGCTATCGGGAAAACCAACGATCATTAGATAACATCGATAAAAGTCCGTTCAGTCCGGTTAAATGCAAGAATACCAATAAGGAGAGTTAAACACGAAACGATAAAGCTGATTGCCCATATCTCCAAAGAAACAGACCCGCGACCAAGGAGAACATACCGGGATAATTCCATCACCGGAGAAAGGATATTCAAGGAATAAAGTAGTTCAAATCGCTTGGGTACTTCAGAGATCGGATATACCACAGGAGTTATGTACATCCACATGTTTAGACCTAAAGTAATTAGATTTCTCAAATCACGGTACTTTGTCGTCACAGAGGAAAGGATAAGCCCAAGCCCAGTACCCAATGCTACTATCTGCAGAATTAAAATTGGAAAGGCAAGGGCCCATAAAGTTGGGGAAACGGTTACTCCCCGAATACTATAATATAGAAATAATATCAGAAAAACTCCGAATTGAATTCCAAACGTTCTTAAATTCGTGGAAATGTAAGAGATTGTAACAGCAAGTCTCGGAAAGTAAATCTTTCCGAATAACGCCGCATTATTGATGAATGTATCCGAAGATTTCTGAAGACAGGACGAAAACAGGGCCCAAAGCATGGTTCCAGAAAAGTAAAACAATGGTTGCGGGATTCCATCCGTCCCAAGCCGTGCGATCCGTCCAAATACGAAAACATACATTCCGGTGGTAATTAAAGGATTTACTATAAACCAAAGAGGGCCAAGAATGGTCTGTTTATACACCGTAACAAAATCGCGCCGGATGAGATTCTGAATTAGCTCCCTAGAACGGAATAACTCCCCGAATCTAAAATCAAACAGTGAGCGCTTGGGCTCTATAATGATTACTTCCGTCGCAGGTTTTTTTCCTAACATGACAGCTCCCAAATCATATAATGCTTAAAAACGAAAACATTAACCCACTATCCATTTCAGAGGATCAGTAGTGGTGACCTAAACCTATGAACAACTCTCTAACCGAAGCTCCATCCCGTGTACTCAAACCGGATAAGGAGCCATTCTCAATGACCGAGATAAGATCCCAACCAAGGGATATGCGAACATAGAAGGCTCGAAAGTATTTCGGGTAGGTTATCACCTCTAGTCCCGCTGAATACCAACCATCGGCAGGATCAAACCACGTACTCCCAAAATGTCCAAGTGCCATATCAAAGAAGGGAGACCATTGCTGTTCAAATTGGAACACCTTCATCCAGCGGGCATGGAACCAATCCGCTGGCCGGAATGTAATCACTCGAAGGGGGAGATCAATATTCAGAAAAACAGCGGCATCAGTATCAACTCGAACGTCAAGTATTCCCCGTAGAGCATCCCCAGCACTCAGATCCAGACTGTCTGGTCGAAAAAGCGTCGTGATTCTAGCACTTGGTCCAAAGGGACCTAGTACTGTATACCCCGCGAATGAAGAAGAGAAGATACGGCTCCAATCGCCATCTTGCAGATAGTAATTCAAATCTGCTGATATGGATGCTTTAAAACCTTTTCTAAAATTTCCAATCCAATTTACCCTTCCAAAGGTTAAATCGACACCAGGTGTCAGTATGGGGCCAGTATCAAGGGAACTGTCGAGCAGCTCATCAAAAGCCCATCGATCGGAAAGAGAAACGAATGGAGTGGCCATGAGCTTTCCGCGCTTTCCAGCATCCGCTAATGTCATAGCATAAAAAAACTTCGCAGTAGAACGGAAATAGAGAGGATCATCATAGTATACATCATAGGAATCCCTGTCGTTGATTCCTATCGCTTGAGTCAAGGCAAGACCAAGCTTACCCATACCGGCCAGCTTGGATACTTCCAGGGTCGTAGAAGCATTCAAGTCTGCAGGTCCATCTTCCGGAAACACTATCTCAGCTTCCAGTCGCCATGCCCAATCGAGATCATATCGCTTAAATGGAAGTGAAAAGCTAGATTCGAAACCCGGGTATTGTTGCCCATTTGTATCAAACTGCCAATTGACGTTAAGGAGGAAGGTGGTCATAGTACCGAAAAAGTTATAATCACGTCCACGGAGGGCTACAAGTAAACCATCATTTGAATCGTACTTAAAATATGGCAAGCCAACAATATTCCAACTATCTATAGTGTGAATGATTAAGTGCACCGGGCGAGACGCTCCAGATATTCCCTCGCCCAAAACTTTCTCGATCGATGCATCTTCCAGCACCCTTTGGTTCCTAAGTATTTGGGTCTTGTCTATAATAAAAGCATCCAAATCAGCTTCGCTATCGAATATGGTTCCAACTTGAATTTCAAGAAGGTCTAGGAGAACAAATTCACGAGTCCGGCCTTCTATTTCGAAAGAAAGGCTATCTATAACATAATTCGATTTTGAACCATCTCCCATTGCATACAGGGCTACAAGAACGGTAAAACACATAAGCAGGATAAATTTTCTTACCATAATTGATACAACCTTTCGATCGTTCGTTTTTCGAGGCTAATCCTCGGATTTTTTGGCACTGACAGTTTCATACATATACCCGAAAAACGCCTCGATCCGGCCCATGAAGGATTCCGAGAGCCGGTCCCGCAGGAGCCCCAGCATGTCGAAGGCCTTGACCGCGCCGATCCCGTAGAGGATCCATCGGTCCCCCTCGGCGTAGGCCTCCAGGCGCCAGACCATCTCCCCGGGAGCCACGGCCTTCTTCCCGTCGTAGGACAGGTGGGTCAGGTTGGTCGAGAGGAACGAGAGGCGGTCCCCCCGGAGGCTCCAGGAGTACCGGGCCCGGTAGGGGTCGAAGGGCTTCATGTACTGTTCCGAGGAGAGCCCGCCCTCGGACTCGCCGCCGGTCCGCTCCAGGACCTTCACCCAGGTGAAGAGGTCGAAATTTTTCTTGTACCGCCGGGACCAGTAGGGGATGCCCACATGGCTTTCCACGTCCGCCAGGTTCCGGGCCAGGACGGCCAGCAGATCCGGATTGGCGGTCTTGGGCAGGACCAAAACCACCTCGCCGATATAGTTGGCCCCCAGGTTCCGGACCGTCTCCTCGATGTCCTTGGCGAAGGGCGCGGCGGCCGGCACGGAGAGATCCTTCCATCCCGAGGGCTGGCGGAAGACGCTCCTGCCCGAGGTGATAACGGCGGCCTCGGCGGCCGACAGGTTCCGGAAGGGCTGGGGCTGGGCAATCGAAGGGGCCGCCCCCGCGGCCATTAGGAGTATCAGGACCCCCCACGCAGCTCCTCTCGTTCTACGGGTCATTCTCCCTCCTCGATACGGGAATCGGACGGCCCCCCCGCCAGGATGTCCGCCAGGCCCCGGGAGCCCGGGAGACGGGCTTCCTCGGGCACGCCCTCGGCGTAGACGGTCCGGACCTCCGGTCCGTCCAGGGCCCGGGCGCGCCCGGGATCCGCGGTCTTCAAGAAAACCAGGCCGTGGCGCTCGCAGACGTACTCCAGGATGAAGTCGAGGTCGCTCGGCCCCGCCAGGACCAGGGTACGGACGCCCTCCCGCTTGGCGGCCAGGACGTGCTCCTCCAGGAGGTCCCGGTACAGGGCGGTGCTCCGGGCGGTGCGCTTGAGGTACCGGTAGGTCCGCCGGGCGATCTCCTGGACCCCCTCGGGCGTCAGGGCGTAGTGGAGGTTCCGGGCGTTCACCCGCTTGACCGTCACCCAGCCTTTCTCGGTGAAGCGCTTGAGGAGAACGTTCGTCATGCCCAGGGACAGCCCCGCCGTCCGGGCCAGAGCCCGCTGGGTGGGCGCCCGGGAGGACTCGGCTTTGCCGGATCCGTAGAGGTTTTCGAGGACCGCCAGTTCTGTGTCGGTTTGCATGCTGATTGGTTTTCCGGATGGGCAAGATGGGGCTGGCGCCCCGGGGGAGCGCTTTTTCCCCGTAGTCCCGACGCCCCGGCCGGGGGTCGGAGGCGGCCGCAACACGCTCCCCGTCCCGGAGGGGTCCTTGAGGGGCGGGCGCGCGACGTGCCCTAAGGGCCCGCCGGCCGCAGCCGCCCGAGTTGTTCAATTCGTGAACACGACTATATCGCGGGGCGTTCGGAAGTTCAACGGGCGAGAACGGAATTCGAAGGCGTACGCGGAGAAGGAACGTGTCGGGTGAATTAATACAGAAAAGGTATCTCAAGATCCCTGCATATCTTTCTGCAGAGAGCGTCGGATAGTTCGGAGTGACGGGGAACAGCCTGGAGATTGCCGGTGACCGAGTTTACCCACAGGGAGTGTGAGGCGCCCTCCCGTTTAAGATAGCAGCGGTTCTTGCGAAGGTGCCGGAGGAATTCCTCCCGCTTCATGCGGTCACGGTGACCCGAATGGCGTCCCGGGGCAGAC
Source organism: uncultured Spirochaetota bacterium (assembly GCA_937873275.1). Lineage (GTDB taxonomy): Bacteria > Spirochaetota > Spirochaetia > Treponematales > UBA12059 > JAAYUR01. Next base: position 7,431 of record CALMRC010000192.1, read on the forward strand.
CGCGGGAAAAGTCCTCCCGCAGGTCCTCCAGCACTAGTTCGATAGCCTTGGCCAGATCGTCCTTGCATTCCTCGATCGTCCTGCCTTGGCCGTTCGCCCCGGGAACTTCGGGAGCGTATCCGAAATACCAGTCCCCGTCCTTCTCGATAATGGCGTTGTAGGTGTTCATTCCACCTCCCATCCTATAAATATACTCTGAGAGTACGGGTTGTTGAAGGAGTATCTACGATTCCTACCGTCCCTGGTGACGCCGATACCACGGGAAGGGCTTCGAAGGATTGAAAAATTCCTGCCTCCTGTAAAACAGAAGCCGATACCCTGGAATCCGGTGAAGCGGGATCCGCACGCCGGCCGCTCCCCTTGAGCGTCTCGACCCGCGCGGGCCTTTTCGCTATGTTGAGGGGGATGTCCCTCAAGCTGCCCGTCCCCCGGGCTTCCATCCACTGGAAGCTCGTCGGCTTCTTCCTCGTCTTCGGCCTGGCCGTCTCCGGCTTCATCCTCGTCTCCGGTATCCGTACGACCGCCGGGGCGACCCTGCGGATGCTCCAGCGGATCGCACGGAACGCCTTCGTCGACGAGTTCCCCGACCGGAGCGCCTCCCTCTTCCGCCGCCTCTCCGACGGGACGGGGGAATCCCTGGACCGGCTCCGCTCCCGCTTCCCCGCGCTCCACGAGCCCTCGGGGGATTTTCGGATGATCCTCTACGGCCGGGAGCCCGGGGGCGGGTGGACCGAATTCGTCGAGGGCGGGGACGGGATCCGGGGGGTCCGGGTCCCGGACGAGAGAACCGTCCGCTACCTGCGGAAGGCGGTCCTCGACGAAGGGTTCGTTCCGATGGACCCCTTCTCCCTGCCCGGACATCCCATCGGCGCGGCCTTTCCCCTTCCCGGCGGACAGGACGGCACGGAATGGATCCTCCGGCTGCAGGTCCCCACCGCGGGCATCCTGCAGTTCCTGGCGGACAACGAGGCCGAGGTCCTCCAGTTTCTGGCGGCCCTGTCCGCCCTGGCCCTGGGGCTCGGCTGGTTCTTCGCGGGCCGCTTCGTGCGCCCCCTTTCGGACCTCGCGTCCTCCGCGGAGGGGTACGGCCGGGGATCGGTCCGGCCCTCCGCCTTCGAGTCGCCCCGCCGGGACGAGATCGGGGTCCTCGGCCGCACCCTCGCGGACATGGCCCGCCAGCTGGAGGCCGCGAAGGAGTCCCTGGAGGAACGCCTGGCCGCCATGGAGTCCATGAACGCCATCGACCGTGCCGTCCTCTCCGGGGGCCCCCGGGAGGACCTGCTCTCCCGGGTCACCGCCGTCATCGCCGGGGCCGCGGACGCCCGGTCCGTCTTCCTGGCCGTCCGGGACCCCGACCGCCGGGGCTGGACCCTGGAGTCCCTGGCCTCCCGGGACGGGACGCATCCGGGCCGGGCTCCGGGCCCCGCCCCCTTCCTCTCGGAGGACCTCCTGGACGCCGCGGCCTGCGGCTTCTTCGACCGGGAATGCCTCCTGTCCCTCGCGGACGCCGACGCCTCCCTGCGGTCCCTCGTCTACGACATCACCGAGGCCGAGGAAGGCTGGCTGGCCAACGAGCCTTTGACCGTGGACTCCCGATACCTGGGCTCCCTGGTCGTGATCGCGGACGGGAAGGAGCCCCCTTCCGAGGAGGCCCGGCGGGTCCTGGCCCTCCTGGCGGACCAGGCCGCGGTGGCCCTCCGGAGCGTCCTGGAGCGGGAGGCCCGGGAGGACAACTTCGTCGGGGTGATCCGGTCCCTGACCCGGGCGATCGACGCCAAGTCCCGGTGGACCGCCGGCCACTCCGAACGGGTCGCGGACCTGGCGGTCCGGCTGGGGACGGCCCTGGGACAACCCCGGGAAGCCCTGGACCGGCTCCGGATCGCGGCCCTCCTCCACGACGCCGGAAAGATCGGCGTCCGGGAGGCCGTCCTGGACAAGCCGGGCGCCCTGAGCCCCGGGGAATTCGAGGAAATCCGGCGGCACCCGGCCGTGGGGGCGGACCTGCTGGAGGGCATCCGGTCCTTCGGGCCCGTGGTGCCCGGGGTCCGCCACCACCACGAACGCTGGGACGGGTCCGGCTACCCCGACGGCCTTGCGGGCCCCGCCATCCCCGAGGACGCCCGCATCCTGGCGGTGGCGGACGTCTGGGACGCGGTGACCGCGGACCGGCCCTACCGGTCCCGCATGCCCCGGCCGGAGGCGAGGGCCTTCATGGTCCGCAACTCGGGCGCTATGTTCGAACCCCGCCTCGTCGAGGCCTTTCTCGCGCTCCTCGCCGAGGACGACGGTCCCGCCTGAACGGCCCGGATCGGAACGGAGCCGGATTCCTCACCGTTGACAAGTAATCCGTGCACACGTATTATGTGTATTGGAGATACCCATGAAAAACATCACCCTCGCGGTCGACGACGAAACCCTGAAACTAGGGCGCGAATACGCCCGTAGGCACAGGATGTCCCTGAACGGACTGGTCCGGCGCCTCCTCGGCCAGACGGTGCGGACCTCTTCCGCGCGATGGCTGGACGACGCCTTCGGACTAATGGACCGGGCCGCCGGATCCTCCCGGGGCGCCCGCTGGACCCGCGGGGACCTGCACCGTGGCTAAGGTCTTCCTCGACACGAACGTCCTGGTCTACGCCGCGGACAACCACGACCCGGTTCGCCGGGACAAGGCCCGGTCCGCGATCCGGCGGGTCGTCGAGACGGAAATCCCCGTGATCTCCACCCAGGTCCTCCAGGAATTCTACAGCGCCGCCGTGACCAAGCTGAAGATCGAGCCCTTGCTGGCCAAGGAAATACTGCACGGCTTCCACAACATGGAAACCGTCCAGATCGACCTCGGGCTGATCGAGCAGGGAATCGACATCAGCATCCTGTCCCGGATTTCCTTCTGGGACGGCCTCATCCTGGCGGCCGCGGAGCAGGCCTCTTGTTCGACCCTGCTGACCGAGGACTTGAACGCGGGGCAGAGCGTCCGGGGCATCCGCATCGAAAACCCCTTCCTCGAGGATTCGCCATGACCTTCCAACCGCCCCCGAACGTCAGCATTCTTCCCTATAAAGGGATACTTCCCCAGATCCACCCCTCGGTCTTCCTCTGCGACGGGGTACGGATCGTCGGGGACGTGGAGATCGGGGAAGGCTCCTCGGTCTGGTTCAACACGGTGATCCGGGGGGACGTGAACTCCATCCGGATCGGGGCGCGGGTGAACGTCCAGGACCTGTGCATGCTCCACGTCACCAAGCGCAAGTTTTCTCTTAGCATAGAGGACGGGGCCTCGGTGGGGCACTCGGTCTCCCTCCACGGCTGCGTCCTCAAGTCCGGGTGCCTGATCGGCATCGGGGCGATCGTCCTGGACGGGGCTACGGTCGGCGAGGGCGCCCTGATCGCCGCGGGCACCCTGGTCCGGGAAGGGGTCGAGGTGCCCCCGAACACCCTCTTCGCGGGGGTGCCGGGCCGGGTGATCCGGGAGCTCTCCGAGGAGGACCGGGCCCGGGTGGCGGCCACGGCCCCCCACTACGTGGAATACGCGGCCCTCTACCGGTCCGGGAACTGAGGGCCGCCGCCTCCCCGGCCTGCTCCGGCCCCTTTATTCCGATCCGGTTCCGGACATATTTCTGCCCTTTCCATTGACGCCGCAAATTCGCCGATCTACACTTTCAGCGGTTTTGTATCCACACCCAGGTCCCGTGCGTCCGGGAAAAGGAGGTAGCCGTCTCCACCGCCCATACGGGCAATCCCGAACCCAACTCCTTAAGGAGGAGCAGAGCATGAGTACGAAAATCATGAAAGTTCCGCACACCTTCGTACTGTTGTTCGCCCTGATCATCGTGGCGGTGATCGGGTCGTACATCATTCCCGCCGGAGAGTTCGATCGGGCCAAGGATCCGAACTCGGGCAGGACCGTCGTGGTGCCGGGCACCTTCCACAAGGTCGACCAGAATCCCCAGAGTTTCTTCGACACCTTCATCGCCGTCCAGAAAGGAAGCATCGACGCGGCGGACGTGGTCTTCTTCGTCTTCTTCGTCTATGCGTCCTTCTACATCGTTCTGCAGACGGGGGCCCTCCACTCGTTCATCGGGTGGCTGTTGAAAACCCTCAAGGGCAAGGAAATCGTCCTCATACCCGTCTTCATGTACGTCTTCGCCCTGGGCGGCTCCGTCTTCGGCATGTACGAGGAGACTTTCGGCTTCATACCCCTCTTCGTGGGCCTGGCCATCGCCATGGGCTACGACGCCCTGGTGGGTATGAGCATGGTCTCCATGGCCGTGGCCATGGGCTTCGCGGCGGCCTTCATGAACCCCTTCACTGTGGGTGTCGCGCAGAAGGTGGCGGAGCTTCCGCTCTTCTCGGGAATGACCTTCCGCATCATCGTCTGGTTCACCTTCGTGACCATGGCCGTGGTGTACACCCTGGTCTACGCCCACAAGATCAAGAAGGATCCCTCCAAGTCCATCCTCAAGGGCATGGACATGGGCGCCCTGGCCCTCAACCACGATGAGCTGGTCCAGAAGAAGTTCACCCTCCGGGACAAGATCATCCTCTGGTGGGTGGTCATCATCATCGGCCTCCTGGTCTGGGGCGTCATCGTCAAGGGCTGGTACTTCGACGAGCTGGCGGGCCTCTTCATCATCATGGGCGTGGCCGCGGGCTTCATGGCCGGCTGGGGACCCAGCAAGATCGCCGTGACCTTCCTGGAGGGCTGCAAGGACATCGTGTTCGGTGCCCTGGTGGTCGGCCTCTCCCGGGGCATCCTGATCGTGATGCGGGAAGCCAAGATCATCGACACCATCATCAACGGCATGGCCCAGCCCCTGTCCTACCTTCCCAAGTGGCTCGCCGCGGAGGGCATGCTGATCGTCCAGACCTTGATCAACTTCTTCATTCCCTCGGGCTCCGGCCAGGCCGCCACGACCATGCCGATCATGGCGCCGCTCTCGGACCTCCTGGGGATCACCCGCCAGACCGCCGTCCTGGCCTTCCAGTTCGGCGACGGCTTCTCCAACATCCTGTGGCCCACCACGGCCCTGCCGGTCATCTGCTCCATCGCCAAGGTGCCGATCGACAAGTGGTGGAAGTACTTCGTGCCCTTCTTCGGCTGGCTGCTCCTGGCCCAGGCCATCTTCATGGCCATCGCCGTGGCCGTCAACTTGCAGTAGCCCGGGTCTTGTCGTAAGATAGTGACGGCGGGCGGCGGGGGGACGGTCCCCCGCCGCCCTTCCTTTTTTCCACGAAGGGAGAGGATATGGGCTTGGACATCCTGGTACGCGGAGGAACCGCGCTGGACCCGGTCGCGGGTACGGAGCGCGCGCTGAACGTGGGGATCGAGGGCGGCCGGATCGCCTACCTGGGTCCGGAGATCCCGGGGGCGGCCCGGGTCGTGGACGCCTCGGGCCTCCTGGTCTCGCCGGGCTTCATCGACACCCACATGCACGACGAGGAGCTGGACGATCCGGACACGATCCAGCTGGCCCTCCTCCGCCAGGGCGTCACCACCGCCGTCGCCGGGAACTGCGGCTCCGGCCCCCTCCTCCGGGACATCCGGGCCGCCCGCCCCGCCCCCTGGCTCAACCTGGGCTACCAGACCGGGCACCGGTACCTCCGCAAGGAGGTCGGCATCGACGACGAGTACCGGCCCGCCACGGAGGCGGAGATCGCCCGGATGGAGGAACTCCTCCGGAACGAACTCGCCCTGGGATCCCTGGGCCTCTCCTTCGGCCTGGAGTACGCCCCGAACACGAGCCCCCGGGAGATCGACGCCCTGACCGCCGTCGCGGCCCGGTATCCCGAGCGGGTGGTCTCTTCCCACATCCGCTACGACGGCCCCGAATGCCTCAAGGCCGTGAAGGAGATGATCGACCTGGCCCGGCGCCACAAGGTGCGCGTCCAGATCTCCCACATCGGGTCCATGACCGCCTTCGGCCACTCCGCCGAGGCCCTGGCCATGACCGACCGGGCCCGGGCCGAGGGCCTGGACGTGACCATGGACTGCTACCCCTACGCGGCCTTCTGCACCTACGTCGGGTCCGCGGTCTTCGACCCCGGCTTCGAGGAGCGGTGGAAGAAGGGACTGGAGAGCCTGGAGGCCGCCTCCGGGAAGTACAAGGGCACCCGACTGACCCCGGCCTCCTACGCGGACCTCCGGGCCAACGACCCGGCGGCCCTGATCATCGCCCACGTGATGAACGAGGAGGAGATCCGCCTCTGCCTGACCCACCCCGAGTGCGCCGTGGCCTCCGACGGAGTCCTCCACAAGGGGCAGGGCCATCCCCGGGCCGCGGGAACCTTCCCCCGGGCCCTGCGCTGGCTCCGTGAAGCCGGGCTTTCCTGGCCCGAGGCGGTCCGCCACGCCACCAGCCTCCCCGCCGCCATGGCCTTCCTTCCCGCGGGGGTCCTGGCGGTCGGCGCCCCGGCGGACCTGGTCCTCTTCTCCCCGGACCGCCTGAAGGACAAGGCCACCTTCCAGGACCAGCTGGCCCCGCCGGAGGGAATCGAATACGTGATCGTGAACGGCAAGGTCGCGCTGGAGCGGGGCGAGCTCACCCGACCCGCGGTCGGCCGCCTGGTCACCCGTCCCCCGATGAAATGACCGATGGAAAGGAACGCCTAGAATGGACTACAGGAACCTTCTGCCCGAGATGGACAAGCTCATCGACAAGCTGGCCCCCCGGGCCGTCGCCCTGAGCGACGCCATGGCCGCGGACCCGGAGATCTCCGAACAGGAGGTCCGCTCCAGCAAGGCCCACGCGGACTTCCTCCGGGACGCCGGCTTCCGGGTGGAGCATCCCTTCTTCGGGATCCCCACGGCCTACAACGCCACGGTCTCCGGGGGCGCTCCCGGCGGCAAGGTGGCCCTCCTGGCGGAGTACGACGCCCTGCCGGAGATCGGCCACGCCTGCGGCCACAACGTCCACGGGGCCATGTCCCTTTTGGCCGGGGCGGCCCTGGCTCCCCTCATGGGGAAGATCGGGGGCGAGCTCTGGGTCACGGGCACTCCCGCGGAGGAGTCGAACGGGGCCAAGATCTCCATGTCCGCGAAGGGCCTCTTCGACGACCGGGACCTGGCCCTGATGATCCACTCGGGCGGGGAGAAGTCCTACGTCCGGTATCGCTGCCTGGCCATGGACTCCTTCGAGTTCCGCTTCAAGGGCAAGACCGCCCACGCCGCCGCCTCCCCCTGGGAGGGGAGGAACGCCCTGAACGGGGCCCAGCTCTTCTTCCACGCCCTGGACATGCTGCGCCAGCACGTCCGGCCGGACGTCCGCATCCACGGCATCTACACCCAGGGCGGGGCGGCCTGCAACATCGTCCCCGAGGCCGCCACGGTCCGCTTCTACTTCCGGGCCGCCCGCCGGGCCTACCTGGACTCCGTGGTCAAGAACGTCCTCGAGGCGGCCGAGGGCTGCGCCCGGGCCACCCAGACCGAGGTGGAGTGGAGCAACTTCGAGCTCTCCTTCGACGAGATGCGGCCCAACGACGCCGCGGAGTCCATGATGGAGGAGGTCTTCACCGAGGTGGGAGCCCCCTTCGGCCCCTCCCCGGGCCCCCAGGGCTCCTCGGACGTGGGAAACGTGTCCATGCGCTGCCCCGCCCTCCAGCCCACCCTGTCCATCATCGACAAGCCCTACACCTGGCACACCCGGGAGTTCGCGTCCGCCACCACGGGCCCCCTGGCCCACGAGGCCCTGGTGAAGGGAGCCCGGATCCTGGCCCGGGCCTCCCTCCGGGCCCTCCTGGACCCGGACCTGCGCGCCCGGATGCGCGCCGACTTCGAGGCCGAGAGGAACCGCCATGACTAGATCCGAACGCGCCCGGGAGCTCCACGCCTCGGGCTCCAACTGCGCCCAGTCCGTCCTGGTCGCCTTCGCCGGGGACCTGGGGGTGGACCCGAAGCAGGCCCACCGCCTGGCCACCACCCTGGGAGCCGGACTGGGACGCCGCCAGCTCCTCTGCGGGGCGATCAACGGGGGGGCCCTGGCCCTGGGGGCGGCCTTCGGCAACGAAGAGGGCTCGGACCTGGCGACCAAGGAGCTCTGCTACGAGATCGTCCGGGACTACCTGCGCCGGGTGGAGGAGATCGCCCCCTCCACGGAGTGCCGGGCCCTCCTGGGGGTGGACATCTCCACCGCCGAGGGCCGGGAGGAATCCAAGCGCCTGGGCCTGACCGCCAAGGTCTGCGACCCCCTGATCGGCAGATGCGCGGAAATCGTGGAGGCGATCCTGAAGGAACGGGGAAAATCCATCCGCTGAGGCGGTAAGCGCCCCGTCCGGGCGGAGCGGCGCCCCCGGACGGTTGATCGTCGGGACTCGCCCGGAGCCGCCGCGGAAGAGAGGAAGGTCAGAATGGCCGTGTCCCCGTCGGTCGAAGGGTTCCTCTCCGGCCCTCCCTGGGTCCGGTACCGGCACCTCCTGGATCTGGCCGGCGTCCCGCCGGACGCCCAGGAAGTCCGATCCGCCCGGGGGGACCTCCTGGCCGCGCCCGAAGTCCGGGCCCTCCTCGCGGACGTAGCCGCCTGGCCCGGCACCGTCCTGGCCAGCCATCGCAGCCCCTCCCAGACCTTCCACTCCCTGGGCTTCCTGGCGGAACTCCTGGCCGGATCGGGCCCGGGGGACGGGATCGACCCGGCGATCGGCGCCGCGATCGCCCGCATCCGGGAGCGGACGGACGCCGACGGTATACCCCGACTCCCCATGACCTATCCCGAGCACTTCGGGGGTCCCGGCGTCGAGACCTGGGCCTGGGCCCTCTGCGACGCCCCCATCCTCCTGCGGGCCCGGGTCCGGTTCGGGGGCGCCTCGGAGCCCCTCGTCCGCCGGGGAATCCGGACCCTCGTGGCGATGGCCGAGCCCTTCGGCTGGCCCTGCCGGGTCGCCCCGGAGCTGGGCTCCTTCCGGGGGCCCGGCAGGAAGGCCGATCCCTGCCCCTTCGCGACCCTCATCCTGCTGGAGCTTCTAGCCGCCTTCCGGGAGGAGGCCCCGGGGGATCCCGAGGCCGAGGCCCTGGCGGAAGGCTCCGAGGCGGCCGCGGGGGTGGAAGCCCTGCTGGACTGCTGGGAGAAGAGCGGAGACCGGCATCCCTACATGTTCTTCATGGGCAAGGACTTCCGGAAGCTCAAGGCCCCGGGGCTCTGGTACGACATCCTCCACGTCGCGGACGTCCTCTCACGGTTCCCCAAAGCGCGCGGAGATCCCCGGTTCCGGGACATGCTCTCGGTCGTCCGGTCCAAGGCCCGACCCGACGGTACCTTCGTCCCCGAGTCCGTCTACCAGCCCTACAAGGCTTGGGATTTCGGGCAGAAGAAGGAGCCGTCCCCCTGGCTCGCCGTGGCGGTCGAACGGATCGAGGCCCGGGCGGCCGGGGCCTAAACCTTTCCGGAGGATCGCCGAAGCGGGCTTCGGCGCCGCGGCCGTCCAAAAAGCCGGCCGGCTTTTTGGACGGCCGCGAGCTACCAGAGATTCAGCACGTCCTCCGCGAAACCCGGGAAGCGTTCGACCTTCCGCTTCTTCCCGTCGTCCGGAATCACGGTTCCCGTGAAGTACCCGAAGACCTGGTGCTGGACCGATCGGATCACCGCCAGATTCGTCTCCGAGGCCCGGTCCAGGACGGGCTCGAAGTCCATCTCGAAGCGCCCGTCGGAACTGGTGAAGCGCCAGGGCCTCATGTAGTCGGACGTGTCGATCCGGAATTCCACCTCCGCGAGCTTGTGGACCTTCCCGTCCAGGACCAGGGCGTTCTCGCTGGCGGGGGTCCGGTCCGAGAATCCGTAGCCGATGTTCCAGCCGAAGGGGCGTCCTTCCAGCCATCCCGAGGCGGAGCCCCAGTACCACCGGTTCCGGTAGGTCCACCGTCCCCGGCCCCAATCCAGGGCCCCGAAGTCCCGGGCGGGGTCGAACTCGTAGCGCCGGTCCCCGACGGTGAACCACCCGGAGGCGGGCATGCAGTTGATCTTCCGGTTGTAGTAGAAGGCTCGGCGGTTCTCCGCCCAGGAGGTGGCGATGTTCACGCTCTCCAGGTCCGGGGGCTGGGAAAGGGTCACGCTTCCCGTGAGCCCCTCGTCCCCCCCGGCGTTCCGGATCCCCGGGGCCGCGAAGGTCAGGACCCGCCGGCCCGGACGGTACTCGAAATCCAGGGCCAGCTTGGAATCCGCGAAGGCCGTGTGGCCCGCGTCGCTGTCGGGTCCCAGGCCGGTCCTCCCCATGGGCAGGACCGAGAGGGTGTCGACCTGGTGGACGTGCCGCGCCTCGAGGTCCAGGAAACAGACGGCGCAGAGCCCCGCGTAGCCCAGGTCGGAGAGGGTCAGGGTGATTCCGAACTGGCCGTCCCGGGACAGGATCGAGTAGTAGTCCCACTCCTTGATCCTCCACCCGGGCGCCTTGATTTTCGAGCGGTCGTAGTTCCAGAACGGCCGGCGGGCCCAGCCTTCCTTCGTGATCCGGCCGTCCGGATCCAGGAGTTCCCTCGGCTCGGTGATCTCGACGTTCAACGGTTCCTCCCCCTCACGGGCAGAAGCCCCGGTAGCGCATGTACAGGAACAAGGTGGCGGTCATGAGGGCGTGGCCGTAGTCCTCCGCCCCGACCAGGTCGATGGCCTCCTTTTCCGGAACCAGGAGGACCTCGATCTCCTCGTGCTCGTCCAGGGCCTGGGGCCGCTCCAGGACGCAGCCCTCGGCGATGAAGGCGTGGAAGGTGTTGGTCATGAAGGCGGGGTTCGGGGACAGGAGGCCCAGGGGCACGACGATCTCCGCCCGGTACCCCGTCTCCTCCAGGAGCTCCCGGGCGACCGCCTGGGCGGGATCCTCGCCGGAGTCCACGATGCCCCCGGGGAACTCCACGGACAGGCGCCCGGTGCCGTGCCGGAACTGCCGGATCATGACGAACTTCCGGCCCTCCGGGGTGTCCACCACGGGGATGACCCCCGCCCAGTCCGGGGCGTTCACCAGGAAGAAGGTTCCCCGCTTGCCGTCCGGGCAGGTCCGGTCGCTGGAGGAGACGTCGAAGATCCGGCAGTCCGCGATCCTGCCGGAGGCGAACTCTTTCCACTCCGAGGGCCTGCGCATGGCCCAAGGGTAGCGCATGGCCGCCGGTCCCGCAAGCCGGCATCCCGGGTCGCGTCCGGGCGGCGCGGCCGTCCTCAGTCCGAGGTCATGATCCGGAGGATCACCCGGTCCGTCTCCCGCATCCCCTCCCGGCCGACGGTCCCGACGTTCTCGATGGTCCGCTCCACGTCCTCCGACACGAGCCCCTCGCCGTCCGCGAAGGCCTTGCCCTCGAACGCCATGTCCTGGGCCAGGACGGCGGCTTCCACGGCGGAGGCGATCTTGGCGGCGCAGGAGGGTTTGGCGCCGTCGCAGACGATGCCGCCCACGTTGCCCAGGGTGTTCGCGATGGTGTCGGAGATTTCCCGGTAGCCGCCGCCCCGGAGGAAGGCGATCCCCGCCCCGCTGCCGCAGGCGGCGCTCACGGCCCCGCAATAGGCGGACAGCTTTCCGATTAGGACCTTCTGGCGGATGGCGATCAGGTTGGAAAGGGCCAGCGCCCGGATCAGACGGTCCCGGGGGACCCCGAGTTCCCGGGCGTACTCGATCACCGGGAGGCTCGCGGTCATCCCCTGGTTGCCGCTGCCGGAGTTGATCACCACCGGCAGGGAGCATCCGCTCATGCGGGCGTCGCTCCCCGCGGCGGGACGGGCCGCGGCCCGGACCCGGAGGTCGCTTCCCCGGGTCTTGAGGAGGGTCCGGCCGACCTCGGCTCCCCAGGAATGGGTCAGGCCCTCCTCGGCGATAGCCCCGTTCTTCTCGATCTGGTCGGACAGGGTCCCTGCCACGTCCCCCAGGTCCACGGTCTCGGCGTACTCCAGGATGTCCCGGACGTTCAGGAACCGGGCTCCGTCGGCCAGGGCTCCGCCCTCGACCCGGGAAGGGTTCCCGGCGTCCCCGGGATGCCCGAAGCCCCCGCCGGACCCGCCGGGGAGGGGCGCCCCGGGTATCTCCGCGGGCGATCCGTTCCGGGAGGCGTGGACGATGTTCGTATGGGATCCCTCGATGCGGACCGACGCGGTATCGGTCCCCGCCCGGGCTTCCGCCTCGATGTAGAGGTTCTCCACTCCCTCGGCCAGGGCGACCTCGCAGTACCCGGTGGACAGGAGGCGGCGGACCTCCTCCCGGTGCTCCGGCGTCACGCTCTCCAGGACTTCCAGGCGCCGGGACGGATCCCCGCCCACGACTCCCGCCACGGCGGCCGCGGCGATGCCCTTGAGTCCCCCGGTGTTGGGCACCCGGACGCCCTTCACGTTCTTCACGATGTTCCCCGAGCACCGCAGTACCAGGCCCTCGGGCATCCGACCCAGGATCTCCCGGGCCCGGGCCGCGGCGTAGGCCACGGCGATGGGCTCCGTACAGCCCAGGGCGGGCACCAGTTCCTCGTTCAGGATGGCCGAATAGGCGGATCGGATTTCCTCGGAAAGCATGGAGACGCTCCTCGCGGGCCGGCGCGGAACGAGCGGCGGACCCGGTAGGAGTATGCCACCGGACGGGTCCCGGGGCAACCCGGAATCGGGCCGGGTGGAGACGGATGCCCTACCCGGCGTTGGCCTCCCGGCTGATCCGGGCCCAGGAGGGTCCCAGGGCGGCCGCCAGGCGGGTCGCCTCGACCAGGCTGTCCTCCTTGGCGACGCCGGTCCCCGCGATGTCGAAGGCCGTGCCGTGGTCCACGCTGGTCCGGATCACCGGAAGCCCCACCGTCAGGTTGACCCCCTCGTCGAAGTAGAGGGACTTGAAGACGGCGTGCCCCTGGTCGTGGTACATGGCCACGCAGAACCGGTACCGGCCCCGGGCCATCCGGGGGAAGAGGACGTCCGCGGGCAGGGGGCCTTCCACGGGAATGCCCTCGTCCCGGGCCCGCTCCGCCGCGGGGCCCACGGCCAGCCGTTCCTCGTCCCCGAAGAGGCCTCCCTCCCCGGCGTGGGGGTTCACCCCGGCCACCGCGATGGTCTCGTCCCCCCGGCCCAGGGTCCGGGCCAGGAGGTGGGCCAGCCGGATTTTCGAGAAGACCGCCTCCTCGGTGATGCCCTCCAGGGCTTGCCGCAGGCTGACGTGGGTGGTCACGTGGAAGACGAAGGTCCCGCCCGCCGAGAGGACCAGGGAGTAGTTCCGGACCCCGAAGCCCTCCGCCAGGAGCTCCGTGTGGCCCGGGTAGGGGAAGCCCGCGGCCCGCATGGCCGCCTTGTTG
>CALMRC010000193.1 GCA_937873275.1 uncultured Spirochaetota bacterium
ACCCCCATGCGCGTCGTCAAGGTCGGAACCGTTCTCCTGGGACCGGGATACCCGGTCGTGATCCAGTCCATGTGGAAGGAGCCCTTGGTCCCCGGGGACCCGGGGGCTCTTCTTGCCCGTATCGGGCGCCTCGCGTCCCTGGGGTGCGGCATCCTCCGTTTCGCGGCTCCGGATATCCCGTCCGCGGAGGTCCTGGGCGAGCTGGCCCGCCGCTCGCCGATACCCCTGGTCGCGGACATCCACTTCGACTGGCGGATCGCCCTGCGCTGCCTCGACTTCCCCATCGCAAAGATCCGCATCAACCCGGGCAACATCGGATCCCGGGCCAAGGTGGAGGAGGTGGTGCGCAAGGCGGCGGACGCGGGCGTATCCCTCCGCATCGGGGTCAACGGGGGCTCCCTGCCCCAGGATCTCCGGGGCTCCCGGGATCCGGCGGGGGCGATGGTGGCCGCCGCGGAGCGGGAGATGGAAATCCTGGAGTCCCTGGGCTTCCGGGACTACCTGGTATCCCTGAAATCCAGCGACATGGGCGCCACCCTGGAAGCCAACCGACGCTTCGCGGCCGCCCACGACGTTCCCCTGCACCTGGGCGTCACGGAGGCGGGACCCCTGATTCCCGGGATCGTGAAAAACTCGATCGCCCTGCACGCCCTGCTCTCCGAGGGGATCGGCGCCACCCTGCGGGTTTCCCTGTCCGACACCCCCGAGAGCGAGGTGATCGCGGGACGCGAGATCCTGTCTTCCGCCCGCAGAGGACGGCCCGGGGTGCGGATCATCTCCTGCCCCCGCTGCGGCCGCGCGGGCTTCGACGTCCACGGATTCCTGGCCCGTTGGCAGGACCGCCTGTACGCCCTGGACCGCGACATCACCGTGGCGGTCATGGGCTGCGCCGTGAACGGACCCGAGGAGGCCCGGCATGCGGACATCGGGATCACCGGCGCCGGGGACCGTGCCGTCGTCTTTCGGGGGGGCAAGATAGTCCGAACGATTTCGGTGGAAGAGGCCGATACTGTATTCGAGGAAGAGCTATCGCGCCTATGAACCGAACCCTCCGATACCGCCTGGCCGCCGTCTGCGCCGCCGCCTGCCTCCTGGTTCTCCGCCTCGGAGCGGCGGAATCCAAGGTCTGGGTGGAGTTCGAGAACGGCAAACGTCTGTTCCGGGAACGGGAATTCGGACAGGCCCTGAACGCCTTCCGGTCCGCGGCGACCGAGCGGCGGAGGATGTTCGAGGACGCGTCCCGGGCCTTGTCCGCGGCCCTGGACTCGCCCCAGGCCCGAAGGGCGGAGGATTCCATCCTGGCCCTCATGGACGAGTACGCCAAGGAGCTGTTCCTAGCCTCCGAACTCGACCAGATCAACGCCCGGGCGGGATCCTCCCTCCGCCTGAAGATCGACCTCCTGCGACAGCGGCGGCTTACGGACAGCTTCCGCGGATTCCTCGACGCCCTGTACCTCACCCTGGACTACCGGACTTTCGACGAGCTCGGGGATTCCCTGGCCCGTCTCCGGGCCGCCGCGGCCGCTCTGGCCATGTATCCGGAGGCGGAGTTCTGGATGGGCCGGGTGTTCCAGGCCGAGGGGGAGCTACGGCTGGCGGAGATCCAGTATTCCCGGGCCTGGGACATGCGGGAGGCCTACGAGGTCGCGGATGACCGGTTCACCCCCCTGTACGCCCTGGCGGACCTGTACCGGACCCGGGGGGACTTTCTCCGGATGGAGGAGCAGTACCTCCAGGTCGTCCGGCAGGACATCACCGCCTCGGATCCCAAGAACGAGTACCTTCGGAACGCCATGCTGAACTCCCTGACCCGGGACGGGTTCGACAAGTTCATGAGCCTGTACCGGACGGAAGGGGACTTCGCCGTCCGGGCCTTCGACGCCCTGGGGAGTTTCTGGTACGAGAGCGGAAGGCAAGGCAAGGCCGTCCTCTACCTGGGTCTGGCGGCGAACCGCATCCTCACGAAGGCCATCGACGCCGTACGGGAGGAGGAGCCTTCCTACGCCTACTCGGCTTTGCCGGAACTCCTGGGCAGGATCTCGAACCGGAGGGATCTGTCGGAGTACGTCCGCAACGCGGAGTTGAACCGTCTTCTGTTCACCCTCGCGGATGCCCTGTACGCGAACGGGGCACGATCCCCGGCCCGGGATCTATGGAGGGTTTTGGCGGCCTATCCCGATTCCGGAGTCTGGGGTACCCGGGCGGCTTCCCAGCTCCGCAACCCGGTGGTGAAGGTCCCCCTTCTTCCCTGATCCCGGGGCAGGGGAGCTACGCCCCGCGTATCGGGGCCGCCCTCGTCAGGGCTTTTCGGCAGGAACGGGATTGTCCTCGATGATGCCCCGCACGAGCTCCCGAATGAAGGGGTTCGCGATGGAGTAGACCCTCCGGGTCTTCTGAACCTCCGCGGCGACGATGTTGTTCTGCTTGAGGATCGCGAGATGCTGGGAAATGACCGGCTGAGGCTGGTTGAGGCACTTCCACATATCGGATACGCAAGGATCCGCCTGTCGTTCGATGAGGCAGAGGAGCCGCAGGCGAATGGGGTGTCCCACGGCCTTCAGCATCCGCGCGTACTCAGAAAGTTTTTCCGCGGGGCACAGATCGCTGGCGTCCATGAGGGTATTATATAATAAAATCTTTATTTCTTCAATAGGGAGTCGATTTCCCGTTTCGGGGCGGATTCCAGGTATTCCACGATCCGGGCCCGATCCTCGTCGCCGATCCGGGTGAACGCGAAGGCCAGGACATGGTTCTTCCGGACCAGGGTGCATCCCAGGGAGACGATGTCCTGTCCCACCCGGAGGGAGCAGTCCTCCAGGTAGATGCCGGGTTCCAGGTCCTCCGAGAGGGCCGGCAGGTCCGGTTTCAGGGAGAGTCCGGAGATGCTGATGGTCTCGATCCTCCCGGCCACGGGAACGCCGTCGGAGGGACGGTTGAACAGGAAATCCAGGCGATCCCACGCGGCCGGGGTGATCCGGTCCGAGGTCCGGGAATCCTCGATCGCCACGTACCGCTTCAGGATCTGTTGGAACCGGGAAAGCTCGGACCGGTCGCCCAGGTCCTCCTTCACGACCCCGTTCACCCCGAGATGCATGGCCTTGGCCGCCTCCTCGAAGGGGAAGACGTCGCCCCGCAGGAGGATGAAGACGCATTTCTCCTTGGCCCAGGACCGGCGGGCGACCTGAAGCAGGGGTTTCCAGTGCCGGGGAAAGTCCCGGGCGCTGACCAGGATGGCGTCCGGCTCCAGTTCCTCCAGGTTGTCCAGGGCCTTGAGGGGATTGCGGTACCGGAGCACGTCGAACCCGAGGGGACGGAGATAGAAGCGGACGATATCCGCGATCGCGTCGTCCTCTACGATCAGGAGAGCCTTCATTCGGTCCCCTTGTTCAGCACGGAGTAGCCCACGACGTACCATACGTCGTCGCGCTTCTGCAGCTGGTACGTGTATTCCTTGACCAGGCGGATCTGCTGGTATTGGAACTTCTCCAGGACCCGGACGATCCCGCTGGTGGCGGAGTAGCGGGTCTCCAGGATCTCGAACCAGTAGGGGATCGTCACGATGTCGTTGTCCACGATCTCCCGTTCCAGCTCCTCCTTGTACCGTTCCAGCATCCGGCGGCGGCCGTCGTCGGATTCCTTGTCGTAGACGCGCTTCTTCTCGGGAGTCCGGCCGAGCAGGGCCTCCAGGTCGAGGTACAGGAAGAATTCGTTCCAGCGGCCCTTCTGGCGGGCTTCCAGGGTCCGGCGGATGACCTCGTCCGGGGGAACACGCTCCGCCCGGAGGATGTCCCCGGTCTCCGCGGAGAGGGTTTCCGCCACGGAGGGGACCCCCGCCCCGGGTCGCACGGATACCACGAGGTCCGGGGAATACACGGGGCGGGAATCGGGACGGAGCAGTTCCGGATGGAACATCACCCGAACCCGGTAGACCCCGGCCTCGTCCATGCGGACATAGCGGCGCAGGTCCTCCACGAAGGAATATTCCTCCCCGGGCTGGAGGGAGATTTCCCGGTAATAGACCGGGCTCCCGGCGGCCACGGTCCGCTTGTAGGTGTCGCTCGCGTCCAGGAGGCGGTTGGACGGGGTGCGGGCCTCGAAGGCCACGGAGAACATCCGCTCCTCCGCCAACTTGAACCGGTAGGGCGCGGCCGAGGGGTTCGTGATGGTGATTTTCAGGAAGATCTCGGAGTCCGTGTAGTAGATGCGCTTGTCGAAGAAGCGGACGGCGATTTCCGTTTGCGCGGCTGCGATGCCGGCGGTCAGGACTGCCAACAGCAGGATACAAAACGTGCGCGGAAGGTTCACCGGGTGCGCTCCTTGTACGATCCTATCGTATTGTATATCATGGGTCGCCGTCCAGGATCCCTAAACCGTTTCCGGACGGACCGCGGTCCAAGATCCCCCGTATGATTCTCGGAAACCTTGCATGAAATCATTATACCTGCTGGACGTACTGAACCGCCTGGAATCCCACGCCCCCGTGCGGGACTTCCTTGCCCGGCTCTCGGAACGCAGCTTTCCCGTCGACTGCCGGGGGCTCGAAGGGGCCTGCACGGCCCTCCTCGCGGCCCTTTGCCGGGCCCGGCTCGACACTCCCGTCCTCGTCGTGGTTCCCACGGACCTGGAGGCCGACGCCTTCGCCCGGGACCTGGATCTGGCGGGGGTGGAGGCGGAGAGCTTCCCCTGGTGGGGCACCGCCGCCTACCGCCCGGTCTCCCCCCGGGCCCCGGTCTACGGGGAGCGCAGCGCCGCACTGGCCCGGGCCCTGGGCCGGGCCGAGGGGGGGGATCCGACGCCGGCCGACGGCCCCCGGGGCCGTCCGGTCGTCGTCGCCAGCCAGCGCGCCGTCCTCACTCCCGTACCCCCGCCGGAGTACTTCGGGAGCCTCCTGCTCGTCCTGGAGCGGGGACAGAGCTTCGATCCCGAGGCCGTGGCGGAACGTCTTTCCTCCCACGGGTACCTCCGGGTACCCCGGGTCTCCCTCCCCGGGGAGTTCGCCCTGCGGGGCGAGGTGCTGGACGTCCACATGCCCGGGGACGAGGAAGCCTTCCGGGTCGTCTTCGAATTCGACACGGTCGAGGAGATCCGCCGCTTCGATCCGGCGGACCAGACCTCCCGGCCCTTCCGGGACGGCCGGATAACCCTGCGCCCTGTCAAGGAAGTGGTCTGGGACGGGGAACGGCGGTCCGTCCTCGTCCGCCGCCTCTCCGGTCTCCGGGGATACGGACCCGAGAACGCCCGCCTCCTGGACGCGGCCCTGGCCGAATTCGGGGAGGTTAAGGGGGAGGAGCTCCTCTTTCCCCTGGCCTTCGACCGGCCGGGTAGCCTCTTCGACTATCTGCCCCCGGACGCGGTGGTCTTCCTGGCGGAGCGGGAACGCCTCTCGGGCCAGGCCGAGGCGATCGCCCGGGAGTACGCGGGCCTCCACCGCAAGGCGGCCCTGGAAGGGCCCGCGCCGCCGCCGGAGACCCAGCTGGTCGACTTCGAGTCCGCGGTGGGCGACCTGGCCCGGGTCGTACGCACCTGGAGTCTCGCGGACGCGTCCGCGGCGGACCGGCTCGATTTCAGGTCCGAGCCCTCCCGATCCTTCTTCGGCAACGTGACGTATTTCAAGGAGGAGCTGGGGTCCCTGATCCGGGGGGGCTACGACGTCCGGATCTTCGCGGAGACGGACGTGCAGGCGGAGCGGATCCGCCTCATGCTGAAGGACTATCCCGTCCAGGTCCAGCCCGCGGGCCTGTCGGCCGGGTTTTCCGTCCCGGACCTCAAGCTGATCCTGATCCAGGAAAACGAGATCTTCGGCCGCCGGAAACGGGCCCCCAAGTCCCTGAAGACGGCGCGGTCCCGGGTCATCGACACCTTCATCGAACTGGCACCCGGGGACTTCGTGGTCCACGTCAACTACGGCATCGGACGGTTCGCCGCCATCGAGCGGATGCGGGTCCTGGGGAACGACCGGGACTACGTGAAGATCGAGTACGCCGAGGGCGAGACGGTCTTCGTTCCCATCGAGCAGGCCAACCTGGTCCAACGGTACATCGGAAACGAGGGCGAGGAACCCCGGCTGGACCGCCTCGGATCCAAGAGCTGGGAGAACCGCAAGTCCCGGGTCCGCAAGTCCGTGGAGGACCTGGCGGAGCGGCTCATCCGGATCTATTCCCGACGGCGGACGGCCAAGGGGTTCTCCTTCGCCCCGGACGGGGAGTGGCAGACCGCCTTCGAGGCCTCCTTCCCCTACGAGGAGACCGAGGACCAGCTCCGCTGCATCGCCGAGGTCAAGGAGGACATGGAGTCCGACAAACCCATGGACCGCCTCATCTGCGGGGACGTGGGCTACGGCAAGACCGAGATCGCCCTGCGGGCGGCCTTCAAGGCCGTCTTGGGGGGCAAGCAGGTGGCCTTCCTGGCCCCGACGACCATCCTGGCGGAGCAGCACTACGAGACCATGAAGGAGCGGTTCGCCGATTACCCGGTCCGCATCGCCATGCTTTCCCGGCTGGTGGAGCGGAAGGACCAGCGGCGCATCCTGGAGGAGGCCCGCACGGGGGCCGTCGACGTCCTGGTGGGGACCCACCGGATTCTGCAGAAGGACATCGCCTTCAAGGACCTGGGGCTCCTGGTGGTGGACGAGGAGCAGCGCTTCGGGGTGAAGGACAAGGAGCGGCTCAAGGAGATCAAGGCCTCCGTGGACTGCCTGACCCTGACGGCTACCCCCATTCCCAGGACGCTGCACATGTCCCTCCTCAAGATCCGGGACATGTCGGTCCTGACGACCCCTCCCTCCAACCGCCACCCCATCCGGACCTTCGTGGAGGAGTACGACGACGAGAAGATCGCCCAGGCGGTGCGCCGGGAGGTGGAACGGGAAGGACAGGTGTTCTTCCTGCACAACCGGATCGAGAGTCTGGAGGACGTGCGAACCCGCCTGGCGGCCCTGGTGCCGGAGGTGATGGTGGAGACCGCCCACGGGCAGATGGACGCCCGGGAGCTGGAGGACGTCATGCACCGGTTCATCCACGGCGGCTTCCATGTCCTGGTGTCCACGACCATCATCGAGAACGGGATCGATATCCCGAACGTCAACACCATCATCATCGACCGGGCGGACGTCTACGGAATTTCCCAGCTCTACCAGCTCCGGGGCCGGGTGGGCCGTTCGGACCGGATCGCCTACGCGTACCTGTTCTACCCGGACCGCCGGGTCCTGTCGGAAATCGCCATGAAGCGGCTCCAGATCATCTCGGATTTCACGGAACTGGGTTCGGGATTCAAGATCGCCATGAAGGACCTGGAGGTCCGCGGCGCGGGCAACCTCCTGGGACGGGAACAGTCCGGGGACATCTACGCCGTCGGGTTCGACCTATATCTCCGGCTCCTGGACGAGGCGGTGGCCCGGCTCACCCAGGAGGGCTGGGAACCCGAGGAGGAACCCTACCTGGAGCTGGATTACGCGGGCTACATCCCGGACGACTACGTCACCCAGAGCGCGGTCAAGATGGAGATGTACAAGAAGATCGCCTCCGTCTACTCCCCGGAGGACGTGGAGGCCCTGTACCGGGAGTTCGAGGACCGGTTCGGCCCCCTGCCGGACGAGGCCGCGAGCCTCCTGGCCCTGGCGGAGATCCGCCTGCTCTGCAAGCGCCTGGCCATCGCGACCCTGAAGGAACGAGGCGGTTTCGTCACCGTGGAGTTCTCCAAGGTGGCCAAGGTCTCCGTGGAGCGGCTCTTGCGGTTGATGAAGGAGAGCGGTCAGAAGATCAAGCTGGATCCCAAGCGCCCCAACGTCCTTTCCATCGCCACGGGTCCCATCGGCCTCCGGGAAAAGAGCGAGTTCATTCGAGAAAAACTCGCGGCATTGGCCGGATGACGCAGGTTCTTAATCCTCTTTTTATTTCCGCGCCCTCCGTGTGCTCCGTGGTGAATCCGGAAATCGCCGCCGCAGTGGATTCCGGAGAGCGTGATCACTCCATTCCCAGGGGCGGGCGGTGGGCCGGAGGCTCCCCGAACCGCCGGCGGGCCATCCAGGACTGGGTCCACGCCCCCGCCCCGGCCAGAAGTGCGGTGAACAGGAAGACCAACCGCATGGAGGCCGCCTGGTAGAGGATCCCTCCCAGGAGGGATCCGAAAACCTGGCCGGCGGTGAGCAAGGCCTCGTGCACCGTCATCCTCCGGTCCCGGTCGGGGGCCCCGGAAGCCCCGGAAAACATGGAACTGTTGTAGGCCCAGGCGGCTGCGAACCCCAAGATCCCGAGTCCCGTCACGAGCATCGGCAGGGAACCCGCGGCCAGGGCCAGGATGAGGGCCGCCCCTCCCGCCAGGAGGGTTGGGACCATCAGAAGTCCCCGCCGGAACCTCCAGAAGGAGAATCGGCCGAAGAAGAGGAATCCCGCGGTGGTGGCGGCGGTCCGGACCGTGATGAGGAGGCCTGTCCGGGACTCCGACAGTCCCAGTTCGGACCGGGCGAAGAGGGGGAAGATGTTGGCGAGTATGCCGACCGCGGCGTACAGGACCGCGACGGCGGTCCAGGCGGAAAACCGGAGGGGGGTGCTTCCGTCCCGGGCGGGACCCGCCTCGGCGCGCCCGGGGACGGGTCGTTCGTCCGAATCCCGGAGGAACCTCCGGGAGACCTGGAGGAAGACCGAGTTCGCGGCGAACATCGCGACGGCGAACCAGAGGGGGAGGAACTTGCCGCGCTCGCTCAGGGTCCCGGCCAGGTAGGGGCTCACGATACCCCCCACGCTCCAGGAAAAGCTGAACAGGCCGGTCGCCCGGGAGAGGTCCCGGCCTTCCAGTCCCCGGGACAGCCAGCCCATGAGGGGGGGCCAGAAGAAGGCGATGACGGCCCCGAAGGCGGAGTAGGCCAGGAAGGCGGCGGGGAGGCTGGGGAAGAGGCAGAGGACCAGGAAGATGGCCGCGGAGGAGGCGGTCATGAAGGTCATGGAATTCCGGGGCACCAGGCGTGCCGTCAGCTTCCGGAAGGCCAGGCAGGACGCGAAGTACACCAGGGACCAGAGGGCCCCGAACCGTCCCACCACCGCCGGGGGGGCCTGGAAGATCTCCCGCAGGATGAAGATCAGACCGAGGTTGACGCTGCCGATTCCCAGGCTGTTCAGGAAGGCAGCGGGGCCGATGACGGCCATCTTCCGGAGGCCCGCGGAATCGGACGGAGTCGTACGGTTATTCATGAAGGTTCTGCTCCCCGCGGCCCGGGTGCGCGGCGTGCCGCGCCTCACGGGCGAGATGGCAGACTAGGCCGCGGCGGCGGGGAAGGTCAAGCGGTTTTGACATCCCCCTCCCGGGGCTGTACAATCCATCGAGCGACGGGACGCCCGCCCGGAAACGGAGGGGCCCGATCCACGATCGAGGGAGGCACGGGAGCGGATGGACACGGCTGCGCGGATTCGGGAACTGGAAGCCCTGATCGAACGCCACAACGACCTCTACTACAACGCCCAGCCCGAGATTTCCGACGCGGAATTCGACGAGCTCCGGGACGAGCTCGCGGCCTTGTACCCCGAGAGCCCCGTCCTGCGCGGGATCGGCGCGGACTCCGCGGACGGCTTTCCCAAGGTGCGCCACCTCATGCCCATGGGCAGCCAGGACAAGGCGACCAGCCCCGAGGAGTTCCTGAAGTGGGCCGCCAAGGTGCGGCATCCCGAATACCTGGTCCAGTTCAAGCTGGACGGGGCGTCCCTGGAGCTCCAGTACGCGGCCGGAGCCCTCCTGCGGGCGGTCACCCGGGGAGACGGGGAGGTGGGGGACGAGATCACACCCAACGCCCGCCGCATGGCCGGGGTCCTGGGACGCCTTCCGGAGCCGTTCACGGGAGCCGTCCGGGGCGAGGTGGTAATGACCCGGGAGGTCCACGCCCGGAAGTACTCGGACAAGGCGAACTGCCGGAACGCCGCCAACGGACTCATGAAACGGAAGGACGGGGTCGGGAGCGAGGACCTCCGGGTGATCTGTTACGACGCTTTACGCGTCCTTGCGGCCTCGGCCGTCGGGGGCGCGGCCGTGGACGAAGGGTTCTTCCCGGACGAGAAGTCCAAGCTTGCCTGGCTGGAGCGCATGGGGTTCGAGACCGTGCCCCTGCGGGTCTGCGCCGACCCGGGGGAGGTCGTGGACTGGCGGGCCCACGTCATGGACGCCCGCCCGGGGCTTCCGTACGACATCGACGGCCTGGTGGTCAAGGGGAACGAGATCGATCCCGCGGACATGGCCCGGGCCCGGCCGGAAAAGCAGATCGCCTTCAAGTTCTCCCCCGAGGAGGCCGTCTCGACGGTCCGACGGGTGGAGTGGAGCGAGTCGGGGGCGAACTTCACCCCCATCGGAATCCTGGATCCCGTGCGCCTGGCCGGGACGGTCGTCCAGCGGGCCAACCTCTGCAACACCGACATGATCCGGTCCCTGTCCCTCCGGATCGGGAGCCGGGTGGTCATCACGAAGCGGGGGGAGATCATCCCCAAGATCGAGTCCCTGGTGGAGAATCCCCCGGACGCCGGGGAGATCCCGGTACCCTCCTCGTGCCCCTCCTGCGGATCCGCCCTGGTGGACGAGGGGACCCGCCTGTATTGCCCGAACCCCGAGTGCCCCAAGAAGTCCCTGCATCGGCTGGAGAAGTGGCTCTCGGTCCTGGACGTGCGGGATTTCGGCTCCGTGATCCTGGGCAAACTGCACGCAGCAGGGCGGGTCCGGGCCCTCGCGGACCTCTACACCCTCCGGGCGGAGGAGCTCTCGTCCTTCGACCGGATGGGGGACGTCCTGGCCCGGAAGATCCTGCGCAACCTGGCGGCCCGGAACGAGGTGAGCCTGGCCCAGTTCGTGGCGGGCCTGGACATCGAGGGGGTGGGGGAACTGGTGGCGGAGAAGGCCGTGGCCGCGGGGTTCGACACCCTGGACAAGCTCCGGGCAGCCCGTCCGGAAGTGCTGGCGGCGATCGACGGTTTCGGGGATATCCTGGCGAACACCTTGGCCGGCGGACTCCGGGCCCTGGCCCCGGAGATCGACGCCCTGGTCGCGGCGGGCGCCGTCCGGATCCGTCCCCCCGCCGCGGCCGGCCCCCTGGCCGGGAAGAGCTTCTGCTTCACCGGGGAGCTCGCGACCCTCAAACGGAGCCAGGCGGAAGCCCGGGTGAAGGCCCGGGGCGGCTCGGTGAAGTCTTCGGTGACCAAGGACCTGTCCTACCTGGTGACGAATGATCCCGAATCCGGGTCGGACAAGAACCGAAAAGCCCGGGCCTTCGGAGTCCCGGTGATCGGCGAGGAGGAATTCCTCGCCCTGGTGGAGGAACCAACGTGAAACGTCGAGGTACCGGACTCTTCATGGCCGTCCTGCTCGTCCTGGCCGTGGTCTTCCTCGGGCTTACCGCCCTGACCGCGGTCCAGAAGGCCCAGATCGCCCGGCTGGAGAAGGGCATCCAGTCCCTGAAGGAGGAACTCGTCCCGATCCGGTTCATGGTGCTGGAGCGGGACAAGGGAATGGTCAAGGCCCGGGTACGGCTGTACGACCTGGCCGGCAACGAGGTGGACCTGCTGGAGATGACCTGGCCGGGGACGGAGCTCTCCTTCGACTTCTCCGTGGTGCCCGCCGCGGACCGGTACCTGGCCTTTCCTCGGCGGATCTTCACGGACCGCCTGGCCCCGTCCTCGGGGACTAACCTCTATCCCCGGTACGACCGGTCCGGATTCCCCGCCGTCTTCGAGGGCGCGGACTTCGGCCGGTTGGGGAGGGCCCGGCTTACGGACCTTTTCCAAGCCTTGAAGGAGGACCGGGAACCCTCCGGAGCCTTCGGCAGCGTGGTGCACGACATAGCCCGGATAGCGGCCTTCGAGCCCGGGATCGTGTACAGGGTGGTCGTCCGGCCGAAGGGCGGGATCGAGATCCTGGAGGACTGACGTGGATATCGAACGCTGGAAAAGCCTCGTATTCGCCGTGTCGGACGCGGCGACCTTCCTGCTGACCCGGCCCGCGGGTTGGGCCGTCCTGGGAGGCGTCCTGGCGGCCGGATTCGCCCTCCGGGTGTCCGCCGCCCTCCGGGACCGTTACCTGGCCTGCGAAGCCGCGGGCCGGAGGCTCGGGGCGGGACAGGGGATCGGCCTTTTTCTCAAGGAGCTGTTCGGAAGCCTCGGGGCCGCCGTCGCGGTCCTGCCCACGATCGCGGCGGTCCTCGTCGGTTCGGTCCTCCTGGTCGGCGTATCCGACTCGGTGCGCAGGCTCGACGAGATCGCCGAAAACCGCGCCCGCATCTCCGAGCTCTCCGCGGTGGTCCGGAATCTCGAGCGGCGCTACCGGGTGGCGGACGTCCGGGTCCTCTCCGCGGACGGCCGTACGGCCCACCTGTCCCTGGATTTCTACGATTCCCGGACCCCGGGCAAGCCGGTCCGGACCCAGGAAGTATCCGTCGAGGGGAGCGAGGTCTTCGTGGACGCCCTGGTCCTGGATTTCGCCTACTCGGAGATCGAGTCGGGCCGGAGGGTGAATCTCGCCCTTCCGTACCGTGTCTACGGAAACCTCCAGGCTCCGGCGGACGGACAGGAGTTGGCCCTCCTGGACGACAAGGGGGTGCCCCTCCTGTACCGGCGGGCGGAGGCCGAGATCTACGGGATCGACCCGGAAACCTACGACGCGCGCCTCGAGGAGCTCATGGAGCTCCTCGAGGACGAGGGGGCCCGGAGGAAGGCCGGCATCCTTCGGAGCGTCTTCGGGGCCGCGGTCCGGCGGAAGGCCCGGGCGGGCGATTCCTTCACCGTCTGGATCGAGCAGACCGGGGGACTCACGATCAAGGGGGACGGCGGCTTCTGAGGGATCCGCCCCGGGGCCGGCCGACGGCCTCCGCCCCCGAGGACTTCCGGAGCCCGTATTGCCCTTTCCGCCCCGCCCGCTATAGAATCCCGGCGACCACACCATCCCCGAGGAGATCCCATGAAGGACGCGAAAATCCGCTGGAAGGCCTGCGTATCCCGAGCTTTGGAGGCGGTCGCTCGCGAGAAGGGAATCCCGGCGGAGGCGGTCTCGGCCCTGACCCCCGCCGTCGAGGTTCCGCCCAAGCCGGAACTCGGGGACCTCGGCTTCCCCATGTTCCCCTTCGCCAAGATCCTCCGGGCAGCCCCGGCCCAGATCGCCCAGGCCGTCGTCTCCGTCCTGACCCGGGACCCGGAAGCCGCGGGGATCGGGACGGCCCGGGCGGAGGGACCCTACGTCAACGTCGCGCTGGACCGGCCCGCCGTGGCCGCGGAGGTCCTGGACGCCCTCGGGAAGGATCCCGACGGGTACGGGAGGAACGATTCCCTGGCGGGGCGCAGGATCATGGTGGAGTTTTCCAGCCCCAACACGAACAAGCCCCTCCACCTGGGCCACCTCCGGAACGACGCCCTGGGGGAGAGCGTGTCCCGGATCCTCGCGGCCAACGGGGCGGAGGTCTTCAAGATCGACCTGATCAACGACCGGGGCGTCCACATCTGCAAGTCCATGCTGGCCTACATGGCCTACGGTCAAGGCCGGACCCCCGAGTCCGAGGGGGTCAAGAGCGACCACTTCGTGGGGGACTACTACGTCCGGTTCAACGACCTCAAGAAGGAGGACCCCGCCGCGGAGGAGAAGGCCCAGGCCCTCCTTGTGAAGTGGGAAGCCGGGGATCCCGAGACCCTGGCCCTCTGGCGGACCATGAACGGATGGGCCGAGGGCGGTATCCGCCAGACCTACGAGCGGACGGGCATCTCCTTCGACAAGTACTACCACGAGAGCCAAATCTACGTGACCGGGAAGGACGAGGTGCTCCGGGGCCTCGCGGCCGGGGTCTTCTTCAAGGCCGAGGACGGCTCGGTCCGGGTGGATCTCGCGGATATCGGCCTGGATCCCAAGGTCCTGCTCCGGAAGGACGGGACCAGCATCTACATGACCCAGGACATCGGCCTGGCCATCGAGCGGCACAAGGATTGGCCTTTCGACCAGCTCATCTACGTGGTGGCCAGCGAACAGCAGTACCACTTCAAGGTCCTCTTCCACATCCTGGCCAAGCTGGGCTATCCCTGGGCCGCCAACCTCTACCACCTGTCCTACGGCCTGGTGAACCTGCCCGAGGGCCGGATGAAGACCCGGGAAGGCACGGTGGTGGACGCGGACGCCCTCCTGGACTCCCTCCGGGAGCTGGCGGTGGAGGAGATCGCGTCCAAGGGACGGGAGGACGCTGTGGGGGACATCTCGGAGACCGCCGAGAAGATCGCCCTGGGGGCCGTGCACTTCTATCTGCTCCAGGCGACCCCCTCCAAGGACATGATCTTCAACCCCAAGGAGTCCCTGTCGTTCAACGGCGCCACGGGCCCCTATATCCAGTACATGGGAGCCCGGATCTCCTCCATGATCCGCAAGCACGAATCGGGGGAGGGGAACGCCCGGGGCGGGACCGTCCGGCCCGAGCTCCTGGCCGGGGACGCCGAGTGGGCCCTGGTCCGGAAGATCGCGGAGTTCCCCGAGGCGGTGGCCCAGGGAGCCCGGGACCATGATCCTTCCGCGGTGGCGTCCTACCTCTACGACCTGGCCTCGGCCTTCAGCAAGTTCTACCACGACAACCCCATTCTGACCGCCCCGGACAAGGACACTGCGGCGTCCCGGCTGGCCCTGGCGGCGGCGAC
>CALMRC010000194.1 GCA_937873275.1 uncultured Spirochaetota bacterium
TAAGGCCGAGGACGTGTCCGGCATGGGGGTCTGCGTCGAGGAATTCTTCGAGGAGTCCTCCCTGCTGCCCGGACTCATCGTCGGGGATCTTTCCCTGGACCTGGCCGGAAGCGTCCTGGCGGAATGCCGGGCCCAGGTGCTCTACGTGAACGTCCGCGAGGCCGAGGACGGGCGCCGGATCGCCCGGTCCGGCCTGGTCTTCCTGGACCTGGACGCCCGGGACCAGGTCCGGCTGTCCTCCGCCGTCCACGCCTCGATCGACGGCCGCCTGTCCGTGTGCGGCCGGGTAGAGATGGAGGAGCTCTGGCGGTTCTTCTTCGAGACCGGCTTCCTGTACCCCTCGAAGTACCGTTCCCTCGAGAACCACAAGGAAGAGTTCTGCCGGACCTACCTCAAGCTGTACCAGGACAGCCCGTCCATCGCCCGGCACTTCTTCTTCCGGGACAAGGGAAAGATCTTCGGGCACATGTCCATGCTTAGGTTCTACCCGGACTCCTGGCTGATCCAGCACCACGCCGCCTCCCGGGATGGCTACGGAGGGGCGGGGGTGAGCGTCCTGGACGAGGCGGGCCGGTTCACCAACGACGTGCACCTACATCCCGGCGCCCGCATGGACTATCTGATGTGCTACTTCCGCCCGGAAAATCGGTTCCCCGCCCGGGTCTTCGGGAACGTGGCCCGGGACATCGCCGATCCGAAAGGATCCTCGGTGGACGCCTTCGCCTACCTCCGGCTGCCCGCCCCGGCGTCCGCGGTCCCGGAAGGCTTCCAGCTCTTCCCAGCCCGGCCCGAGGACCTTTCCGGGCTCCGCGCCTGGTACGAGGGGAGGTCCGGCGGATTGACCCTGGACGCCCTGGCCTTGGCCAAGCTGGACGGGGCCGACGCGGAGTTGTCCGGGGAGTACCGCCGTCAGGGATTCCGGCGGGATCGCCAGGTCTACAGCCTCCGGCACGGGGGCATCCTGTCCGCGGTCATCCAGGTCACCGTGTCCGACCTGGGACTCAACCTCTCGAACCTTACCAGCTGCATGCACGTACTGGTCCTGGAGCCCGAGCGGCTCCCGGCCTCGGTCCTGATGTCCGCCCTGGACGCCCTCCGGGGCTCGTATTCCGAGGAAGATCCGCCCGTCCTGGTCTATCCGGAGGATTACCTGGACAGGTATTCGGTGCCCTATGAAAAAAAATACATGCTCTGGGTATTGGATACCGCACACTCGGACGCGTACTTCGAGTCCGTCCGGAACACCTTCAGGAGATCCTGCCGTGAACAAGAAGACCGACGGGCCGGTTCGGACTGACGACGAGCCGCTCTACAACAGCAAGATAATCTCCACCTACCTCCGGCTCCTGAAGCGCAGGTATCCCTTCGTGGACGCGGCGGCTCTGCTGTCCCGGGCGGAGATGGCGCCCCACCAGGCGGAGGACGAGGGTCACTGGTTCACCCAGATCCAGGTGGACAGGTTCTATGAGGGTGTCGTCAAGGCGACCGGGGAGCCCGGCATCGCCCGGGAGGCGGGCCGGTACAGCGCCTCCCCGGAAGGTCTCGGTCGGTTCTACCACTACGTCCTGGGGCTCTCGAATCCCCGGAAAGCCTTCGAGCTGATCAGCAAGCTGGCCGGAGGGCTGACGCGCTCCACCCTGTTCGAATTCCGGAGCCTCGGCCGCAAGGAAATTGAGCTGGTCGTGACCCCCCGGGAGGGGGTTCGGGAGAAGCCGTACCAGTGCGAAAACCGGATGGGTTATTTCGACGCGATCCTGTCCGGCTTCAACATCCGCAAGCCCCGGATCGAGCATCCCGAGTGCGTCTTCAAGGGCGGCAAGGCCTGCCGGTACCGCATCTCCTGGGATGACTCCACGTCCGCCGTCCTCCGCATCGCCCGTCTGGGCGCCTTCGCCGCGAGCCTGCCGCTCCTCGTGGCGGCGGCGGAGTATCGCGGGGGGGCGGGAGTCCTTCGGGTCTCCGCGGTGTTGGCACCCCTTCTGCTGGCCCTGTCCATCGTGAAGGAGCAAGTCCAGTTCCGGGAATTGAACGCCGTGATCGAGCACCAACGGCTGACCACGGAGCGAAGCTTCGAGGATTTCGAGAGGGTGTACAACAACGCCCTGATGGGCAAGGAGATCGGCCACGTCCTATCCGCCTCCACGGACATCGACCGGATGCTGGGCAAGGTGATGGAGATCCTGAGCCAGCGGGGGGACTACGACCGGGGCATCATTCTCCTGGCGGACGAGGACAAGCGAAACCTGGTCTACCGCGCCGGATTCGGGTATACCGAGGAGCTCTACAAGGAGGTCCGGGCCGCCCGGTTCAGCCTCTACAAGCCCGACTCCCGGGGGGTCTTCGTCCTCTGTTTCCGGGAGCGCCGGCCCTTCCTGGTCAACGACGTCTCCGTCATCGAATCGGAGATCTCCCCCCACAGCCTGGATTTCCTGCGCAGGCTGGGTTCCAAGTCCTTCATCTGCTGTCCCATACTCTTCGAGGAGCAGTGCCTGGGAGTCCTGGCGGTGGACAACCTGCAGAGCAAGCGGCCCCTCCTGGAGAGCGACATCAACCTCCTCATGGGCATAGCCCCGGAGATCGGCCTGACCCTGAATTCCGCCTTCTTCGCGGAGGAGCGGGAGCGGCAGTTCCGGTCCATCCTGCGGACCCTGGCGGCCAGCATCGACGCCCGGGACAGCCTGACCGCGGGCCACTCGGAGAGGGTCACCGAGTACGCGGTGGCGATCTGCGAGGAGTTGAACATGCCCGGGGAGTTCACGGACGTCCTCCGGGTGGCCGCCCAGCTCCACGACTACGGCAAGATCGGGATCAAGGACTCCATCCTGAAGAAGAGCGGCCCCCTGACGGGCAAGCAGCGGGAGGAGATCAAGACCCACGTGGTGAAGACCCAGGACATCCTGAGCCGGATCAACTTTTCCGGGGCTTACCAGCAGGTCCCCTTCATCGCGGGATCCCACCACGAGCGCCTGGACGGGACCGGCTACCCCCGTGGGCTCCGGGGGGAGGAGATCCCCCTGGGCGCCCGGATCCTGGCGGTGGCGGACTTCTTCGAGGCCATAACGGCCAAGCGCCACTACCACGAGCCCCTGCGCTTCGAGGAAGCCGTGGAGACCCTGAGGCGCGCGGGGGGGCGTCACCTGGACGAGACGGTCATCGAGACCCTCCTCCGGGCCATCGCGAAGGGCCGTATCGCGGTCCCCGGGGCCCCGGGCGGGGCTCCGGCTCCGGCGGGGATCCCGCCCCGGACGGCTGCTCCGGCCGTCGGCGGACCTCGGCCGTCCCCGGCCGACGCGTCCGTATCCGGCCTCGTCGCGGCGCCCCGGAGCGCCCGGGCCATTCCGGGACCGGAGACGGCCGCCCTCTAGGAGGGAGTCGGGTTCCTATGCGTCCGCCGGGGGCTTCCGGCCCCAGGCCGTCAGGATCGGGGTGTAGGTGAACCGCCCGGGGTCCCGGAAGAAGGCGAGGAAATCCTCCCGGAATTCCTCGAGTCCCGAGTACCCCGGGAGGTCCCCGCCCATCCGGCGTCCCAGGACCTCCAGCTTTCGGACCCAGTTGTACTCGTCCACTTCCCGCAGGGGGCCGTAGATGAGGTGGTGGGCCCCCGCCTCGACCCGGATGTCCCGGAACCCCAGCCTGTACAGGTGCGAGTACAGCTTGCGGCCCGCATAGGGATCGAAATTTTCCCGGGACTCGAGGGTGTCCACCACGTGGCGGAGGGCCTTCTCCAGCCGTCCCGGCATGCCGTAATGGGATAGGCAATTGTAGTCAAGGTCCACGAGACAGAGGATTCCTCCCTCCCGGAGGACCGAGACCAGGTTCCGGACGATGTCGAAGCTCTCCGCCCGGTAGTACTCCAGGGCGAAGCGCATCCAGGCGAAGTCGAAGGTGCCCAAGCCTTCCAGGGGCTCGAGGATGTCCCGGACATGGAACTCCGTACGGCTCCCGCCGTAGACATCGCGGGCCCGGGAGATCCGGTCCTCGCAGATGTCGATGCCCACCGCGGAGCCGTCCTCCCCGGCGGCCTCCGCGAGGGCGGCGGTGGTGATCCCCGGGCCGCATACCGCGTCCAGCACCCGCATGCCCGGACCGAGTCCCGCCCTCCGGGCCTGGTCCCGGACCGCGTTCACGTCGGTTTTCAATTCCAGGCGGCGGCTTTCCTCGTCGCTCTCCATGATGTAGGTCGCAGCCATGGGATCCTTTCCGGCCCCTCGCTTCCGGCGGGCCACGACGATTATAGCCGGGTCCCCAGGGGGCGGCAACCTCGATGTTCCCCGACGGCTATTTGTCCGGCCCCGTCTCCGGGCCGGGGCGCGGAGAGCCCGAGGCCCTAAATTCCAGCCGGAACCGGGTACCCCCGTCCCGTGTCCAGGAGGCGCGGCCGCCCAGCCGGGCCGCCAGGCTTCGGATGATCTTGACCCCCAGTCCGCCGGTCCGTCCCGGGCCGCCCGGGTCGTCCGGGTCGAACCCCGGCCCTTCGTCCCGGACCTCCAGGGTCCAATCCTCCCCGGCCCGGGCCAGGGACACCCGGACGGTTCCGCCACCCGGCCCCGAGCCGTACTTCCACGCGTTGGACAGGGCCTCGTTCAGGATGAGGCCCAGGGGAATCGCGGTCTCCGCGGAGAGCCGGGAGCCCCCGGGACGGATGTCCGACTCGACCCGGGGGCCGACCCCCGCCTCGGCGTCGTAGACCGCCAGGATGTCCTCCAGGTATTCCCCCGGGTCCAGTTCCGACGGTCCCTCCTCCCCGAACATCCGGTCGTGGGCCCGGGAGATGGCGAAGACCCGGGCAAGGAGGAGGTCCGAGGCTTCCCGGAATTCCGGGTTCCCGGAACGGTTCTTCTGCAGGAGGATCAGGCTCTTGATCACGTTGAGGTTGTTCTTGACCCGATGGTTCAACTCCAGGAGAAGGACCTCCTTGTCCGCCAGGACCGCGCGAAGGGACTCCTCGGTCCGCATCCTCCGGGCTATCTCGGACTGGAGCTGGCGGAAGTACTCGGCCAGGTACCCCGAGGCCCCGCCGACCAGGATACCCGAAAGCTCGGCGATGGGTTTGCTGGCCGGGGAAAAGTCGGGCCGTCCCAGGAGGGCGAAGAGGGCCAGGTTGGCGGGCAGGCCCAGGGCGCCCGCGGCGAGGCCCCCGGCCAGGCCGTAGCCCAGGGAGGCCGCCAGGACCGGGAGCAGGACGAAGTAGTTGCTGGAGATCTCGAGGCGCCGGCCGAAGGCCAGGACGATGACGGCGTAGATCCCCGCGGCGGCCGCCAGGGAGAGCAAGGGGCGGTCCACGAAGAGGGCCTTGTGGACCGCGAGGATGGGTCCCGCCTGGGTGATGCGGGGATGCCTGTCCGCGGTCATCCCGATTCCCGGCGTCTAGAGGCGGACGATGCGGGACCGGGTCAGGGCTTCCGCCCCGCCGGGGCCGATCAGGAAGTCGTTCTCCAGGCGCACCCCCCCGGCTTCGGGATCGTAGAGGCCGGGCTCCAGGGTGACCACGTGCCCCGGGGCCAGGACCCAGGGATTGTCGTCCCGGTTCCGCATCGCCGGGGCCTCGTGGGCTTCCAGTCCGATCCCGTGTCCCAGCGCGTGGGGCATCTTGAAGCCCCCGGCGGCGAACATCTCGTCCACCCGGCGGGAGATCTCGACGGTGGGTACCCCGGGCCGGAGCATCCCCGCGGCCTCCCGATAGGCCTCCTCCACCAGGGCGATCATCCTCTCCTGGGCGGGAGAAACCGGGCCCCGGACGAAGGTCAGGGTGACGTCGGTGGTGTAGCCCTCCCGGCAGACTCCGAAGTCCAGGATGGACAGTCCCCGGGTACCGAATCCACCCGCGGTGTAGGCGGGGAAGGCGTGGATCCCGAAGGACCGGGCGGGGCCCGCGGAAAGGGTCTCGAAGCCCATGCTCTCGCAGCCCCGGGCCCGGCTCTCCCGCTCCAGGAAGAGGGCCGCGTCGGCTTCGGTCGAGATGGTTCCTTTCCGGACCCCGGCTTCCAGGGCATCGATGAGTTCATCCGTGATGGCCGAGGCACGGCGGTAGACGGCGATCTCAAAATCGTCCTTGACGGCCCGGAGACCCCGGGCGAACTCGTCCGCCCCGTCCTCCCGGCAGAGGAAGTCGTAATCGACCCCCTCCTCGGCGTACCGGATGTATTCCGGGTAGGCCAGGGTGGAGGGGAGCTCCACCTGGGCGCCGGGTCCGATCCCCTCCCGGGCCAGGACGCCCAGGACGGCCCGGACGGGCCTCCGTTCGAAGTCCCCGTACGCCAGGATTTCGTCGACCCCGGCCATGGCTTGGGCCATGTTCACGTCCCAGGACACGAGGATCCCCCGGCCGGCGGCGGTGACCAGGAGGAAGGAATCCCCGGGCTGGCCGGATAGGTAGCGGACCGTGGGATCCCTCCGGCCCTCCCGATCCTCGAAGACGGCGGCGGCGATTCCCCGGTCCCGGAGCCATCCGGCTATCCGGGCGCGGCGGGCGGCGTAGGTCGCATGGATTTCGGTGTTCACGGCAGTGTCCTCAGGGCGTCCTGGGCCGCCCGGATCAGGGAATTCGACCACTTCTCGTTGAGGGAAACCGCGGTCAACGCGGGCCGAACTAGGGGGTTCCGGGTGGTCCCGGCGTACTGGATGGCCGCCGCGGCGATACGGTTCCGCGTTTCGTCCGAGATGCCCGCCCTCTGCTGGGCATCCAGTTCCAGAAGTATGTCCGCCAGGGCCCGGGCGGAGGCGTCGCTGGCGTCCGTTCCCAGGGCCTGGAGGGCCAGGAGCCGCTCGTCCGTCTCCCCGAGCTTGAAAGCCTCCCGGAGGTTGTCCGTGGAGGCCCCCCCGCCGGCCTTGAGGGCCACAAGGGCGCGCATGCCCCGGGTCCGGAGGTCCCGCAGCTTGGTCGCCTCCGCCCGGTCACGGGCCTTGATCTCGATCCCCCGCCGGAGGGCCAGGCGGGCGATCTCGATCTTCCCCTCCCCCGGGGCCGCGGAGGCCGCGTGGAGGTCGAAGGCCTTGAGCTTGCGGTCCAGGGATTCCTCCTGGATCAGACGGCGGACGGGTTCCGTGGGATCCTCCGCCAGGAGGGGCAGGCTACGCAGGGCCTGATCCCGGACGCGCCGGGTGTACCAGCCCTCGGAGGCGTAAAAGACCGGGGCGAACCCCACGGGATCCCGCAGCTTCTCCAGGGCCAGGATGGCGCCGAATGCGATCTTCTCCCCCGCTTCCCGGTCCTGGACGGGTTCGAAGTTCAGGTTCCGGAGGACCAGGGCGATCCGCTCGGCGTACTCCAGGGCCCGCATGTTCCCCAGGGCCATGAGGGCCTCCGCCCGGACCAGGGGATCCTCGCTCTGGTTGTAGGCGTCCCACACGAAGGGGGCGGCTTCCACGTACCGCATCGTCCCGAGGGTTCCGACGGTCTTGCGGACCAGGTTGTTCCAGATCGAACGATCCGAGGAGCCCCTGGCCACTTCGGGGCCCGACTTGAGCAGGTCCTCCAGGATGTATTCCAGGACGGCCGCCACCCCGGGGTCCTCCCGGGCGGCGACCGCCAGGGCCGCGGCCTCCTTCTGGCGCAGGGTCTCCGCTTGCTGGTAGATGCGGCGGTAGATGAACGTCAACTCGTCCGCGGCCGCCGCGGAAGCGACCAGTCCGGCCAGGGCCAGGGCGGCGAGGGTGTTCGGGATACGCTTCATTCCGTTCCTCCGGTCACTCGTAGTAGACGACGGTCCGCTCTTCCGTACGGAATCCGTACTCGTAGACCCGGACGTCCCGAACCCGGCCCGACCCGTCGTACAGGGTGGATTTCACGGGCGCCCCCTCGGGGCCGATCTCGTAGACCGTACGGCGTTCCAGCCGCCCGTCCCCCCGTTCGACCCTCTCCTCCGTCAGGGCGCCGCCGGAATATGCGAAGCGCTCCCGCTGGACGACGGCCCCGGCGGCGTCGAAGGTGACCCGGAGGGTCAGCCGGCCGTCGGCGTCGTATTCGTGCTCCACCCGGCCCGCGGGACGTTCGGCGGAATCCTTCAGGATCACCACCGCCAACCGGCCCGAAGTGTAGGAGTATTCGGAAACCGCCAGGAGGGCGTCGGTCCCGTCGTAGGTCCGGCGGCTGGTACGAAGCCCGGACGGATCGTATTGGTACCGGGACGCGGACTGGGGGGTGCCCTTCGCGTCCGAGAGGACTTCCTCCGTGACCCGCCCCGCCGGATCGACCTTCAGGTCCGTCCGGGACTTCTGGCGGCCCTCGGAATCGTAGACGACCGACGATGCCGGGGAGGTCCCGGTGTATTGGTAGACCGTCCGCTCGGTGGGTTCCGATCGGGACGGCTCCTGCACCGTCTTTTCCAGCAATAGGCGTCGGGAGGCGTCGTAGGTGTAGGTCACGGTCCGGTCCAGGACCCCGTTGGCGAAGTAGGAGGTCTCCTTGAGCAGGACCGGCACGCGGACGGTCTCGATCCGTTCCTTGCGCTGGGGGGTCGGGGACGGCGGGGCGCTCACGCAGCCCGCCAGGGCCAGCGAGACGACCAGGGCCGGGACGATACGGTTCTTCATGGAACAGGCCTCCTGCCGGGAATTCCGCCCGAACCCGCGCTCGGGATTTTTCGGGACTTCCAAGTCTTGACCTACTAAGGTGTGGGAAGCGTTATATACTATAACAGACCGGGGCATCCAGTGGTAAACCCGGTCGAGCACGGTACCCGGAGGACGCCATGAAAGCCCGAACGATATTCCCGATCGCCGCCCTGGCCGGGGCGATTCTCCTGGTTTCGGGCTGCGGCGGCCGCTCCGGAACCGCGGCTCCGGCGTCTCCCGGCGTATCCGGGGAAGCGACAGCCGCCGGGGCCCCGGGCGCCGGGACTCCCGGGGCCGCCGCGCCGTCCCCGGCCGGCGGGGCTCCGGTAACGGCATCCCCGGGATCGTCGACGGGCGCGCCGTCGGGTTCGGCCGCCCCGTCCCCGGGGGGGGCGGAGGGGCCCGGCGCGCCCTCCCCGGCGGCCGCCGTGCCCGGGGCGGTAGGGCCCGGAGCGCCCGGTCCGGCGACCCCGGCCGGAAGCCCGCGGCGGGTGGGGGAGATCGCCTACGCCGAGGGAACCGTGACCCTCCACCGGGGCGGGGAGGCTCCGAGGGCCGCGGATTTCGGGGACCTGGTGGAGAACTTCGACGTCCTCCAGACGGGTCCCAAGAGCCGGGCCACGGTGGAGCTCGATCCCGGCCGGCCCGGAGGGGCGGAGATACGGCTGGCCGAGAACACGGCCTTCTATTTCGAGTCCGCCCTGACGGACGATCGGGCACGGAAGACCATCCTCCAGCTTCTGGCGGGTTCCGTGGCCGTGAAGGTGGAGAAGCTCGCGGACGGCGGATTCCACGTGGGCACCGACGGCGCGGTCCTGGGGGTGCGGGGCACGACCTTCATCGTGAACACCATCCCGGACGGATCCCTCCTGGTCACCTGCGCGGAAGGCCGCGTGGAGGTGACGGACGACGCCGGGGAGCGCGCCTACGCCCAGCCCGGCCGGGTCGTGTCCCAGAAGGCGGGGGAGCCGGTCCGGGAGGACCTTGTATCCCTGGAAGGCCTGGCCGATTTCCGGGTGACCTGGGTGGACGAGAGCCTCGCGGACCTGGAGTCCCGGGCGCCCCGGGTCCTCGCCGGGTTCGCGCGCCGGTACACCGAGACCCTACCCGCCTTCGACGCCGCCTTCGACGCCCTGAAGACCAAGGGCCCCGTCCTGGACGCCTGGTCCGTGGCCCGGGAGGCCGGGGGGGAGCCGAAGTTCACGGACTGGGTCCCGGAAAAGAAGGCCGTGGCCCCCGTCCTGTTCGACTGCCTGGCCGCTCTGTTCAAGCTCGAGCGGCCCTTCTATCGGCTGCAGGAGCTCTCCGCCTACCACGACCGGGGCGTCGGCGCCGGTGTCCTGCCGGACGGCCGCACGACGGCGGATTTCTACGGGACCTACCGGGCCCGGGCCGCGGAGGTCTCCGAGCGGATGGCCTACGTCCGACGCGCCCTCCTGCTCTTCAAGTACGCATCCGCCGGCTCGCCCCTGGGACAGTTCTTCGGATCCAAGGCGGATGCCCTGGGGAGCGGCGGGCTCTTCCTGGAGGACTAGGCGTGACGAACTACGGGCCGGGGCGGCCCGTAGTTCGTCACGGCAACGAAGCCCCGCGGGCTTCGTCGA
>CALMRC010000195.1 GCA_937873275.1 uncultured Spirochaetota bacterium
CGGAACGGGGCCCCCGTACCGCAAAAGTTCGGGCCCGCGGTGTCCTGCTCTTCCTGGCCGCAACGGTCTTCAATTTCCTGACCGCCGCGGCGATCTTCTTCGGATTCCTGGCCCTCTGGGGCCTGGTCCTGGCCCCCTGGCTCCGGCTGCCCTCCTCGGCTCCGGTGATCCTGGCGGCCTTCGTCCTCGCGGTGGCCGGATCCGGGATCCTCTATCGCCGGGCCGTGAAGCTGTACCTGAAACGGACCGGCCGAAACCCCGGTCACCCTTTGACGAAATCCTGATTAGGCTCCATACTCGAATCCCCCCATCACGGTATGCAAGGAGTCTTCATATGGCGTCGTACGAGGATACGCTCGCGGCCGCGGGCGTACGGGTGCCGGAGGTATATCTGCCCGCCCCGGGAGCGGACTGGGAATCCTGGGCCGTCGTGGCCTGCGACCAGTATTCCAGCGAGCGGGAATACTGGGAAGGCGTCAAGGCCCGGATCGGCGGCAAGCCGTCGACCCTGAACCTCATCTTCCCGGAGTGCTACCTGGAGGACGCGGACAAGGACCAACGGATCCTGAACATCCAGGCCTCCATGCGGGGATACCTGGACCGGGGCGTACTCGCCAGCGCCGGCGAGGGATTCATCCTGGTGGAGCGCCGCACTCCCTTCGAGTCCGAGCCCCGGAAAGGCCTCATGATCTCCGTGGACCTGGAGAAGTACGAGTACGGCAAGGGCTCGGCCTCCCTGATCCGTCCGACCGAAGGCACCATCGTGGAGCGCCTGCCTCCCCGCATGAAAATCCGCCGCGGAGCCCCCCTGGAACTGCCGCACATCATGCTCCTGATCGACGACCCGGAACGGACCGTCATCGAACCCTTGTACGCGGCCCGGGCGAACCTGAAGCCTGTCTACGATTTCGAGCTCATGACCGGCTCCGGCCACGTCCGGGGCTGGCAGGTCCGGGGCGAGGCGGAGATTTCCCGTGTCGCCGGGGCCCTGACCCGCCTGGCCGACCCGGCCGCCTACAAGAGAAAGTACGGCAAGGACGGCGTACTCCTCTTCGCGGTGGGGGACGGAAACCACTCCCTGGCCACCGCCAAGGCGGTCTGGGAGGAGATCAAGCGGGCAGAGGCCGGCAAGCCCGGACTCGACCGGCATCCCGCGCGGTGGGCCCTGGTGGAGCTGGTCAACATCTACGACGAGGGGCTGCCCTTCCATCCGATCCACCGGGTCCTCTTCCAGGCGGACCGCGCGGACTTCCTGGAGTCCCTCGCCCGGTACGGGGACTGCTCGATCGAGGAAACCTCCCGGGCCGCGGCCTTCGCCTCGGTGGACGAGGGAGCCGCGGAGCATCGCTTCGCGATCCTGGACTCCGGCGCGACCCGCCTGGTCCGCTTCCCCCGGCCCAAGGCCAACCTGGCCGCCGGGACCATCCAGGAATTCCTGGACGGGTACCTGAAGTCCCGCCCCGGGACCGGCATCGACTACATCCACGGCCGCGAGAGCCTGGAAGCCCTGGCGGCCAAGCCCGGAAACCTCGGGATCTACCTACCGCCCATCGACAAGACCGGGTTCTTCGGCACCGTCATCCGGGACGGGGTGATGCCGCGGAAGACGTTTTCGATGGGCGAGGCGCCGGAGAAGCGCTTCTACATCGAGGCCCGGAGGATTCTGCCGTAGAGGCCGTCCTTGACACTCCACGGCGGCGTGGTAAGATGGATCGATCAAGGGAAGAACCATCCGTACTCGGGGGAAGACCCGCATACCGGAGCGTAGGCTCCGATGCCTCGGTCGCCGGGACGGCTCGTCCTACCATGATCCGCGGAAAGAATGATACTCAGGAGGTTTTCATGGTTATCCTGCTGGCGGACGCCTTTCTCCCGGACCTCCCGAAGCGCCTGGCGGCCTTCGGCGAGGTCACCCAGGACATGGGACGGGTCGGGGAGGCGGAGGTGATGATCGTCCGCTCCAAGACCAAGGTCGGCAAGGACGTGATCGACAAGGCCCCGAAGCTGAAGTTCGTGATCCGGGGCGGCGTGGGGGTGGACACCATCGACGTCCCCTACGCGGAGTCCAAGAAAATCAAGGTCACGAACACCCCGGAAGCCTCCAGCGTCGCCGTCGCGGAGCTGGCCTTTTCCATGATGCTGGCCCTTGCCAGCCGGATCTGCGAGGCCGACGCGTCCATGAAGCAGGGCAAATGGCTCAAGAAGGACCTGGAGCGGACGGAGCTCCTGGGCAAGACCCTGGGCCTGGTCGGCATCGGCCGCATCGCCCGGGAGGTCGCCATCCGGGCCAAGGCCTTCGGCATGGAGGTCATCGCATTCGACAAGTTCGTCCCGAAGAGCGACGTCGCGACGATGGTTTCCCTGGAGGAAGTCTGGGCCCGCTCCGACTACATCTCCCTGCACGTGCCCCTCACGGACGAGACCAAGGGCATGATCAACGCGTCGGCCATCGCCAAGATGAAGAAGGGCGTGCGGATCGTGAACACCTGCCGCGGGCAGGTGGTTTCCGAGGAGGACATCGCGGCGGCCCTGGCGGACGGCCGTCTGGGCGGGTACGGGGCGGACGTGTTCTACTCCGAGCCCCCCGAGGGATCGCCCCTGCTGTCGGCCCCCCGGACCGTCCTGGCTCCCCACCTGGGCGCCTCCACGGAGGAGAACCTGGCCCGGCTTGGGGACT
Organism: uncultured Spirochaetota bacterium; assembly: GCA_937873275.1. GTDB lineage: Bacteria > Spirochaetota > Spirochaetia > Treponematales > UBA12059 > JAAYUR01. The sequence continues at coordinate 2,678 of CALMRC010000195.1, forward strand.
GCATCGTGGATCGAGTGAAGGAATACGTGAAGTAAACAGTGGACGGTGGTCCGTGGACGGATGCGGATCCGGGATCGGGTCGAATTCCTCGCCTTTGCGGCGGAAGCGACCGAATTGGGCGCGCATTTCCATCCGCTGTCCACTGTTCACCGACCCCTGACCACCGAAAAAGGAGCCAACTATGAAACGCGTCATCAACTACAGCGCCGGACCGGCCGCCATTCCCCTGGAGGTTCTGGAGCAGGCCCGGGACGAGATGGTCGATTGGAACGGCACCGGCTGTTCCGTGATGGAGGTGTCGCACCGCGGCAAGGAGTACGACGCCCTCCACATGGAGACCATGGACCTGTTCCGGGAGATCGCCGGACTCGGCAAGAACTACGAGGTCCTGTTCTGCACCGGCGGGGCGAGCACCCAATTCCTCATGCTTCCCATGAACTACCTGGCCCCCGGCAAGGAGGCGGACTACGTGGTGACCGGGAACTGGTCCAAGGCCGCCGTTAAGGAAGCCAAGCGCTTCGGCAAGATCACCTTCCCCGCCAACATGGAGCTGGAGGGCGAGCGCTTCGTGGCCATTCCCAAGCAGGGGGATCTCAAGCTGAACCCCGCGGCCGAGTACGTCCACTACACCAGCAACAACACCGTGGAAGGCACCGAGTGGCACTACATCCCCGACGTCAAGGGCAAGCCCCTGGTGTGCGACATGTCCTCCGACATCTTCAGCCGCCCCCTGGACTTCAACAAGTTCAGCCTAATCTACGCGGGCGCCCAGAAGAACCTCGGGCCCTCGGGGGTCACGGTAGTGGCGGCACGGGACGACTTCCTGGCCAAGGCCCACGACGACCTGCCCACGATGATGTCCTACAAGGTCTTCAAGGACAAATTCTCCATGCACAACACCCCGCCCTGCTTCTCCATCTACATCCTGAACCTGGTGCTCAAATGGCTCAAGAAGAACGGCGGGCTGGCGGCCATGGGCCGGACGAACGAGCAGAAACAGAAGCTCCTGTACGCCGCCGTCGACGGATCCAAGGGCTACTACAAGGGCCTTGCGGACGTGGACTCCCGGTCCTGGATGAACATCGACTTCAAGCTCCCCACCCCGGAGCTGGACGACAAGTTCGTCAAGGAGGCCAAGGCGGCGGGCATCGTCCAGACCAAGGGCTACCGGACCATGGGCGGCATCCGCCTGTCCGCGTACAACGCCGTGTCCCTTAAGGACGTCGAGACCACCGTCGGCTTTATGCAGGATTTCATGAAGAAGAATCCCGCCTAGGCGGATTTTCCGGGCCGGCCGGCGGCCGGCCCGGAGGCCTCCTTCATATCCGCAGCCGGGCGCGGAGCCCGTCGATCCGGCCGCGAAGCCGCTCGGTCTCCTCCTTGGTGGCCCCCACGAAGGGATTGGCTTCGGGGGAACCGCAGACGGCCCGCAACTCCTCGGGATTGCGGAAGGTCGCCCGGCGGAAGGGATTGGCGTAATCCTTGGCGCGGCTCAGGTAGACCTGCTCCTCCACGTACCGGCTGCCTTCCTCCAAGAGTTCCAGGGCTTTGCTAACCTCCCGTCGTCCCAGGGAAGGCCAACCCTCCAGGTCCCGGAGGGTCGCCCAGGCATGCCGTGCCTTGTCCACGGGGTACTCCGCGGCAAGCCGGCCGTAGGCGGTGTGGATCTTCTCCCAGGATCCCAAGGCTCCGGAGCGGATCTCCGCGATCAGGGCTTCCACTTTGCGGGACGGGGCGATCTGGCCGCCCAGGTTTTCCCACGCGCGCTCCCGGGGACCCTCCAGGGCTTCCGCGGCGTCCTCCACGGTCATCTCCGGTCGGGACTCGAAGTACCCCAGGATCTCCCGGACCGCGTACCAGTGGAGCATGCGGCGGTATGCCTTCCAGGCCCGGCCGGGTTTGAGGACCAGGACGGGGCGCGTGGAGTTTTCCACCCCGTAGGCGTGCACCTGGATCTTTCCGTCCTCGGGACCGGAGAGCAGGACCCGACCCCGTTCCCGCAGTGCGTCCGGCCGCAGGGCCGTGGCGTCTCCCCCCTCCGCCAGGACGGCGGCGGTGCCGGCCCATTCCTCCAGGAGGATCCGGGCCCGGAAGATCTCCTCCGCCGTGTCCGGGGCGAAGGGGGAGAACTCCACGACCTGGACCTTGGTGATCCGCTTGTCCCGGGCCGCGAACTTGGACTCGTTCCGGAGGAGGGCGTAGAGGTTGTACATCCACCAGTACGCGGGGATCAGCTCGATCCGGTCCTTTCCGGGATTCTCGTTGACCAGGCAGAAGGGCAGGGGGATGTCCAGTTCGCTCGGGTAGTCGCCCTTGGACAGGAGCACGTACGAGGCGAACCGGGAAGAGTGCTTGAGGGAGGTGGACAGGCCGGGCCAGAAGCCGCGACCCGCCTCGATCTCCCCGTCGTTGGCCCGGGAATTGTGGTTTGAACCGATGGTGCAGCCCGCGGCCAGGTTGGACTGGCCTTTCACGACGCTGGCGATCAGGAAGCTGGTGTTGTGGTGCTGCTCGTGAGCCGGGAAGATCAGGTTGTTCAAGAGCTCGCAGCAGGAGACGGTGGAGTTGTCCCCCAGGACGGAGTGGATGAGCCGGGCGCCGTACTTGAGGGCGGAGTTGTTGCCCAGGACGAAGCGGATGGCCTTGGCCCCGTAGAAGACCCGGCAGCCGTACCCGACGACGCCGTTGACCATCTCCACGCCCTCCCCGATCTGGGTCCGCTCGGCGTCGCTGGAATTGATGGTGATGTTCTTGAGCTTGTTGGCGCCCTTGATGTAGGCGCTCTCCCCGATGCGGGCGTCCTTGATGATCCGGTTGTGCTTGAGGACGCTGCCCGCGCCGATCCGGCCGTACCCCCCCCTCCGGGTCTCGAAGGCCCCTTGCGTCAGGGCCTTGAAGCGGTCCATCAGCGCGGAATCGTCCCGGCGTTTGGCCCACAGCCAGGCGTCGGCGCAGATCATCCCGTCGAAGGGCAAGACCGACCGGCCCCCGGCCTCGTTCATCAGGTCGATCCAGACCCGGACTTCCTCCTCCTCCCCCTCCATGACGATCCCGTTGCCGAACTTGGCGTGGTTCGTGGCGTGTATCTCGTTGTTGTTGAGGAGTATGCAGGAATCCCCGATCTGGTAGCGGGCGATGTAGTCGCAGCCGTGGACGGCGCAGAGGTCCCCGATGTCGCTGGATACGATGCGGCTGTCCGTGATCCCCGCCGGGATCTCCAGGTCGTGGTGGGACAGGATTACCCGCTCGAGGCGGCCGATCCGCACGAGGCCCGCGAAGTGGCAGTCCCGGATCAGGTCCGGGATGAAGGGGTCCCGGACGAGGATCCCCGACCAGTCGGTGCAGGTGTTCCCGTTCCGGGCCAGGGTCTCGATCTCCTCGGCCCGGAGGGGGCGATAGGATTCCAGGGGCTTGCCCAGCGTGGAATTGCGCAGATGGTACTCGTCCAGGCCCGGGGGAAGCCGCTCGGGGGGCACGAAATTCCGGCCGTATCCGGCCTCGTCCGACACGGTGATATCGTTCATGCCCGAAAGTTTACCCCGAAACGGGCGGGGTGAACAGCGAGGCGGGCCGGTTGACAAAGAAAGCCCCTCCGGGACATGGTATGCCATGTCGGTTCCCGAAATCCTGGCCGAAGATCCCATCGCGGTGGACGTCGAGCGCGCCGCGTACGAGATTTTCCCCCATCTTGTCCAGGCCGAAAACCGGATCCTCCGAGAGCAGTACGCCATCGCCTTCGCGAACATCCTGGGCAATCCCGGGGAGTTCTACACCATCGTTTCCGGCTCCGCCGGGGAGCGGCTGGTCCACGTGGAACGCCTCCTCCACGCCTTCCGGGAGAACGTGGAGCTCCTGATCCGGAAGACCTGGGTGGAGAAGCACGACGAGCGGAGCAAGGACAAGGTCCACGAGGACCTCCAGGTCTTCGTGCAGGAGTTCCAGTCCGGGGCCGTCCGCAAGGCCTTTCCCCACTTCGTCGCCCTGAGCGCCGGCATCGCCCGGCTTCTCTTCGGCGCCCAGTCCCAGGCCCCGGATTTCCTCGAATACACCTTCCGGATCGACCCCAAGCTGGGGGTCTTCTACTGGTTCATCGGCCGCCTCCGGGAGCAGGAAGCCTCGGAGGGCGTCGAGGAGCTCTGGACCCTGGAGCTTCTCCTGGGGGTCTTCGCCCTGGCCTCCTTCTAAAGCCGATGCCCGCCGCGGGTTCCCTCCGGTCCGTCCGCCTGGACGAGGAAGCGAGGGTCCTGGAAATCATCGACCAGACCCTTCTCCCCGCCAAGACCGTCCTGCTCCGGCTCTCGGAGCTCGAGGACATCCGGGAAGCCATCTACAGCCTCCGGGTCCGGGGCGCCCCGGCGATCGGCATAGCCGCAGCCTACGGGGCCTATCTGGCGGTCCGGACATCCTCCGCCCGGGACCGGGAAGCCCTGGCCGCCGAATTCCGGGCCGCCAAGGCGCGGTTGGCCTCGGCCCGGCCCACGGCGGTGAACCTGTCCTGGGCATTGGACCGCATGGAGCGCCGATTGGACGCCTCCCGGGACCGCGGGGTGGCGGAGATCAAGGCCGCCCTCCGGGACGAGGCCGAGGCGATCCGCGCCGAGGACGAGGCGTCGTGCCGGGCCATCGGGGAACACGGACTGTCCCTCCTGGGCCGGGGCTGGGGGATCCTGACCCACTGCAACGCGGGGTGGCTGGCCACGTCCCGGTACGGGACGGCCCTGGCGCCCCTCTACCTGGGCCGGGAGCGGGGCTACGGCTTCCGGGTCTTCGCGGACGAAACCCGCCCCCTTCTCCAGGGCGCCCGCCTTACCGCCTGGGAACTCGGACAGGCCGGGATCGACGTGACCCTGATCTGCGACAACATGGCTTCCATCGTCATGAAACGCGGCCTCGTCCGGGCCGTCCTGGTGGGCTGCGACCGGGTGGCGGCCAACGGCGACACGGCCAACAAGATCGGGACCTCCGGGCTCGCCGTCCTGGCCCGGCACTACGGGATTCCCTTCTACGTGCTGGGGCCCGTCTCGACCCTCGACCCCGCCTGCCCGACGGGGGCGGCCATCCCCGTGGAGGAGCGTCCACCCGAGGAAGTGACCGAGAGGTGGTACGCCCGGAGGATGGCTCCGGAGGGGGTGAAGGTCTTCAATCCCGCCTTCGACGTAACGGACGCCGGCCTGGTCTCCGCCATCATCACCGAACGAGGCATCGCCCGGCCCCCCTACGGGGAGTCCCTGCCGCGGATGCTCGCGCCCGCGGATCTCCCGAAATAGACCACGAAGTCCCGTCGAACTATAGACCCTGGTTCCGCTTGGGCTGGAAGTGGCTGAACTCCATGCTGAAGCCCGCCCGGCCCTGGGTCACGGAGCGGAGGGCCGTGGTGAAGCCGAACATGACGGACAGGGGAGCCTCCGCGTGGATCGTATCGCTGGCGGCCTTGGAGTCCGTGCCGTGGATCATCCCGCCCCGCTGGCTCACCAGGCTCATCGCCTCCCCCAGGAATTCCGAGGGGGTGACGATGTCCACCTTCATGATGGGCTCCAGGAGCACCGGGGAGGCCTTGCGGCAGGCTTCGTCGAAGCCCAGGGACGCGGCAGCCTGGAACGCGTAGGGGGTGGCGGTCAGCTCGTCCCATTCCAGGCCGGTCAGGGTCACCCCGACGTCCACGCAGGGGTACCCGAACTGGATCCCACCGGAAAAGGCGTTCGTGATCGCCGTCTCCACGGCGTCCCAGATCTCATCCGGAACCTTGGGATTCCGGGTATCCTTCCGGTAGAGGTTGCCCTCCCCCCGGGCCCGGGGCTCGACCTTCAGGGTCACCTTGGCCGCGTTCTCCCTGCCCGCCAGGACCTTGCGGAAGGTCTCGGTATGCTCCACCGCCTTGGTGACGGACTCCCGGTACGTCACCTGGGGATTGCCCACCCGGGCGTCCACCTTGAAGTCCCGTATGATCCGGGTCACCAGGACGTCCAGGTGGAGTTCCCCCATGCCCTGGATGATGAGCTGGCCGGTTTCCTCGTTTTCCTTGCTGGTGAAGGTCGGATCCTCCATGGACAACAGGTCCAGGGTGGACTTGAGCTTGTCCCGGTCCGAGAGGGTCTTGGGCTCGATGGCCACGGAGATCACGGGCTCCGGGAAGTGCATGCGCTCCAGGACCACGGGCCACCCCTCGGAACCGATGGTGTCTCCGGTCTGGGCGGACTTCATGCCCACGATGACGGCGATGTCCCCGGCGGTCACCTCGTCCAGGGGTTCACTCTTGTTGGCGTGCATCCGCAGGAGGCGGGTCACCCGCTCCCGCTTCTTCTTCCCGATGTTGTAGACCGTGGAGGCGTTCTTGACGGCCCCCGAATACATCCGGACGAAGCAAAGGGGGCCGGCTTCCCGGTCGTACTGGACCTTGAAGACCAGTCCCAGGGGGTTCCCGGCGGTCTCGCAGGGGACCTCGATGTCCTCCTCCTTCTTGAGGTGGAAGGCCCGGGCCGGGGGCACCTCGTGGGGGGAGGGTAGGTAGTCGACGACGGCGTCCAGGAGTGTCTGGACTCCGACGTTGCGGCGGCTGGCGCCGCAGAGGACGGGCACGATGTTCCGGGCCAGGGTCTGCCGGCGGATCTCCCGGCGCAGGAGGTCCGCGGGAACGTCCCCCCCTCCCAGGAAGAGCTCCGCGATCTCGTCGGACCAGGTGCCCAGGGAATCCATGAGCTTCTCCCGCCAGGCTTCCGCCTCGGCGGCCCGTTCCGGCGCGATCGGGGTCCGGGTGATGTTCTGGCCCCCCTCCGAGGCGTCCCAGCGGAGTTCCTCCCGGGTCAGGAGGTCCACGATCCCCTCGAAGGTCCCCTCCCGGCCGATCGGGATGGCCACCGGGACGGGATTGGCCCCCAGCTTGGTCCTCATGTCCTCCAGGACGGCGTAGAAATCCGCCCCCAGGCGGTCCATCTTGTTCACGTAGGCGATGCGGGGGACGTGGTAGCGGTCCGCCTGGTGCCAGACCGTCTCGCTCTGGGGTTCCACTCCCCCCACGGCGCAGAAGACCGCGACGGCCCCGTCCAGGACCCGCAGGGACCGCTCCACCTCGGCGGTGAAGTCCACGTGGCCGGGGGTGTCGATGATGTTGATCTGGTGGTTCCGCCAGAAGGTCGTGGTCGCGGCGCTGGTGATCGTGATGCCCCGCTCCTGCTCCTGCTCCATCCAGTCCATGGTGGCTTCCCCGTCGTCCACCTCGCCCAGGCGGTAGGTCTTGCCGGAGTAATAGAGGATGCGTTCCGTGGTGGTGGTCTTGCCCGCGTCGATGTGGGCCATGATGCCGATATTGCGCGTCGTGTCGAGGTCCATGGGATGCTCCAGGGTAAGATTCCGCTCGACAGCCTCGAAAGGAAAGCCGGCCGCGGGATAACTTACGGTACTATATACGAAATACCGCAGGGTTTTCAAGGACGGGAAATTATG
>CALMRC010000196.1 GCA_937873275.1 uncultured Spirochaetota bacterium
CCCCTCCCCCCGCCCCCAGCGCTCGGCCTCCCCCGGGTACGGCTACCCGGCCGACCCGGGAGAACTGACCCGGCGCCCCCCGGAGGACGGCCTTTCCATGGCCCTGCCCTGGGAAAACGAGCGGTTCCGGAAATTCCGGGAGGCTTACCTCTCCCCGGGGGGGCGGAAATGGCTGGAGGCCGTGACGGCCCGGTCCGCCCCCTTCGCCCACTACGTGTACGAACGGATCCGCTGGTACCGTCTGCCGGAGGAGCTCTTCTTCCTTCCCGTGATCGAGTCGGAGTGGTCCCCCCGGGCGGTATCCCGCTCCGGAGCCTCGGGCCTCTGGCAGTTCATGCGAAACTCCATCGCGGGCTACGACATGCGCATAGACGAATGGGTGGACGAGCGGCGGGACTTCATGAAGAGCACGGACGCCGCGCTCCGGAAGCTCCGGACCAACTACGAGACCCTGGGTTCCTGGGAGATGGCCCTGGCGGCCTACAACGCGGGGCTCGGGGCGGTCAGCCGGGCGGCCGCCGCCGAGGGCACCCGGGACTACTGGGAACTCTCCGCCCGGGGCCTCCTGAGCCCGGAGGCGGTCAACTACGTCCCCAAGTTCCTGGCCGCCGTGTCCGTCCTGGCCCGGGCCGGACGGAACGGCCTGACCCTGCCGGAAATCCGGCCCGCCCTTTGGGAACGGGTCGAGCTGGACCGGCCCGTGGATCTTGCCCTGCTCTCCGAGGCCTCCGGGGTTCCCCTGCCGGTCCTCCGGTCGGGCAACCCCGAACTTCGGTACGACGTGACCCCGCCGGAAGGTCGATACGCCCTCAAGGTGCCCGCCCCCGCCGCCGCCGCGGTACGGGAGGCCCTCGCCGAGCCGGGTTTCCAGGGCATGCGGTACTACCAGCACCGGATCCGGTCCGGGGACACCCTGTCCGCCCTGGCCCGATACTACGAGGTGTCGGTTTCCCTGATCCAACGTCTCAACCCCGGGGTCCGGCCCGAGTCCCTGCGCATCGGCTCCACCTTGGTCATTCCGGCCCTGAAGGAGAAGGCCCCCTACGCGCCTCCGTCCCCGTCGGAGTCGCTGGAGTTCGCGGGCGCCTACGTCGTCGCCCGGGGGGACACCCTCTGGTCGATCTCCCTAAAGTACGGGGTCCAGCCGGAAATCCTGGCGGAGCGGAACGGATTGGACATCTCCTCCATTATCCGCGAAGGGATGACCCTGAAGGTGCCGAAAATGGAATGAGGCTCCGTGCCTCCCGACGACCATGAATACGGCAACCAGGAACCATAGACCGGCGTACCGCCCCCTCCCGGCGACGCTGTGGGCCGCGGCCGCCCTCTGGGCGGCGTTTTCCCTACCGGCCTCGGGCCAGGCGGGCACCGGGATGATGCCCGCTGCCCCGGCTTCCACCCGTCCGTCTCCGGCATCGGAATCCTCCCTCCCGGCGTCCCCCTACACGACCTCCGCGACCCTCCGGTGGGACGAGATGATCCTGACCGCCCGGGTCTCCCTGGACCTGCGGGCGGCGGGGATCCGCCTTCCCTCCGGCCGCTCGGAGGCGGAAAATCGGATCGAGCGGGACCTTCCGGGTCTGCTCCAGGATACGGTCTTCGGCATCCCCGTGGACTCCTACCGGACCGTCGGAGACACCCTCGCGGACGGGACCCTGTCCATCAACGACCTGCTGAGCCTGATCCAGTCCCTGTCCCGGCGAGAGAGTTCCTTCAGCCCCGATTTCCGGTCCTTCTCCGCCCTCTACGAGCTCCCCCTGACGGACATCGCCTCCCTCTACGTCCGGCACAGCCGCCCCTACGACCTGGCCGCCCCCCTGGACTACGCCCCGTCCCGTCCCTACTCGGGGATCGTCATCTACGCCAAGGGAGACCTACCGGTGCGGGGCGAACACGTCCAGGCCCGGGCCGTGCCCTGCCTGTTCCCGAGGATTTTCGACGAGAGGATGAACACGATCCTGGAACGGAACCTCGTGTCCCCGGAGGCGATCCGGCGCTGGGGCCTGGTGGGGTACACGGACGACCTGGAGGCCGCGGCCCTGGAGGAGAGAACCGGGGACAACCCCCTGCGGATCGCCGCCTCGGGGGTCTTCGGGACCTCCCGCACGGACCTGGTGATCTCCCGGGAGGACGCCCTCCGCATCCTGGTGCTGCCGGAAAACCGCGCTCTCCTCCGGGAAGGCCGGGTCGTGGTGGTCATCGACGGCCGAACCCCCTGACCGCCGGATCCGCGGATCCCGACGGCGGGGAACGCCGCGAACCGGGCCGCCCGGGAACCCGTTCGGTCCGCCGGACGGCCCAGATCGAGAGGACGCGGCGGGACCGCTACCCCAGCTTCGCCGCCGCGGCCAGGGCCTTCTCGTAATCCGGCTCCTGGGCGATCTCGGGCACCTGCTCCGTATAGACGACCTTCCCGGCGGCATCCACGACCACCACGGCCCGGGACAGGAGTCCCGCCAGGGGGCCGTCCCGCATCTCCGCCCCGTACGTCCGGCCGAAATCCCGGTTCCGGAGTTCCGAGAGCATGATCACGTTCTCCACCCCCTCGGTCTTGCAGAACCTGCCTTGAGCGAAGGGGAGATCCCGGCTGATCGTCAGCACGACGAGGCCGGGCCGCTTCCGTACTTCCTGCTCGAACCGCTTGGCCGACAGGGCGCAGACCGAGGTGTCCAGGCTGGGAACGATGTTGAGGATCCGGACCTTGCCCCGGAAGTCCGAGAGGGACACGTCGGACAGGTCCCCCTTGGTCAGCCGGAAATCCGGCGCGACGGTGCCCGGGGCGGGCAGGTCGCCGGCGGTATGGACGGGATTTCCCTTGAACTTGATGACGGCCATGATTCCTCCTACGATCCATCGGGGTGGCTCGAGACCCGGGCGGGTTCCGAACCGCGGGATCGAGGTAAAAAGTACCGAGGAGGAGGGTTCCGGGCAAGGAAAACGAAGGGCCGCCCCTAACGGGACGGCCCTTGTTGCCACCGGTCAGAATTGAACTGACGACACGTGGATTTTCAGTCCACTGCTCTACCAACTGAGCTACAGCGGCGCGTTGCGGTGAGTTTATACCGCGAAAGCGGGAAGGAAGTCAAGATCGGCGGACGGTAAACTGTGGACAGTGAACGGAAGTGACGTCCGTGCGCGGATGCATCCGACGCTTAGGCCGTACGGGTTGCCGCGCTACCGCAGCCACTGTCCACTGTCCACGGACCACCGTATACTTCCCCCATGCGCTTCCTTCTCGTACAGCCGCCCTTCGTCCAGCTGAACGCCCCGTACCCGGCGGTCCACTGCCTGGACCGTTTCCTCCGGGACCGGGGCCACGAAACCGCGGTACGGGACGATTCGGCGGGCCTCTACCGGCGCCTGATGAGCCGGGAGGGCGTGCGCCGGATCCTCTCGGACGCCGAGGCGGCCCTGGCGGCCCGCCCCGCCCCGGACCCGGAGACGGAATCGCAGACCGCCCGGTACCTGTCCTACCGGGACCGCTGGTCCGAGTGGGCCGAGCCCCTGTCCCGGTTCCTCGCGGGGGGCGATCCCGCCCTGGCCTTCCGCCTTTCCCGGGTGCCCGACGACCTGCCCCTGGGACGCCGGTCCGAGTCCTTCCTGGAGGAACGGGACGGCTTTCTGAAGCCCGAGGAAGCCCCGGCCCTGGCGATCCGCATCCTGGACGACCTGGGGGACTTCATCGCCTACGCCCTGGACCCGGGCTTCGGGACGGTCCGGTATTCCGAGCGCATCGCCTCCTCCCGGGCGGAATACGGCCCCGTGTCCGAGGCGGCGGATTCGGGCTACCTGATGCGCGGGTTCTACCGCCCCTGGCTGCGGGAGGAATTCGGATCCGCCGCGGGCTCCGGGGGGATGCCGGATTTCGTTCTTATCACCGTCCCCTTCCCGGGCTGCCTGGTCGGCGCGGTCGCGGCCGCCCGGGAAGCCCGGGCGGCTTTCGGCCGGTCATCGCGGATCGCCCTGGGCGGGGGGTACGTCTCCACGGAGCTCCGGCGCCTCGCGGACGCCGCGATCTTCTCGGACGTCGACGCCCTGTGCTTCGACGCGGGCTACGGGGCCCTGGCCTCCCTGATCGAGGGCGCCGAGGAGGAACGCGCGGGGCGGCCGGCTCCCGTGCCGTACCGAGTCGCCCGCCGGGCTCCGGACGGGGGGATCGAGTACTGCGGCCTGCCGCCGGGAGAGGAGGAGGTTTCCGATCCGGCCCGGCGGATCCCCTGTCCCGGGGAGGACCGGTTCGCGGCCCTGGAGGAGGAGGCCCTCCGGTCCACCTTCCCGGACTACCGGAACGCGGACTTCGGGGCCTGCGTCCGGGCCCCGTACTCGGACAACCCGATGCACCGGATCTGGTCGGACCCCCCCTGGCTCAAGTACCAGCTGGCCTACGGCTGCTACTGGCACCGCTGCTCCTTCTGCGATACCCGGCTGGACTACGTCCGGCACTACCTTCCCTCCGACCCGGGCGCCCTCTTCGAGGCGGCCCGGGAGGCCCGGCGCCGCACGGGGCTTTCGGGCATCCACTTCACGGACGAGGCCCTGCCCCTCCCGGGCCTCCTGGAGTTCGCCCGCCGGAACCGCGCCGAAGGCCGGCCCTTCTCCTTCTGGGGGAACGTCCGGTTCGACCGGATCTGGACGACGGACCGCTGCGCCCTCCTGGCCGCCTCGGGCCTCACGGCGGTCTCCGGGGGCATCGAGATCGCCACGGACCGGGGCCTGGCGATGACGGGCAAGGGCTTCACCTTTCCGGACCTGGTGCGGGCCCTGGCGGCGTTCAAGCGGGCGGGGGTCCTGGTCCACGGCTACCTCATCTACGGGTTCCCGGCCCAGACCCCCGGGGACCTGGTGGATTCCGCGGAGGCGGTCCGCCAGCTCTTCGCGGCGGGGCTCCTGGATTCGGCCTTCTGGCACCGCTTCGTGCTCACTCGGCATTCGGAGATGTACGCCCGCTGGAGGGAGGGCCGGGAACCGTCCCTGGAACCCCGGGACCCCGGAGGGACCTTCGCGACGAACGACCTGGAATTCCGGGGTGCCGGGCGCTGGGACGACTACGACGGCCCCCTGGACGCCCTGCTTTCGGACTGGATGGCGGGCCGCCGGCTGGACCGCCCGGTCCGGCCCCTCGTGCCGGGAGGACCCGGGCCTTCCCTGGCCCCGGACCGGGTGGAGACCCTGGCCCGGGCCGTCTCGGAGGATCCCTACGGCGGGGAGACACCCCCGGCCCGGCCCCGGGTCCACTGGCTGGCGGGACTCCCGGCGGTGAAGCCGGCCCGGGCGCAGGAGCGCCGGGGGGGATCCGGACGGACCGGGGCCGGAGCCCCGGTCCGGGTCGAATGGTTCGACCGGGGGAAGCCCGCCGGGATCGACCTGCCGGGGCCGACGGCGGACCGCCTGGCCCGGGCGATCGCGGAGCTCGCCCGGAGTCCCGACGGCATGGGCTTGGAGGAATTCCTCGGAAAGGCGGAATTCGCGGACGGGTCGGAGATCCCCCTCGCCGCGGGGGACCGTCTTCTGGCCGCCCTCCGCGGCGAGGGA
>CALMRC010000197.1 GCA_937873275.1 uncultured Spirochaetota bacterium
TGAACGAGAACGCCAAGAGCCTGGGCGAGCTGTCCCGGATGGTCTCGGACCTGTCTGCGGTCGAAAAGCCGGTCCGGAAGGGAACCCGAAGTGAACCGTAACCCCGCCGCGGCCGATCGGAGCGGGGCCCGCCCCGATGGATCCCTCCCCGCGGATCGGAACCGGGGAACGGGGCTCCCGTGAAGGGCCGCTTCTGCTTCATCGCCCCCTACGGGGGCCTTCTGGAGACGGCCCGGGCCGCGGAAGCGGAGACGGGGTACGAGATCCCCCGGTTCGCGGGGGAGCTGGCCGCGGGCCTGGAGTTCGCCCGGGCGGGGGCCCGGGAGGGTTGTCGGGGGGTGATCAGCCGGGGCGGTACGGCCCGGTTGATCCGGGAATCCCTGGATATTCCCGTGGTCGAGGTCGAGGTCGGCGGCCTGGACGTCCTGCGGGCCCTCTGGCCCCGGCTGGCCGCCTCCCGGCGTCCCGCGGTGGTCGGGTACGGCAACGTGATACGTTCTGCCCGGTCCGTCGCGGAGATCCTGGGACGGAATTTCGTGCTCATCGAGATAGAGCGGGAGGGCGACATCGGGGAGGCCCTCGCCCGGGCCCGGGCGGAGGGCGTGGACCTGGTGGTGGGGGACTCCCTGGCCCACCGCAAGGCCTCGGAGGCGGGGTTCGACGCGGCCCTGATCGAGTCGGGGGTGGAGTCCGTCGCCGAGGCCTACCGGCGCGCCCGGGCCGTGGACGAAGCGGTCCGGGAGGAGGAGTCCAAGAACGTACGACTGCGGGCCATCCTGGACTCCGTGGTGGAGGGGGTCCTGTCCACGGACGCGGAGGGCCGGGTGGTCCTGGTCAACCGCTCCGCCGAGCTGATTCTCAAGCGGGACAAGGAGGAGCTCCTGGGTCGCCGTGCGGCGGAGCTCATCCCGAATTCGTCGGTGCCCGGAGTCCTGGCCACGGGGAAGGCGGTGCAGGGGGCGGTCTCCCGGCTGGGGGACGTCAGCGTGGCCAAGACCGTCCTTCCGATCATCCTGGACGGCGAGGTGGCCGGCACGGTCGCCTCCTTCCAGGACATCACCCGAATCCAGGAACTGGAGACCGCGATCCGGAGCAGCCTGCGGAGCCGGGGACTCACGGCCCGGAAGACCTTCGCGGACCTGACCGCCCGGAGCCCCGCCATGCGGCAGGCGGTGGAGACGGCCCGGAGGTACGCCGCCTCGGACTCCACCCTCCTGGTCGTGGGGGAGAGCGGCTGCGGAAAGGAGGTCTTCGCCCAGTCGGTCCACAACGCCTCGGCCCGGGCCGCCGGACCCTTCGTGGCCGTAAACTGCGCGGCCCTTCCCCCGGCCCTGATCGAGAGCGAACTTTTCGGCTACGCCGAGGGGGCGTTCACGGGGGCCCGAAAGGGCGGCAAACCCGGGGTCTTCGAGCTGGCCCACCGGGGGACCCTCCTGTTGGACGAGATCGGGGAGCTGGAGGCCCCCCTCCAGGCCCGGATCCTCCGGGTCCTCCAGGAACGCGAGGTCATGCGGGTCGGGGACGACAAGATCCTGCCCGTGGACGTCCGGGTGCTGGCGGCCACGAACCGCCCCGTCTCGGAGCTTCGGGACGGCGGCGGCTTCCGCAAGGACCTCTACTACCGTCTGAGCGTGCTGACCTTGACCATTCCACCCCTGCGGGAGCGTCCCGAGGACATCGAGGCCCTGGCGGAGGCCTTCATCGCCAAGGCCGCGGAAGCCCACCGCCGGTCCCCCCCGCCTTTGTCCGGGGGCTGCCGGGAGATCCTCCGGTCCTATCCCTGGCCGGGAAACGTTCGGGAGCTCCAGAGCGTGATGGAGCGGTACGCCCTGGTGGTGGACGACGAGTCCGACCGGGAAGCCTTCCTGGACCGGGAGCTCCGGGGTCCGGATCCCTGCGCCGGAACCCCGGAACCCGAGGTCGGCCTCTCCGGTACCCTGGAGGACATCGAGCGGCGGATCGTACGGGCCGTCCTGGAGGAGGAGGGGTTCAACAAGAGCCGGACCGCCGGGCGCCTGGGGATCACCCGGACGACCTTGAACGCCAAGCTGGGATCGTCCAAATAATATACGTCATTGTCTAAAAAATGGACACCTACCTCTTCTTTCCCGGTGGATGCCCGGAGGGGTTCCCTCGTGGGCCGCCCCGCCCCGGCCACGGCGGCGGGCTGCCGGAGCCCGCTCGACCCAGGAAACCCGCGTCCGGCGGAGCCCGGCCGGTAGAATTTCCGTTCTTCCCGGATTAGCGCCGACACATGCCGGACTTGGCATGCCTCCTGCTATTCCTTCCCAAGGAGGTAACCATGAAGCAAGCGCTGGTCGCGCATCCGGACGATACGGTCGGAACCGCGCTCCACGAGCTCGCGGCGGGAGACGCCGTGTCGGCGGTCGTCAAGGGCGCCGGCTCCCGGCAGATCTCGGCCGGGGAGCCCATACCGCGGTTCCACAAGATCGCCCTGCGCGACATCAAGAAGGGAGAGAAGGTCCTGAAGTACGGGGAAGCCATCGGGACGGCTTCCCGGGACATCGGGGCCGGCTTCCACGTCCACGTCCAGAACCTGGAAAGCGACCGGGGAAGGGGGGACCGGCGATGAGCGCCTCCGTCAAGCTCCGGGGCTACGCCCGTCCCACGGGCCCCCACGGCATCCGCAATTACCTACTCGTCCTGCCCACCTCCGTGTGCTCCTCGGAGACCGCGGTGCGGATCGCCCGGGAGATCCCCGGAAGCGTCCCCCTGCCGCACCAGCACGGCTGCTGCCACATGGGAGAGGACTACAAGCAAACCCTCCGGACCCTGATCGGCATGGGGCTCAACCCCAACGTCGGCGCGGTCCTGATCGTGGCCCTGGGCTGCGAGGGAATCCAGCCCAAGGACGTGGAGACCGCCCTCAGGGAGAGCGGCAAGCCCGTCCGGACCGTGGTAATCCAGGAGCACAACGGGACCCTGGGCACGATCCGGGAGGGCGTCCGCGTCGCCAGCGCCATGGCCGCCGAACTGGCCGCCCAGGAACGGGAGGAGTTCGACATCTCCGAGCTCATCCTGGCCCTGGAATGCGGGGGCTCGGACCCGACCTCGGGGATCGCGGGCAACCCCGCCCTGGGGGTCGCCTCGGACCTGCTCGTGCAGGCGGGGGGCACCAGCATCCTCTCGGAGACCACCGAGCTCATCGGTGCGGAGCACATCCTGGCACGCCGCGCCAAGGACAAGCATGTGGCGGACGAGATCTTCCGCATCGTGAAGCAGACCGAGGACCGGGCCATCCAGATGGGCACGGACATCCGGGGGACCCAACCCACCCCGGGCAACATCCAGGGAGGCCTCACGACCATCGAGGAGAAGAGCCTGGGCTGCATCTACAAGGCAGGCTCGGCCCCGGTCCTCGGAGTCCTGGAGTACGGGGAACGGGTGCCCGAGGAGCACGGCCTCTACGTCATGGACACCCCCGGCCAGGACATCGACTCCATCACGGGCATGCTGGCGGGAGGAGCCCAGATCGTGGTCTTCACCACCGGGCGCGGCACCCCGACGGGCTCGCCCATCGCCCCGGTGATCAAGCTGACGGGAAACGGCGACACCTACGCCAAGATGATCGACAACATCGACATCAACGCGGGCAAGATCATCGACCAGGGCGTGTCCCTGGAAGCCCTGGGCAAGGAGATCTACGACGAGATGATCGCCGTGTCCAACGGGAAGCTCACCAAGGCCGAGAGCCTGGGCCACCGGGAATTCGGCATCTTCCGCATCGGCTGGACCTTCTGACCGAACACCAACACGTAAGGAGAACGACATGAAGATCAAAGAGACGATCGAAAAAGTACCCGGCGGCATGATGGTCATCCCCCTCCTGATCGGCGCCTTCATCAACACCTTCTGGCCCCAGGCCCTCGCCATCGGAGGTTTCACCACCGCCCTGGCCAAGGGAGCCCTGCCCCTCATAGGCATGTTCCTGGTCTGCATGGGCGCGGGCATCTCCTTCAAGGCCGCCCCCAAGGCCCTCAAGATCGGCGCGGTCATCACCACCAGCAAGTTCGTCGTGGCCGTGGTCATCGGCCTCCTGGTGGCCCGGTTCTTCCCGGAGAACGGCCTGTTCGGCCTGTCCGCCCTGGCCATCATCGGTGCCATGTCCAACTCCAACGGCGGGCTCTACGCGGCCCTGACCGGCGAGTTCGGGGACGAGACCGAGGTGGGCGCCATCGCGGTCATCTCCATCAACGACGGTCCCTTCCTGACCATGGTTGCCATGGGCACCGCGGGCATCGCCAAGATTCCCTTCATGGCCCTGGTGGCCGTCATCGTCCCGATCCTCCTGGGCATGATCCTGGGCAACCTGGACGAAAAGATGAAGAAGTTCCTAACCTCCGCGGGTCCCGTGCTCATCCCCTTCTTCGCCTTCGCCCTGGGCGCGGGCATCAACTTCCAGACCATCATCAAGGCCGGGCTCCCGGGCATCCTCCTGGGCCTCATGACCGTGGCCGTCGGGGGATTCTTCAACATCGGCGCGGACAGGCTGACGAAGGGTACGGGCGTGGCGGGTGCCGCCGTGTCCTCCGTGGCGGGCAACGCCGTGGCCACCCCCGCGGCCCTGGCCGCCGTGGATCCCAGCCTCAAGGCCGCCGCCGACCTGGCCACCCCGCAGATCGCGGCGGCGGTCATCGTGACGGTCCTGCTGGTGCCCGTGCTGACCACGTGGATCGCCAAGCGGAACCGGGCCAAGCTGGCGCCCGCGACCGCGTAAGCGTCCGGATTCCGGGCCGGGCCCCCTGCGGACCGTCACAAGCTTCGTGACACCGCAGGGGGGGCGGCCTCCAACCTGCCGGGCGGTCCGCCGCGTGCGCGGAGAGCCGGCCGCCCGGAAATTCCCACGATCGGAGAGGTCTTCATGAACAACGCGTTGGAAGTGCGCTGGCACGGCCGGGGCGGGCAGGGGGCCAAGACGGCGGCCCTGCTCCTGGCGGAGCTGGCCTACGAGGCGGGGCGCAAGGCGCAGGGATTCCCGGAGTACGGGCCCGAGCGCATGGGAGCCCCGATCACCGCCTATACCCGCGTCTCCGACGCGGCCATCCGGACCCACTCGAACGTCTACGAGCCGGACCTCGTGGCGGTCCTGGACGAGACCCTCCTGGGCACCGTGGACGTGACCCGGGGCCTCAAGGACGGGGGGCGGGTCGTGGTGAACACCCCCTCGACCTCCGCCCAGGCGGCCCTCCTCCTGGGCCTGCCGGAGTCCCGGGTCGTCGCGGTGGACGCCTCCGGGATCGCCAAGGGCGAGCTCGGGAAGCCCATCCCGAACGTGCCCCTCCTGGCGGCTGTGGTCCGCGCCTCGGGACTCCTGCCCCGGGACGAGTTCCTTGCCGCCCTCCGGGAGGCGGCGGCCCACAAGTTCGCCTCCAAGCCCGGGGTCGTGGACGCCAACGTCCGCGCCGCGGAGCGCGCCTACGAGGAGGCCGTCCATGGCGAATGAGACCCGCAAATTCCTGCCCTCCTGGCGAACCATCGATTCCGCGGGGACCGTGGCCGTGCCCGGCTCCTCCGAGAAATTTCTGACCGGGGACTGGCGCACCGAGCGGCCGGTCTGGAAGGCGGAGGCCTGCCGGCACTGCGCCCTCTGCGTGCCCGCCTGCCCGGATTCCTCCATTCCCTTCGGCGCCGACCAGCGGCGGGGGGGCTTCGACCTGGACCACTGCAAGGGCTGCGGGGTCTGCGCCGCGGTCTGTCCCTTCGGCGCCATCTCCATGATCCCGGAAGGAGGCTTGAAATGAGCGGACGAACGGCCCTGCTCTCCGGAAACGAGGCCACCGCCATCGCCATGCGGCAGGCCCGGCCCGACGTCTTCGCGGCCTTTCCCATCACCCCCTCCACGGAGATCCCCCAGTACTTCTCCAAGTTCGTCGCGGACGGCGAGACCCCCGCGGTCTTCGTGCCCGTGGAGTCCGAGCACTCCTCCATGAGCGCCTGCATCGGCGCCGCCGCCTCGGGAGCCCGGTCCTTCACGGCCACCAGCGCCAACGGCCTGGCCCTGATGTGGGAGGAGCTCTACATCGCCGCCTCCCTGCGCCTTCCGGTGGTGATGGCCTGCGTGAACCGGGCCCTCTCGGGTCCCATCAACATCAACAACGACCACTCGGACTCCATGGGCGCCCGGGACTCGGGCTGGATCCAGCTGTACTCCGAGAACGCCCAGGAGGCCTACGACCAGTTTTTCATCGCCCTCAAGACCGCGGAGTCCGTTGGGCTTCCGGCCATGACCTGCCAGGACGGGTTCATCACCAGCCACGCGGTGGAGCCGGTGGAACTGCTGGAGGACGGAAAGGCGGCCGGGTACTGCGGGACCTGGAAACCCGGCAGGACCCTCCTGTCCGGGCCGGTGTCCATGGGTCCCTACGACGGTGCGGAGTTCTACATGGAGCACAAACGCCAGCAGTCCGACGCCGTATCCCAAGCCTTCGAAGCCCACGCCCGGGCGGTCCGGGAATACGGTGCCCTCTCGGGCCGCCTCCTGGATCCGGTGGAAGAGTACCGACTGGACGACGCCGAGTACGCCTTCGTCCTGATCGGATCCAGCGCGGGCACGGGAAAGGACGCGGTGGACCGCCTGAGGGAACGGGGTCATCGAGTCGGACTGCTCAAGATCCGGCTCTTCCGGCCCTTCCCGGCGGAGGCGATCGCCCGGGCCCTCTCGGGACGCCGGGCCGTCGCGGTGATGGACAAGTGCGACGGCTTCTCCGGGTCCGGCGGTCCCCTGGCCGCCGAGGTGGCCGGGGCCCTGTACGGGACTCCCGCCGCGGAGCGCCCCGAGCTTCGCCCCTTCGTCTACGGCCTGGGCGGCCGGGACGTCTGGGTGGAGGAATTCTTCGGAATCTACGAATCCCTGCGGAACCCCTGGGCGGCGGACGCCGGCCGGGTCGAGTACCGCGGGGTGCGCGAGGAGGCCCCGGTATGAGCGCCCCCCTGAAGACACTCCTGACCCGTCCCGACCGGCTGGCCCCGGGACACCGCATGTGCGCCGGCTGCGGGGCCCCCGTGGCGGTCCGGGCCGTGATGCGGGCCCTGGACCCCGCGGACAAGGCCGTGGTCTCCTGCGCCACGGGCTGCCTGGAAGTTTCCACCTTCACGTATCCCTACACGGCCTGGCGGGACTCCTTCATCCACAACGCCTTCGAGAACGCCGCCGCCACGTTGTCCGGGGCGGAGGCGGCGTACCGGGCCCTGTCCCGGGACGGCCGCGTCGAGGGCCGGTACCGCTTCGTCGCCTTCGGCGGGGACGGCGGCACCTACGACATCGGCTTCCAGTCCCTGTCCGGGGCCATGGAGCGGGGCCATCCCATGCTCTACGTCTGCTACGACAACGGGGCCTACATGAACACGGGGATCCAGCGGTCCAGCGCCACCCCCGCGTACGCGGACACCACCACGAGCCCCTCGGGTACCGTGTCCCAGGGCAAGCCCCAGAGGCGGAAGGACATGACCCGGGTCCTGGCGGCCCACGGCATACCCTACGCCGCCCAGTCCGCCTTCACCGCGGACTTCCGGGATCTCCACGCCAAGGCGGAAAAGTCCTTCGCCTGCGGGGGGCCCGCCTTCCTCAACGTCCTGGCCCCCTGCCCCCGGGGCTGGCGATACGAGGCCCGGGACCTCATGAAAATCTCCAAGCTGGCGGTCGATTCCTGCTTCTGGCCCCTCTA
>CALMRC010000198.1 GCA_937873275.1 uncultured Spirochaetota bacterium
TCCAGCCGGGCCAGGGACGCCGGCATCGACGCCCGGCCGTACCCGATCCGGAAGTGGCGGGCGTCGTAGCCGTAGTAGCACCCCGGCAGGATGAGGACCCCCGTCTCCCGCACGAGGCGCTCGGCCACGGCTTCGGCGTCCCCCGGGAAGGACAGGCGCGGGAAGGCCACGGAGGATCCCTCCGGCTCGGTCCACTCGGCGAAGTCCGGCCGGGCGGCGAAGAAGCGCCGCAGGAGGGCGAGGTTGTCCGCCACGATGCGGCGGTTCCGGTCCACCAGGGCCGCGAGGTGCCGGACCGCGGTCTCGGCGATCGCCTCGCTGGGGCCGGAGGAGCAGATGGAGTTGTAGTCCTTGACCACGGCCACGGCGTCCAGGATGTCCGCCCGGCGGGTGGCCAGCCACCCGATCCGTAGGCCCGCCAGGCCCGCGTGCTTGGACAGTACGTCCAGGGCCACCCCGTTCTCGTAGGCGTCCCGGATGGAGGGAAGGCGCCGGTCGGGGTCGTGCTCCAGGCGGCGGTAGACCTCGTCCATCAGCACCACGGCCCCGACCCGCCGGGCGGCCGCGACGATCGCGTCGAACTCCTCCTTGGTCGGCAGCCCCCCGGTGGGGTTGTGGGGGGCGTTGAGGACGATGAGCCTGGGATCGGGGCCCGAGCGGAGGATCCGGTCCAGGTCGCCGGGATCCAGGGCCCAGCGGCCCCCGGCTTCCCGCCACTCCCAGGGCAGGACCTCGCAGCCCAGGGCCCGGGGGATCTCCGCCAGGGACTGGTAGCAGGGGGTATTCACCACGACCCGGTCCCCCTTGGAAAGGAGGGCCAGGCAGAGGTTGAGGATGGCCTCCTCCGCCCCCGCGTGGACGAGGATCTCCTCCGGGGCGGCCCCGGGGTACTCCCCGGCGATCGCCTCGCGCAGGGAGGGGGCCCCCCGGGTCTCGGTGTAGCCCAGGCGCAGGGACGAAAGGCGCTCCGCCAGGCCCGGGTCCCGAGCCGCCAGGTCGGCGACCGAGACGCTCTCGCAGTCGGAGCAGCAAAGGAGGTGGGGGGCGGAAAACTCCCAGCGGGCGAAGAAGCGCTCCAGCCGGAAGGGTTCGAAGAACGACACGGGTGCCTCCGTTCGAGGGCCCGGCGCGGGGCCGTTCAGCCCTCGGGCAGGGTGTAGTCCGACAGGAAGGTGGACAGCTCGGCCTTGTCCTGGACGCCCAGCTTCTTGTAGGCCCGGGCCAGGGTGTTCCGGACCGTGGACTCGGACACCTCGAACTTCCCGGCGATCTCCTTGACGTTGAGGCCCTTGGCCAGGGCCAGGATGTAGGCGGCCTCGGTGTCCGCCAGGCCCTTGGCCCGGAGATCCAGGAGGGGCTTGGGCTGTTTCAGGTAGACGATGACCTGTTCCTTGTACAGGATGTAGAGGAAGATCAGGAAGACCGTCACGAAGAACACCGGGGTCAGGGACAACCCGGTATGTCTTCCCGCCCGGATCGCCGCGAACAGCTCCCATCCGTACAGATACACCAGGAGCCCGATGACCTTGGGGATCCGGCCCCGCTCGAAGAACCCGATCTTGAAGAGCAGGAGGACGGCCATCACGAAGAACCCGAGGCCGTAGAAGGAGTCGTGAGAATCCAGGAAGTTGATCGGAGCTTGTATCAACAGGATGATCGGCTGGATGATGTACAACTTCGGGCTGCGGGAGCTGATGTAAAACAGCAAGGCCACCAGAAGCTGAATCCCGATGTACGGGTGGCTTATGGTTTTGACAAAACCCCATCCCCGGGACATCCAAACGACGAACATGAGCAGGCTTCCCGCCACGAACACCAGGGAGGTGAACCTGCCGATACGAGCCAGCGGATTGATCTCTTTCTTCGACTCAGCCATCCCAGTACCCCCGTACCGACGCTTCGTCGGTGCTTATGATCGCGTCCAGTTCCGGCACCTTGGCGGAGGCCGCCTCGGCCGTCAGCCGTGCCCGGACCTCCTCGGCCTTCCACGCCCCGGAGTTCAGGGGATTGTACTCCCCGCCCGCGGCGTCCTTCGCCCGGTCCTGCTCGTAGCCCCCCAGCATAAGGAGGCCCAGGAGGGCCATGCCCTTGCGGATCACCGCGGGATCCCCGCCGGGGAAGCGGGCGATGGGCTCCAGGCGGGCCAGGGGTTCCGCGTCGTCGGACGGCGCGTGGTCGAAGACCTTCCGGGTGCCGCCCCGGCAGGCCAGGACGAAGGCGGCCAGGTGGGCCAGGGCCGTCCGCTCGGGATTCCGGCAGCCCGCCAGGTAGGGCAGGGCCCCGGTGATCCGTGCGGCCCGGGAACCCGCCAGGCGGGCGCGCTCGGAGTCGTCCATCCGGAAGGCCTCGGCCACGAGGCCGGTCAGGCGCTCCCAATCGGCGTCCAGGAACTGCATGGAGGGAGTATATCATGCCGAAACACGCCGTCAATAGAGATTTTTGGGCGCGTCTACAACGTGTAGACGCAAGTTGAAGTTGGAAAACCGTGCCAAATCGCGCTTGTAGACAAATGTCTACAAGCCGAATCAGCATTTCAACTTGCGAACCCTCCGGGTCGATGGTAGGCTGGATTCGTCGGACGGCGAACGGCGGAAACGCCCCGCCGGCCGGCCGGGTGAAGAAACCAGGAAAAACGATCTAAAACCATTATAAAAACACGAAACCATAATAAAACGAAAAGAGGCGCCCGGGTTTCCCGGGCGCCTTCGTTTTCCTGCGCGTTCGCCGCACGGCGACTCGCTACTTAAGCAGCTCCATGCCCTCGAACTTGCGGTACAGGGAGAGCTCCTCGAAGAGCTGGCCGTAGGGCTCCGCGCCCCCGGTGATGGTGTCCGCCAGGATCTTCCCGAGCCCCGGGCCCAGCATGAAGCCCTGGCCGCACATACCCACGGCCAGGAGGAGGTTCTCCGGCTCCCGGGGATACCCTACGATGGGCAGGCCGTCCGGGGTCATGGGGTAGCAGCCCCGCCAGGTCCGGCGGACCTTGAGGTTCCGCAGGCGGGGGTAGAGGGCGAGCATCCGGCCCACGCAGTGGGGCAGGAAGCTCGAAGTGTTGTCCGTGTCGGTCCCCCAGATCTGGGGCTTGGGGGTGATGCAGAAGATAACCTGGCCGGTGCCCGCCTGGTAGAAGTAGTAGTTCCCGGACCGGTCGTCCCCCCGCAGGTCCACCACCATGGGTTCCATGAAGCGCCGGACCGGCTCCGTGACGCCCCCCTCGTGGAGATCCGGGTGCACGGGCAGCTCGAGGCCCGCCAGGTTCCCGATGCCGGAGGCCTCGGCCCCGGCGGCGTTCACGAAGGTCCCCGCGGAGTACTCGCCGGCGTCGGTCCGGACGGTCCGGATCCGGCGGCCGTCGATCCCGAAGCCGGTTACCGTCTCGCCGAAGCGGAACTCCACGCCCGCGTCCAGGGCGAGCTTGTGGAAGGCGGTGGAGGTCATGAGGGGGGAGGCGAAGCCGTCCCCGGGGCTGTAGGTCCCGCCCCGCAGTCCCTCGGGATTGAGCCCCGGCGAGAGTTCCAGGACCCGGTCCCGGGAGATCCAGTCGATGTCCAGGCCCGCGGCCTTCTGGACGACCAGGAGGTCCCGGAAGGATCTCTCCCGCTCCTCGTCGTAGGCCACGAACATGTAGCCGCCCTGGTGCCACTCGATATTGAGGCCGTGCTCTTCCTTCATGTTCCGGGCGATGTCCAGGGAAAGCAGGCCGATCTTGATCTTCGCGGGATCCGAGTGGGTGGCCCGGATGCCCCCGATGGCGGCCCGGTTCTGACCCCGTCCCCAGGAAGGTTCCTTGTCCAGGACCAGGACGGACAGTCCCTTTTTCGCGCAGTAGTAGGCCAGGGGAACGCCGATGCTTCCGGCGCCCAGGATCGCGACGTCGCAGGTCTTCACAGGGGCCTCCCGGCTTCGTTGATCAGGTCCTTCATGGGGATTTCCAGGGCCAGGGGCCGCAGGGTGCCCGGGGTTGTCCGGGCGGGATCGGTCCCCGCCTTCCGGAAGACCTGGGGCAGGAGGACCGAGCAGGTCTTGGACCCGCAGGCCCCCATGCCCACCCGCAGGGTCTTGAGCTGGTTCACGTCGGTGACGGCGTTCTCCCGGATGAAGCGGACGATCTCGCCCACGGTGATCCGCTCGCAGCGGCAGACCACGGCGTCGTCCGGCAGGTGCTCGAACCTCGGCGCCGGCAGGGGGCGGGTGGCCGCCTCGGACTGGACCCGGATTCCGATGGCCCGGGGGGCGTTCGCCCGGCTGACCTTCAGGGTCAGGATCCAGGTGCGGTACTTCCGGTTGAAGACCTTCTTGAGGAGCTGGGCGTCCTCCAGGAAGGCTCCCTCCTGGTCCAGGACGGGCAGGCGGGCTCCGGGCTCGAAGTCCGCCCGGAACTCGAAGGGCAGGACCACCTCGGCCCATCCGTCGTCGATCCTGCGCATGAGGGACATGGCCAGGCCCGGGCAGGCGGCCACGCAGACCGTGCAGCCCTTGCAGGACGAGCCCTCGAAGTAGGGGAGATCCATGATGCTGCCCTTGCGCTCCTTCAGTTGGATCGAGTGGGTTGGGCAGACGGTGGTGCAGGGGTTGCAGGGGATCTCCTCGGTGCAGAAGAAGACGGGCTTCCAGGACTCCGTCGGGACCTCCTCGTCCCGGCAGAGGTTGTCCCCGGGACGGGACTTCAGGACCTCCCGCTTGGCCAGCCAAGACTCGTCGATGTCCACCCTTTTCCCCAGGAGCTTGGCCAGGCTCAGGGCGGCGATCCGGCCCCCGAACATGGCGCTGGAGGCCTCCGCGATCTCCTCCGCGTCCCCGGCGGTGACCGCCAGGAAGCCGAAGTCGATCGCCTGGCGGTAGAACTCGTCGCAGGGCGAGAGGCCCGCGGCCACGAGGACCGTGTCCACCTCGTAGGTCCGGGCGGTGGACAGGATCGGGCGCCAGTCCTTGTCGACCTGGGCCACCGTGGCCCGCTCGACCTTTCCGTTTCCCTCCACGGACACCACCGTGGTGTTCAGGTAGACCGGGACGCCCATGCGGACGATCTTGTCCGCGTGGACCTTGTAGCCGTTCACCTTGGGCAGGATCTCCACGATCCCGGCCACCTCGATCCCGGCCTGCAGGGCATGGTAGGCCCCGATGAGGCCCACGTTCCCGGACCCGATGATCAGGACCCGCCGGGCCGCCCGCACCAGGTCCCGGTTGACCAGGGTCTGGAAGGCCCCGGCGCCGTACACCCCCGGCAGGTCGTTGCCCGGGAAGAGGACGCTCTTCTCCCGGGCCCCCGCCGCCACCACCAGGGCCTTGAAGTCCACGAGGATGTAGGAGTCGTAGTTCCGCCAGATCCCCGCCTTGCGGTCCTTGTAGAGGCCCGCCACCGGGGAGTTCTCCAGGACCGTCACCCCCGGGAGGGAGCGGATGTCCTCCTCCAGGCGCCGGGCGATCTCGATGCCCCGGGTGCCCGCGTAGCAGTCCTCCTCGGAGCCGAAGAACTTGTGGGTCTGCAGGACCAGCTTCCCGCCCAGGGACGCCTTGTCGTCCGCCAGGAGGACGGAAAGACCCAGGCGGGCCAGCTCCGCCGCGGCGGCGAGCCCGGAGGGTCCCCCCCCGATCACCAGGACGTCCGTGGAGAGGGTTTCACCCGATACGGTTCCCCGCGGCGCGTCCCGGGCCGGGAGCTCCGGGAAGCCGTGGAGGGTGCGGACGTCCATCCCCGCCGCCAGGGGGGTGATGCAGGCCTTGCGGGCCACCCCGTCGATCAGGACCGTGCACTGGGAGCACTGGCCGTTGGCGCAGAAGATCCCCTGGGGGGCGTCCCCCCGGGGATGGACGGAGAAAGTCTGTATCCCCGCAGCGAAGAGGGCGGAGGAGACGGCCTCCCCCGCGAGTCCGGAGAGTGCGGCTCCGTCGAAGGTGAAGGTCACGGAGGTCCGGCCTTCCGGGGCGCCTAATATAGGATGATCGATGATTCTGTTCACGGTTCGCTCCAATTGGCGCTATTTTCTCTCTGATATTTCAGTACGTCAAGTGATATTTCAGCCGTTTTCCGAAAGCGGGCGCCCGGCGCCGGGACGGGAATCGGAAAGCGTCGCGGCTTCCGGGCGGGAAGCGCCGCACGCGGGATGGGAACGGACGCTGCGGACCCCGGGTTCTCACTCGGTCCTCGCGCCTCTCCTGCATTACAGCGGAAGCTTCACCAGTCATCGACGGTCATCGGCGACCCGGCGGGGCGCTGCGGAAGCGTTCGACCCCGGGGTCCTCCGCGATCCTTCGGGCATCCTCTTGTCCGGCGCTTCCCGCCTGAATTTCCGAGGCTTCACGATCGGCCGACGGCGCCGGGCGCGGGGATTTCGGAAGGCGGCTTCTCCCGGGGGACGGGAAGCGCCGAACGCGGGATGGGCACGGGGCGCTGCGGACCCCGGGGTCTCACTCGGTCCTACGACGCTTCGCGTCGTTTGTCGAAGGGAACGGATCGACGTGTGCGCTATCGCGCAGGGCGTCATCGCGCCGGCCGGGAGGGTCAGGCCGGAAGGATGAGGCGGAACTCCGAGCCGGCGCCGGGCGCGCTCTCGACCTCGAGACGCCCGCCGAGTTTCCGGACGAACTCCGAGGATATCAGGAGCCCGAACCCGGTGCCGCGTTCGCCCTCGGTTCCGAAGCCCCGGACCCTCTCCCCGGGGTTGAACAGTCGAGTCCGGACCGCCTCGTCCATGCCCGCGCCGCTGTCCCGGACCGCCAGGACCGCCTCCGAGCCCCGGCGCTCCACGGAGATACGGATCCGGCCGCCCCGGGGCGTGAACTTCACGGCGTTGGACAGGAAGTTCCGGATGATCGTCGCCGCCATCTCCCGGTCCGTCGTCAGGGGGACGGGCCGCCCGGTGTCCCGGTCCAGGGAGATGTCCTTGGCCCGGGCGGATTCCTCCGCCAGATCGGCCTGCTCCTCCGCCAGGGCCGTCAGGGAGACCGGTTCCGGCTTCGGCTCCAGGCGGCCGCTCTGGGTCCGCGTCCAGTCCAGGACGCGGTCCAGGAGGTCCAGGGAGCCGGACGCGGTCTTTCCGATCTCTTGGATGAGTTCCCGGCGTTCCCCGGGGTCGTCGTACCGGGGATCCTGAAGGAGGAGGTCGGTCACGCCCCGGATCCCGGACAGAGGATTCCGGAGGTCGTGGGACAGGATGGAAAGCAGGGTGTTCCGGGAATCGAGGGCCTTGCGGAGTTCCTCGGCATGGCGGGCGAGCTCCGCGTACAGGATTTCCTGGGGCTGTTCGAGTCCCGTAGCCACGATGGAACGGTAGACCAGGTAGAACGAGGCGATCTTGAGGAGGTGTCCGGCCATGTTGAGGACGTCGAAATTCGAGACGTACAGGGTGAAGGACGCCTCCGACAGGATGGTCAGCGCGATGGACCACAGGAGATTGCGTCGGATCGCGGGGGAATATTCCCGTCTCCTGCGGG
The DNA here is from genome assembly GCA_937873275.1 of uncultured Spirochaetota bacterium. Lineage (GTDB taxonomy): Bacteria > Spirochaetota > Spirochaetia > Treponematales > UBA12059 > JAAYUR01. The sequence continues at coordinate 7,435 of CALMRC010000198.1, forward strand.
CGACGACGATTCCCGCCGCGCACAGGGCCGCGATGATGAGGCCTTCCGCGGCCACCTTGAAGGGAGTCTGTCCGACCCCCGCGATGAAGCAGGCGGGAAAGGAGCGGAAGACGAAGACGGAAGCGAGGCCGGCTCCGGTGTACAGGGTTCCGGCGGCCAGGAGGGCGGGGAGGGCCCAGCGGGTCCGTAAACGTACGAAGCTGAAGGCCAGAAGGCTCGCCGCCTCCAGGGCCCGCGCTTGGATCCACAGCTGGTTCGCGGGGAAGTCGTACCCCCGGAAGACCTGCATCCCCTGGAAGCTCAGGGTATGGAAAAGATCGAGGAAGGCCACGAATCCGTAAATGATTCCCAGTGCGGTCAGGGAGGGGGACTGGCTGATGCGGCGGGTGTTCCAGGCGATCACGAAGTAGGTGGACGCGATGACGATGCTGTAGAGCTCCGCCAACGTGTGGAAGAGGGTATAGCCGTAGAGCCGGGTCGCCGCGACCGCCGCGAGGGTCAGGAGGAGGAGCGCGGATCCGACCACCCGCGAACGGGAGACGGGGGCTTCGGGACCGGGATCCCGGGCGTCGGAGTCTGGAAGGGACATCCTTCCAGTATCGCTCCCTCTCGCGCGGTTTCCAAGGGGGGGCTGAGTTCTCGGGGCAGATTACCCGGTGGTACGAAGCTTGTGCGGAACCGGGCGGGCCCGCGGTCTATAGCCGCGTCCCGACCTGGTTGCCCGACTCGTACCGCCGTAGGCCCGCCCGGGGTTTTGCCGGCCGGGCGCGCCCACTACAATCGCGTTCCCACCTGGTTGCCCGACTCGTACCGCCGTAGGCCCGCCCGGGGTTTTGCCGGCCGGGCGCGCCCACTACAATCGCGTTCCCACCTGGTTGCCCGACTCGTACCGCCGTAGGCCCGCCCGGGGTTTTGC
>CALMRC010000199.1 GCA_937873275.1 uncultured Spirochaetota bacterium
GGAACCGCCGCGCGATATCCGGCGAGGCGGTTCCTCTCTGTTTCCTGAGTCCTGTTGCCGGAATCCCGAAAAAAAAGCCCTCGAACGTCGGTAGCCAGGCCGACCACGGCACAACGCCCAGCCGCGTACCGTTGCTCCCTTCCGGGCCTGGCGGGGTTAGGCGGCGACCGTTAGCGTGGGGCCTGGCTACGAACGGCCGAGAGCCGATTTGGACCACGCGAAACGCGTGGTCCAAATCTCGCAGTTTCTACGTTCTCTTCAAGAACGTAGAAACTGCCGGACGGAAACCAGGTGCCTAAACAGGCGAGCCGGGGGGCTCGTCTTTCCATTTCGTACGGAGAGAGAGGGATTTGAACCCTCGGTACCCTTACGGGTACACGCGACTTCCAATCGCGCACCTTCGGCCGCTCGGTCATCTCTCCAAGTTCGGTCCACGTTTTTACTTCGACGCACCCGGAGAGGAACCGAACGGCCCCCTCCCGATGTCCGCAATCTCCGGAGAGAGGGGGATTCGAACCCCCGGAACCCTTACGGGTTCAACGGTTTTCGAGACCGCCCGATTCAACCGCTCTCGCATCTCTCCACGGCGATGAGGCTAAGAGGATTCGAACCTCCGACCTTCAGATCCGCAATCTGGCGCTCTATCCAGCTGAGCTATAGCCTCGCGCGTACGTTCCCGGTGGCGGTCTCCCGACCGCTACCATCCCTCCTATCGTCAAGAGGCTCCGTGGGGAGCCCCGGGCGGCGGAAGGAAAAATCGTTCCGGAGAGGGGGGAATTCGGTTCTCGTCGCTTCCATCCTGGAAGCTCCTCGAACCCGCCTCGCCCCTCCGGCGGCGATCTCCCGATCGCCTTGCCTCCCTCCGGTCGGCGAGGGGCTCGGTTCGAATCCCCCGATCGACTGAAGATAAGGCCATTACGGAGAGGGGGGGATTCGAACCCCCGGTACCCTTGAGGGGTACAACTCCTTAGCAGGGAGCCCGATTCGGCCGCTCTCGCACCTCTCCATGGTCCCCGACTTTCGGAGCAGGGGGGATTCGAACCCCCGGTACCTTACGGTACAGCGGTTTTCAAGACCGCCTCCTTAAACCGCTCGGACACCGCTCCAATCGACGCGGAAGCCTATACTAGGGGAAAACCGGGACCGTTGTCAATTAGGAAGCCCCTAGGACGCCCCGGGGGGAAGGAGGGCGGACAGGCGGACCGCCCTATTCCACCAGGTACCGGCCGAGCTCCTTGAGCTCCGGGATCCGGGTGAAGGCGGGCTGCTTCATACCGGCGGCCTCCTTGTCCAGGGCCACGATCTTGAGGTAGAGGTCGTTCAGGTAATCCGCCAGGATCTTCAGGTTGGAGGCGAAATTGTTTACCGCCATGTCCCGGAAGACCCGGTCCGAGTCGCTGATCCGCTCCTGCCCGTGACCGGAGGTAGCCATGAACTTGAGGTTGGGCGCCACCTGGCGGCGGGCCTGGTAGATGAAGCGCGCCAGGGCCAGGATGTACATGTACAACTCGTCCAGGTGGTAGCCCTGGTAGCGGTAGTTGTCCACCTTCTCCGTGAGCTCCTCGATCTGGCCCCAGGACCCCGCGTCCAGGGTCATGGTGGAGAGAGCCCGCCGGGTGAACCGGTTGGCGATGTTGGTCTGGTAGTGCTGGGAGATCGTCTCGATGAGGGAGAAGAGCTCCGGGTTCTTCACTTGCATGACGATGCATAGTATAGCGGCTATCCGCCCGGGCGTGAAGTGCGAAGTTCGCCCGGGAATGAATTTTCTTACGAAATTGGACTTATATAGGAATCGCCGACCCGGCCGCCCCGAAGAGCCGTCCCTGCCAGGTGTCCCGGATTTCCAGCTCCCGCTCCAGGGAGCGTAGGAAGGCCGCCTTCTCGACGCCCCGGCGGGGCAGCGCCCGGCGCTCCGGGGGGGTGTCCGTGGTGAGCCTCTGCACGACCGCGGAGGGGGGCAGGAGCTCCAGGGCCCGGACGCAGAGATCCAGGTGGCGCCGGGGCGAGACCAGCGCGAGCTCGCCCGCCAGAACCTCCCGGTAGAGACCGCAGCCGTAGGGGATGTGCAGGTCGTGGATCTTGATCCCCTCGATAAGCAGGTCCGCCAGGAACCGCACGGTACCCAGCATATCCGCCTCGGACTCCCCGGGCAGTCCGAAGACCACGTGGGCGGAAACGGGGATGCCCAGTCGGCGGAGCAGGTCCCGGGCCGTGGTGAAGTCCGCGGACCCGTGTCCCCTCCGGATCCGGGCCAGGGTCCCGTCGTTGGAGCTCTGCAGGCCCAGCTCCACCCAGACGTCCAGGCCCCGGTCCCGGTAGGAGGCCAGGAGCTCCGCCTTTTCCGGGTCCAGGCAGTCCGGCCGGGTGGAGACGACGAGTCCCCGGAAGGGGGCCCGGGCCAGGGCCGCGTCGTAGAGCTCCTTGAGCCGGGCCGCGGGGGCGTGGGTGGACGTGAAGGCCTGGAAGTACAGGAGCAGGACCCGGGCCCCGTAGCGGGCCCGCTGGAAGGCCGCCGCCCGGTCCGCCTGCTCCGCGACATCCCCCGCCGAGCCCAGCAGGGGGGACCGGGACCCCGAGGCGTCGCAGAACGAGCATCCCCCCGCGCCGCCGGGCCCCCGGTTCGGGCAGGAGAATCCCCCGTCCACGGGAACCCGGGCCGTCCGGCCTCCGTAGCGCGCGCGGAGCCAGTCGGAATAGCGGTTCCATCGGCCCGCGTAGGGCAGGCCCGGGGGGATCGGCATGCCCCATTCTACCCCGCACGGGAAAAAACCGGACAAGAAATCGATGAGCGGCGGCTCGTCGCCGCGACGCGCTCTCGACTCGTCCACGAGAATTGACCGGACGCCGCCTTTCCGGTACCGTGTTCCCATGATCCGAACGATCCTCGCGGCGGCGGTCCTGCTGGTCCTTTCGGCCTGCTCGCCGGACCGGAACTCCGCCGTGCTTATGACCGACTCCCCGGAGTTCGCGTTCTACGTGGACGCCTTCAACGCCTCCCAGGACCGCTACCGCCTGGAGCTCCGGTTCCGGCCGAACGTGCCCAAGGCCCTGGCCCAGGAAACCGAGGACCCCCCGGCCCTGGCGGCCGGCCGCTTCCTGGCCAACGACCAGGCCCGGTCCCGGTTCGTGAACCTGGACTACCTCTTCCGGGAGCTCATCGTGAACCCCTCCGGGGTCTACCAGGGCCTCCTGGGTCGGGGGGAATTCGACGGGCGCCAGCTCCTCCTGCCGGTCTCCTTCAACATGCCCCTGGTGGCCTGGAAGCGCGGGGAAGCCTCGCCCGCGAAGGACAATTTCGTGATCTCCCTGGACGAGATGCGGACCGCCGCCGCCGCGGGGAACAAGCTGTCCGGGTCCGCCTTCGTCCGCATGGGCTTCTCCCCGCGCTGGGACCCGGACTTCCTCCTGCTCTTCGCCCGCATGTCCGGGGCCGCGTTCCGGGAGGGTTCCCCCCTGTCCTGGAGCGACGAGGGGCTGGCCGAGGCGGTCGGGAAGGTCCGCGCCTGGTCCGCGGAGGTGAACCGCTCCGCCGCGGACGAGGACGAGTTCCAGTTCAAGTACCTGTACCTGCCCCGGAACCTCTCCGTCCAGGAGGGCCGGGTGGCCTTCGCCTTCCTGGACTCGTCCCAGTACTTCCTGCTGTCCGAGGAACAGCGGGCCGCCCTGGACTACCGGTGGATCGCCCGGGGCACCGCGATCCCGGTGCTGGAGGAGGCCGTGTACGCGGGCATCCTCCGCCGGGGGAAGGGCCGGGCGGCCGCGGAGTCCTTCCTGAAGTGGTTCTTCCGGGAGGAGACCCAGCGGTTCCTTCTGGAGAAGACCCGGGCCCTGCGCACCAGCGAGACGGTGTTCGGGATCGCCGGCGGATTCTCGTCGATCCGGTCCGTGAACGAGAAGGTCCTCCCGGGCTTCTACCCGTCCCTCCTGGGCCACCTGCCGCCCCCGGAATACATCGAGGCCCCGCCGGCCCTTCCGGCGGACTGGATCGACCTGGCCGGCCGGGTGCTCAAGCCCTTCCTGCTGAACGCCACCGGGAACGCGCCGTCCGACCTCGACCTGAAGGCGGACCTGCGGCGGCGGATGGACCAGTGGAAGAGGCAGACCGCGGGCTCCTGAACGGCGCGGCCCTCAGGCCCCGGCATCCCAGAGCCGGAAGACCCCCTCGTACTCCGCCGCGGAGGAGCACTTCACCGCGGCGGCCCGGAGCTCCGCCCCTCCCCGGAGGCCCTTGGTGTAGGCGCACATCTGCTTCCGGAACTCCACGCAGGCGGTCCGCTCCCCGAGGTACTCGATCGCCAGGGCCAGGTGCCGCCGGGCCGCTGCGGCCCGTTCGGCGGGGGTAGGCTCCCCGGGCTCCCGTCCCTCCAGCACGGCCCGGGCCTGCCCGAAGAGGAAGGGGTTTCCCAGGGCTCCCCGGGCGATCATGACCCCGTCCGCCCCGGTCTCCTCGATCATGCGCCGGGCGTCCCCGGGCCGGAAGACGTCCCCGCTCCCGAAGACCGGGACCGGGAGGGCAGCCTTCAGACGGGCCAGGGCGGACCAGTCCGCCTTCCCCGAGTAGCCCTGGGCCCGGGTTCGGGCGTGCAGGGTCACCGCGGCGGCCCCGGCCTCCACGGCGGCCGCCGCCGTCTCCAGGTAGTTCACGCTCCCCTCGTCCCAGCCCAGGCGGATCTTGACCGTCACCGGGGCGGGGGCGGATTCCCGGACGGCCCGGACGATCTCCGCAAGGAGGCGGGGGTTCCGCAGGAGGGCCGATCCGGCCCCGGTCCGTACGATCTTGGGTACGGGACACCCGCAGTTGATGTCCACCAGGGCGGGATGGTGCGGCTCCAGGAGCTCCGCCGCCCGGGCCAGGGACCGGGGGTCCGCCCCGAAGAGTTGTATAGCGTACATCCTCTCGGACTGGCCGCGCCGGAGGAGGGCCCGAGTTCCCGGGTGTCCCCGGATCAGGGCTTCCGAGCTGACCATCTCCGTGTAGGCCAGGTCGCAGCCCCGCTCGGCGCAGACCGAACGGAAGGCCGCGTCGGAGTACCCCGCTACGGGGGCCAGGAAGAGGTTTCCGGGCAGGACCGCGGTCCCGACCGTCACGGGCCGATACAGGGAAGCGCTCAGGATCTCGTACTCCTCGGAATACATCTGCAGGAATTAACCACGGAGTCGCGCGAGCCGGACATTCGTCCGGCTCGCG
>CALMRC010000200.1 GCA_937873275.1 uncultured Spirochaetota bacterium
CGGGCGGACATGGTGCCCGTGGAGGTCGTGGTCCGGGGGTTCCTGACGGGCTCCGCCTGGAGGGACTACCTGGCGGGGCGTCCTGTGTCCGGCATCGCGCTCCCCCCGGGCCTGTCCCTGGACGCGGAGTTCCCGGAGCCCCTCCTCACCCCCTCCACCAAGGAGCCTTCCGGCCACGACCTCCCGACGGGCGGCGAGGAGCTGGTGCGCTCGGGACGGGTGGACGCGGACCTCTGGGAGGAGATCTCCCGGGCCGCCCGGGCCCTGTACCTCCGGGGACGGGAGATCGCCCGGGAGCACGGCCTCGTGCTGGTGGACACCAAGTACGAGTTCGGAGTCCGGGACGGGAAGCTGGTCCTGGCCGACGAGATCCACACCCCCGATTCCAGCCGATACTGGAGGATCCCCGGATCCGGCGCCTCCGCGCCGGGGGCCCGGAGCGAACTGGACAAGGAAGGGTTCCGCCGCTGGCTGGCGGAGAGGGGATTCACCGGGGACGGCGAGGCGCCCGCCATCCCGGACGAGGTCCGGGTCGAGACGGCGGCCCGGTACGTGGAAGCCTTCGAGGCCATCACGGGCGAGGGGTTCGAGCCGAATTCCCTGCCGCCGCAAGCGCGGGACGATCTGCTGGCGGAGTGGGCCTTGACCGTCTAGGATTTGGTTTCCAGGAATCAACCACGGAGATCACGGAGTACACGGAGAAGGAAAAAGCTTTCGGCAATAAGACGGACAGGATGGACAGGTTTTAAAAAAGGATGCAATAGAACCGGGAACATGACCGCACTTCATCATCGATCCTGAACAATCCATCCGTACTTCCTTCTCTCTACTTCCTCGTTCCCGAAACGTCATTTCTCTGTGACCTCCGTGTCTCTGTGGTTCAGATTTCTTATGGATGTTACCAATCCTCGAGACGGCCGATTCCCGGATCGTGAGCCTTCCATCCGTTCATGAATCCGGACTCCCGGAGGTCCTCCATGCGTCTACCCCGGTTCGGCGCGGCCGCGACGGCCGCCCTCGCGGTCCTGGCCCTCGTCTCCTCCCGGTGTTCCGTCCTCGACCCTCCCTCCCGGGAGATCGTGGTCCTGTCCTGGAACCTCCAGACCCTCTTCGACGACCGGGACGACGGCGTCGAGTTTCCGGGGTGGTCCGTATCCCGGGGAGAGTGGGACACCGAGGGCTACCGGATCCGGCTCCGCAACTTCGCGCGGGCCGCGGTGGCCGCGGCACCCGGGGGACCGGACGTGCTCGTCCTCCAGGAGATCGAGAACCGCCGGGTCGCCGAGGACCTGGCGGCCCTCCTGCCGGGCGCCTGGCCGTGCAGGATCGTTTCGGACGGGGAGGGTTCCGCCCTGCGCTGCGCGGTCCTCTCCCGGTTCCCCGCCGTCGAAGCCCGGGCCCATTCCCTGGACGCGGGACCCGGACTCCGGACTCCGGAGCTCCGCCCCCTCCTGGAGGTCGTCCTGGACGCCGAGGGGACCCGCCTGACGATCCTGGCGGCCCACTGGAAGAGCAAGGTCGGGGGCGCCGGGGAGACCGAGCCCGCCCGCCGGGCCCAGGCGGCCCTGGCGGCCCGGAGGATCGCGGAGATCCTGGCGGAGGATCCGGCGGCGGAGGTCCTCCTGGCGGGGGATCTCAACGAGAATCCCGACGAATGGCTCCGGGTCGGGGGCGCCTGGCCCACGGCCCTCCTCCCCGCGGGCCTCGTCGGCGCCGCGGACTTCCGGGAGGATCGGATCCTGTTGGCGGAGCGCCCCGGGGACGCCGGTCTCGGCCCGGACGGGCTGGCCCTCTGGAGTCCCTGGCCGGAATCGGGAGGCTTCAGCTACGTCCACGGGGATACGGAGGAGAGGATCGACCATATGCTTCTATCCCCGGGGCTCCTGGACGGCCGGGGACTCTCGTTCTCGGGCTTTTCCGCCGAGCCCCCCGGGGATCTCCTCTCGGAGGACGGCCGCCCCCGGGCCTGGGATTCCCGGAGCCGGGAGGGGTACTCCGATCACCTGCCCATCCGCCTGGTCCTGGCCCGGCCCTGAGCCCGGGGTGCCCGGTTCCGCCGCCGGGGGTGTATGGCCAAGCCCCGCCCGGCCGGGGTACAATCCCCGGGATATGTCCGATCCCAAGCCCTTGATCGTTCAGAGCGACCTGAGCCTGCTCCTGGACGCCCACGATCCGGGCTTCGAGAAGGCCCGGGAGGAGCTGGGACCCTTCGCCCAGCTGGAGAAGAGCCCCGAGCACTTCCATTCCTACCGGATCACCCCCCTGTCCCTCTGGAACGCCGCGGCGGCGGGCTTTACCGCCCGGGACGCGGCGGAGGTCCTGACCCGGTGGTCCCGGTACGAGGTTCCCCAGAGCGTGCTCTACTCCATCCGGGAGACCGCGGCCCGGTTCGGCAAGCTCCTCCTGGAGCCGGGGGAGTCGGAGGGGGAGCTCCTGCTTTCCTGCGGGGACAAGCGGATCGCCGCGGAGATCGCCTCCTCCCGGCGCCTGGCCAAGTGGCTTTCCCCCTCGCCCGGGGGCTTCCGGGTGCGCTTGACGGACCGGGGCACCGTCAAGCGGGAGCTCACCGTCCTGGGCTGGCCCGTGAAGGACCTGGCTCCCTTGGCGGAGGGGGATCCCTTGGCCTTTTCCCTTCGGGACGTCGCGGCCTCCGGGAAACCCTTCTCCCTGCGGCCCTACCAGCGGGACGCGGTGGCGGCCTTCCTGGGGGACCGGGGGCCCGGCACGGGGTACGGGGTCGTGGTCCTTCCCTGCGGGGCGGGCAAGACCGTGGTGGCCATGGCCGCCGCCTCGGAGATCGGCCGGAAGACCCTGGTGGTCACCACCAACGTGGCGGCGGTCCACCAGTGGATGGACGAGCTGGCGGACAAGACGGACCTGGCGCCCGGGGACGTCGGGGAGTACACGGGGGCCCGCAAGGAGGTCCGCCCCGTGACGATCGCCACCTACCAGGTCCTGGTGTGGAGACCCGACAAGGACGCGGACTACCCCCACTTCGACCTCTTCCGCCGGGAGAAGTGGGGGCTCGTGATCTACGACGAGGTCCATCTCCTGCCCGCCCCGGTCTTCCGGGTGGTGGCGGAGATCCAGGCCGTACGCCGCCTGGGCCTGACGGCCACCCTGGTCCGGGAGGACGGCCGGGAGGAGGACGTCTTCAGCCTCATCGGCCCCAAGAAGTACGACGTTCCCTGGAAGGACCTGGAGCGCAAGGGCTTCATCGCCGAAGCCTTCTGCCGGGAGATCCGGGTGGACCTCCCGGAGGAGGCGGCGGTCCGGTACGCCGTGGCGGAGACCCGGGCCAAGCACCGGATCGCCGCGGAGAATCCCCGGAAGCTCGGGATCGTCCGGGAACTCGCGGCCAACCACCCGGAGGACTCCATCCTGGTGATCGGCCAGTACCTGGACCAGCTGGGGGCCATTGCCAAGGACCTCGGGGCCCCCCTGGTGACCGGGGCGGTGCCGAACGCGGAGCGGGAGCGGATCTACGGGGACTTCAAGTCCGGGAAGGTGCGGATCATCGTGGTCTCCAAGGTGGCCAACTTCGCCATCGACCTCCCGGACGCCTCCGTGGCCGTCCAGGTCTCCGGGGCCTTCGGGTCCCGGCAGGAGGAGGCCCAGAGGCTCGGCCGGATCCTGCGGCCCAAGGACCGGAACTCCTGGTTCTACTCCCTGGTGTCCCGGTTCACCGGGGAGGAGGACTTCGCCGCCAACCGTCACCGTTTCCTGGCGGAGCAGGGGTACCGGTACACCATCGAGTCCTGGGACGGGGATCCGTGGAACTGACGACCCTGCCCGTCCAGGCCTGGAGGGACGCCCTGCTGGCGGAGGACACCGAGGCCTTCCTGTCCGTGGCGAGGAACTACCTGGGGACCGTTCCCACGCCCTTCAACAAGCACGCCCTGGTAACCCGGCTCGAGGCCTTCCTGAAGAGGCCCCAGACCGCGGAAGCCCAGGCGGCCCTCCTGGATCCCCTGGACGCCCGGATCCTGGGGGCCCTGGCCGCGGCGGGACCCTGCCCGGAGGGCTTCCTGCGGGAACTCTTCGCGGACGAGCGGGGGCCTTGGGAGGTCTCCCTCCGTCTTTCGAATCTCCGGGACCGGCTGGTCCTTTTCCGCGCCCCGGGGCCGAAGGGGCCGGTCCTGGCCGTGACTCCCGCCCTGGCCCAGCGTCTGGCCCGGGAGGCGGACCTCCGGGGACTCCTGGGCTGCCGGCCCGCGGAGGGTCCGATCCCGCCCCCCCTCGTGGACGCGGACACGGTCTGCGCCCTCGCGTCGGTCCTCTTCCACGAGGACGGATCCCTGCGCCGGGACGGCCGTCCGGCCAAGCGGTGCCAAGCCCGGCTGGCGGCACTCCTGCCGGAGCTCGGTTTGGGCGACGGGCCGGGGGATTCCGGTCCGACACCCCTCGCCCCCGGGGCCGGCGGAACCCCCGGCGCCGAGGGTTCCCGGGAGGGAGTCCTGGACGCCCTGCTCGCGGGGTTCCGGGGGGCGGGATTCCTGTCCGGACCGGAGGGATCCCGGGACGGACCGGACATGGAGCGGCTGGCCGCCGCCGCGGAGGACTGGGGGGAGCGTCTGCCCTTCCTCCTGGCCGCGGCCTCCCTGGAGCTCTCCTTCCGGCCCGACGCGGATCCGGCGCCTCCGCCCCCCCGGGCTTCCCTCGAGGAGGGAGCGCGGTTTCTGGAGGCCGTCGCCGCGGCCCTGCCCCCGGGCACCGCCGTCGACGAGGCGGGCCTCCGCCGCCTGGCCCTCCTCCGCCTGGAAACCCGGGGCACCGCGGGGGCGGCTCGGGCGGAGGCCTCCGCGGAGGCCCTGATCCGGTTCGGCCTGGTCCGCCGCACCCCCGCGGGCCTGGTCCGGGCGGCTCCCTCCCGGCGCCTCCCGGGGGCGGCCCCGAAGTCGGCCGGAACCGACGGCGCGGCCGGTGTCCGGTCCGGTCCGGTCCTGGTGGTGGAAGCCTCCCACGCCCTGGCTGTCTTGCCCGAGGCGGATCCGGCGGCCCGGGTCTTCGCGGGCACCGTGGCCCGCCTGGAGAGCCGGGGGGAGGTCTGGGCCTGCGTTCTGGACCGAAGGAGCGTCCGGCGTGCCCTGGACGCCGGACTCGGATCGGAGCGCATCGCCCGGACCCTGGAGGATCTCTCCGGCCGGCCCCTCCCCCAGAGCCTGGCCTTCTCCCTGGCGGGCTGGGAAAAGGAGCATCTTTCCGTTAGGCTGTACTACGGATACGTCCTGGCCGCGGACGGGCCGTCCCGGACCCGTGCGGAGAACGCTCCCGCCCTGGCGGGACTCCGGGGGGAAGCCGTGGCCGAGGGGGCCTGGCTCCTGGAGGGCGACGATCCCGGGCTCATCCGGGCGGCCCTGGAGAAGGCGGGGATCCCCGCCCCCCGGATCCGCCGGGCGGGCTTCCGGTCGGAGCGTCGGGGAATCGCCCCGGCGCGCGGGTCGACGGGAGTCCCGGGCGCGGCCGTCCGGACATCGGAACCGCCTCCCTGGGCGCGGGACCTCGCGGCACCGGGGCCGGACCGGGGCGCGGGACCGGAGGATCCCCGGTTCCGGCTCCGGGACCGGCTGGCGGAACTGGACGTGCCGGAGAGCCGGAAGGCCGAGCTCGCGGAGCGGATCGAACGGCGGCTCATCCTGACCGAGGACCAGCTGTCCCGGTGGGAGTCGGACGGACCGGGCATGGAGGCCGGGGCCCTGGATTACCTCGGGAAGGTGCGGGTGGTGGAGAAGGTCCTGCGCTCGGGAGGGGCGATCCTGGAGATCCTGGCCCGGGATCCCGACGGACGTCCCGAGAGGATGCGGGTCCGGCCCCTGGAGCTGGAGAAGACCGAGAGGGGGCTCGTCCTGCGGGCCTCCGACGCGGAGGACGGGAGGATCCGGCTCTTGCCGGTGAGTTCCCTGAGCCACGTGAAACGTATCAAGACTACATTGTTTGGAGAAGAACATGACTACGATGCCCAATAAGAAAGACGACACCATGCAGTTGAAGCTGGCGGTCCTGATCGACGCCGACAACACCCAGGCCTGGATCGTGGACGGCCTCCTCGCGGAGGTGGCCAAGTACGGGATCGCCAGCGTAAAGCGGATCTACGGCGACTGGACCACCACGAACCTACGGCACTGGAAGGACAAGCTCCTGGCCTACGCCATCCAGCCCATCCAGCAGTTCGCGTACACCAGCGGGAAGAACGCCACGGACTCGGCCATGATCATCGACGCCATGGACCTCCTGTATTCCGAGCGCCTGGACGGCTTCTGCGTGGTGACCAGCGACTCGGACTTCACCCGCCTGGCGGCCCGGCTCCGGGAATCCGGAAAACTGGTCCTGGGCTTCGGGGAGAAGAAGACCCCCAAGCCCTTCGTGGCGGCCTGCGACAAGTTCATCTACACCGAGATCCTGCGGGAGGCGGACGAGGAGGCGGCGCCGGAGAAGGCCAAGCCCGAGAAGGCCAAGGAGGTGGTGGCCGCGGACTGGAAGAACGACCGCAAGCTCCAGGCCATGCTCCGGGCCGCGGTGGAGGACGCCGCGGACGAGTCCGGGTGGGCCTACCTGGGGCCGGTGGGCCAGTACGTGGCCAACCGCCAGCCCGAGTTCGACCCCCGCAACTATGGCTTCCGGAAGCTGGGGGAGCTGATCCGATCCTCCGGCTGGTTCGAGATCGACGAGCGCACCAACGCCGTGGATCCCGGGAAGCAGGTGTTCATCCGGTATAAGAAGAGGTGAACCGTGGACGGTGAACAGTACCTAAATCACTTCGCGGTTCCCGCCTATCCGTGAACCGCGGCCGCGCTAGGAAGCCCACTTCCGTTCACGGTCCACCGTTCACTGACCACCCTCTTCCCCCGCGTACTTCCCCAGCATCTCCGCCGCCCAGCGGACCAGGGCGGCCCGGGCCCAGGCGGGTCTCCCCTCGGGAGCGAGCAGGTCTTCCAGGTCCCGGTCGGACATGTACAGGCGGTAGGGCGGGACTTCCAGGGCCCGGGCGAGGCGTTCCACGTTGTCGACGGAGGGGAATTTACGGCCGCTCTCGATCTCCCCGATGTACCCCGGGGAGAGCTCGGCGCGCTCGGCCAACGTCGATTGGGAGATCCTCAGGCGGCTTCGCTCCTTCTTGAGGTTCTGGATGAATACGGCCTGGAGTTCCGCCACGGGATCGTCTCCCTTCGGTGGCTTGATGCTAGCCCCGGGCCCCTTGCTTGACAATTTGCTTATAGCGAGTCGATCCTGGCTTATGGCCATAGTTCGAGCCCGCTCTCGTCCCAGGACCTCCTCCGAAGCCCTCCGGGCCCTGGGGCTCCCGGATCTGGAGGGGGCCGCGGGAGGGGCCGGGGACTGCCGGATCTGGGTCTCCGTATTCCTAGGGCGGGACGGCCGGATCCTGCTCGCGCCCCTGCGGCTGTCCGGGGGACGGGAGCCCCCGGGCTACGCCGCCTGCCTGCGGCGTCTGCCCCGGCTGCTACGGCGGGAGGGATTTCCGGCGGGGCTCTCGGGTCCGGGGGAGACCGGGGTCAGGGCGGGGAGATTCCGGCGGCTCTGAGGTCCGAAAGAAAGCGGTAGACGGCCCGGGCGGTCTCCTCGGAGCGTTCGGTCTGGGGGTGGTGCCCGCAGTCCTCCAGGGCCAGGAAGCCCCTCAGGTCGGGGAGGAGCTGGAGATAGGTTGCGGAGGACTCGAACCGCAGGACCTCGTCCTTTCGTCCCCAGACCAGGAAGACGGGCACCTCGATCTCCTCCAGCCGGTCCGTGAGGTCCGGGGCGGCCAGGGCGTGCCGGGTCGTCTCTCGCAGGGCCTGCCGCCCTTCCGGGGTCCGGAGCCCGGCGATCGCCCACTCGGCGATCCCGGGATACGCGTACCGGGGATCCCGCACCACCCGGTTCCGGTAGAACCGCAGGTACAGCCGCTCGGTCGTCAGGTTCGCCCCCGCGCGGATGATCGAGTCCCGGCCCAGGGCCCAGCGGTCCAGGGGATAGAACGACTCGGCCAGGCCCGCCGGGGCCAGGAGGACCAGGGCCTCCACCCGGTCCGGGTGGACCAGGGCGTATTCCAGGGCCAGGCGTCCCCCCAGGGAGTGCCCGGCGAGGACCACCTTCTCCCGTCCGAGGGCTTCCCGAAGGCCGTCCAGGATCCCGACGAACCACTCCGGTGTGTAGGGAGCCTCGGGCTTGCCGGAAGCCCCGGACCCGGGAAGGTCCGGGGACACGAGCCGGACCGTGGGCGATCCGGATTCCGGGGCGGCGGCCGACCGGGCCTCGCGCTCCAGGGCCCGGCCGAACGCCAGGCCCTCCGCGCCGGAGGCTCCCCACCCGTGGACTCCCAGGACCAGGATATCCGCGTCCCGGGGTCCCTGGTCGAAGGCGTGGACCGGGATTCCGCCCGCCTCCAGCCAGACGGCCGGAGCGGACGCCGGGTCCGGCGGTTCCTCCGGCGGGGTAGGGCTCCGGGGCGCGGTCGCGCAGGAGACCAGGAAGGCTGCGGAGAGGGAGAGTATCAGTCGAAGTCGTAGTGTCGCCATTGCTCCGTGAACCCCGCGAATCCGAGGTCCCGCACCCGGTCCGCCTGGGAGGACGCGGTGTCCTGGTAGTGCATGAGGTAGGTCCGGGACTTCACTTCCGGCGGCAGGGCGGACAGTTCGTCCATCGACGCGTGCACGCCCCCGGTGAACAGCTGGCCGTCGTGGAAGATCGCCTCGAAGCGGTAGGTCCGGTCGAGGTCCAGGACCATGCCGGGGTCGAAGCGGGTGTCGCTGGTGAACAGGACGCGGTCGTCCAGGATCACCCCGTGGCTCGGGGCGGATTCCCGCCAGGTCTCCGCGTTGTCCGGGATGTGCTTGGTCCGGAAGAGGGTAAGCCGCAGGGAGCCGATCCGGGCCACCGAGAGCTGCCGGTCCGCCCCGGGGATCCTCTTGGGCCGGACGGGGACCCAGAAGTCCTCGAACTCGAGGTCCCGATCGTCGTGCCGCTCGTTGTAGGCGCAGCCGCCCCGGAGGGACGCGTTCCACAGGAGACGCTGGTAGGCCCGGGAGATCACGATGGAGGGTTTCCGCTTGGGACCGTACCGGTTCACCAGCATCACCTCCTCCAGCCCGCCGATGTGGTCCGCGTGGGAGTGGGTGATGAGGAAATTGTCGATCTTCGTGACCGGCAGTCCCAGGAAGGCCAGGGCCTCGGGGGTCCGTGTCCCGCAGTCGATCAGCAGGTGGGTATCGCCCTTGGTCACGAGGAGGTTCGTCTGGTAGTACTTCTTGGAGAAGGCGCTTCCCGCCCCGACGAAGAAGAGCCGCAGGCTCCCGTCGCTCGAAAGCGGAAGGGGCCGCTCCGCGCTCCACTCTTCCCGGGCCAGTATTTTCATCCACTTAACTATATCGTAGCGGTCCGGGGATTTTCAATGAAGGGGCGAATTGTAGTATAGTGCGGATTATACTCGGGCAAGGAGCAGCATCGATGTCGCGGAAAACATGGTTCATCACCGGCGCGTCCAAGGGTTTCGGACGGATCTGGACCCGGGCGGCCCTGGCCCGGGGAGACCGGGTGGCGGCGACCGCCCGCGATCCGGAGACCCTTCGGGATCTCTCCGCCGCCTTCGGGGACTCGATCCTGCCCCTGGCCCTGGACGTGCGGGACCGGGCCGCGGCCTTCCGGGCCGTGGCCGAGGCGAAGGCCCGGTTCGGGCGGCTGGACGTGGTCGTGAACAACGCCGGGTACGGACTGTTCGGCGCCGTGGAGGACGTCACCGAGGAGCAGGCCCGGGCCCAGATGGAGACGAACTTTTTCGGCACCCTCTGGGTCACCCAGGCGGTCCTGCCGGTCCTGCGGGAAGGCGGGGGCGGACGGATCCTCCAGGTGTCCAGCCTGGGAGGCGTCGTGTCCTTCCCCTTCCTGGGGCTCTACCACGCCTCCAAATGGGCCGTGGAGGGAATAAGCGAGTCCCTGGCCAAGGAGGTCGCGGGCTTCGGCATCCGGATCACCCTGATCGAGCCGGGGCCCTTCGGCACGGACTGGAGGGGTCCCTCCGCGGCGCACGCCCCGAAAGCGGCCCCCTACGAGGGCGCCGGCCGCGTGGGCTCGGGCCTCCAGTCGGGGGACCCGGAGGCCACGGCCGCGGCGATCCTCGCGGTCGCGGATTCCCCGGAACCGCCCCTGCGGATCTTCCTGGGCGCCGGGGTGGCCGAGCTGGCCCGGGGGGTCTACGCCGAGCGGCAGAAGACCTGGGACGCCTGGGCCGAGGTTTCTACGGCCGCCCAGGGCGGCCGATGATCCGGAGCCGCGGCTTCGGCCGCGGCGGGCGTTCGAAATGGGAGGCGACATGACCCGGGATGCGGAGACGTTCTGGCGGGACTACGAGCGCGATACCGGGGAAACCGTGGAAGCCCGGGCCATGGGCCAGTGGCTGGGACCCGGGGCGCCCCGGGAGGGGGTCTGGGGCATCCTCGTCCTGACGGACCGCTCCTTCCACTTCCTGGGGAGGAAGTCCGAGAACTGGGTCCGGGGACTGTTCACCCTTCGGGGCCGGGAGGATCCCGAACCCGTGGAGTTCCGGATCCCCCGGGAGGCCCTCCGGGGCCTGGAGGAGCCGCGCCGGACCTGGCTGTCCCGGATCCTGGGGGCCGCCTTCCCGGAGATCGCCCTGTCCTGGGATCCCGCCGCCGGCGGGGAGGCCTCCCGGGCCGTGTTCAACGTGGACGACCAGCAGGGATTCCTCGACAAGCTCCGGGGCGCGGTACGGGGAGGGTAGC
The DNA here is from genome assembly GCA_937873275.1 of uncultured Spirochaetota bacterium. Taxonomy (GTDB): domain Bacteria; phylum Spirochaetota; class Spirochaetia; order Treponematales; family UBA12059; genus JAAYUR01. Next base: position 10,734 of record CALMRC010000200.1, read on the forward strand.
GGTTTCCCGCTGGCGCATTGCCTTTGACAAACCGATAATCTAGGTGTTAAACTACTCCGATAGCTGTCATCGCGGGGTCTCAAGGAGCGCGGGTGTCGACTCTGAAACGATATAAGAAGCTGGAGAATTCTCTGGTTCAGCGGCTCGTCGCCGTCCTAACCCGCGGGGCCGCGTCCCTGCGGGATTTCCTCCGGCGCTTCGTGAAGGCCGGCCGGCAAAAGCTCACCATCATGCTGGTCCCCCACACGGAGAAGCGGATCCTCAATCTCCAACTCAGCTTCTTCGGCCTGGCGGGCATCCTCCTGGCCCTGGGCGTGATCCTGTCCGTGTCCGTCTTCGCGACCTCCCGGTTCGGAAGCACCGCCCGCCTGTTGTCCGGCAAGGTCTCCGACCTCCGATCCACCCAGGCGGACCTCGACGCGGTCCGGGACGAGACCACGACCCTGATCAAGGCCGCCCGCAACTTCGAGGCCGCCCTGTCCTCCACCCTGTCCCGGATCGGCATCCAGCCTTCGTCGTCCTCCTCGGGGGACCGGGACGGGGACCTGGCCGCCTTCTTCGACGTCGAGGAGGCCGGACGCGGATCCCTGCGGGAGGTGGGGGAGATCCGGAAGGTCACCCGCTACCTGGAGAAGACGGTGGACGCGGTCAAGGAATTGGGCGGCGTCGTGGCCTCCCAGAGCGAGGTCCTCTCGGAGATCCCGAACCTCTGGCCCGTCAAGGGCGGGATCGGCCACATCTCGATGTACTACGGCCAGAACGAGAATCCCTTCTACGGTTCCTGGTACCTCCACAAGGGGCTGGACATCTCCACGTTCCGGATGGGGGATGCCGTCGTGGCCACCGCGGACGGGAAGGTCGCCAACATCGGGTACGACCCCAGCTACGGCAACAACATCATCCTGGAGCACAAGCACGGGTTCTTCACCCGCTACGCCCACCTCCAGTCGGTCCGGGTCCAGAAGGGCCAGAAGGTCCAGCAGGGCCAGGTCATCGGGTATCTGGGCAACACCGGGCTCACCACGGGTCCCCACCTCCATTACGAGGTGCACCTGGGCACCGAGACCATCGATCCCCTCCGGTTCCTGAACATCCGCTCCAGTTCCGCGTTGACGCAGTAAGCCCCTCCGGATAGGATACCCCCATGGCGAACCTCCGCGACTCCCTGGTGAACTCCCTCGTCGGCACGGGCAGCACCCTTCGGGGGGACCTGGTCGTGGACGGCCTGGTGCGGGTGGACGGGGACGTCCTCGGGGCCATCCGGTCCACGGGAAAGGTCGTGGTCGGCCAGGCCGGTCGGTGCGAATCCTCGATCCAGGCCCGGTCCGCCATCATCGGCGGCCTGGTCAAGGGCGACGTCTGCGTCACCGAGCGGCTTTCGGTGCTGGACGGGGCCGTCATCGTGGGAAACGTCTTCGCCCCCCGGCTGGACGCGGAGGGGGACATCGTCATCCACGGGGACGTGGAGGTCAGCGGCCGGGTCGAGAAGGCCGAGGAGGCCCTCTTGGACTTCCAGGCCCGGCACGGCACCCGGGTCCCCGTCGTCGATCCGGCGGATCCCCGCAAGGGGGCGGGAACCGAAGGCCCATGGCGAAGATAGACCTCCCGGACAACCTCCTGTCGGGGCTCGTGCCCGGACTCTCGGGGAGAAAGCCCCGGGAGGAGCGGAAGGTCGACAAGGGCCGGGGAGTCTTCCGGACCCTCCTGGGAAAGGCCGAGAAGGCCGAGGAGGACGGGTTCCACACCGATTCCGTGGCGGACGCCCCCTACTCCCAGGCGGACCTGGAGGCCATGCTGGACGACGTCCACGGGCTCGGGGAGGATCTGAAGCGGGACCCCAATTCGGAGGCCGTGGTGGCCTACAAGCTGGCGGTGCGCAACTTCGTCCATTACGTGGTTTCCCGGGCGTACGCCCTGGAGGAGAAAACTTCGGGGACCAATATCCTGAAACGCAAAAAATACGTTATCCTGTCCGTCGTGGACCAGAAGCTCGAACGGCTCGCGGCGGAAATCCTGTCCACCCAGCGCAGCCAGCTGGAGATCCTGCGGAAGGTGGACGAGATCTACGGAATCCTGGTGGATCTCCTGCAGTGAGCCTCATGGAGGAACGATGACGCGGTACGCGGATCACGATATGACCGAGGAGGAGCTCCGGCACCTGGAGGACGAGGGCGCGGACGCGGAGCGGAGGGAAACCCGGCCCCCGTCGTCCCTGCCCTGGCCCCTCTACCGGCTGGCCATCGAGCACTCCCACGAGACCTTCCTGGCCGTCTTCGACGGTCCCGTTCCGAAGCCCGCGGCCCCGGAGCCCGTCCCGGCCCCGGAGGCGCCCCCGATCCCGGACCTGTCGGCGACCCCGGCCGGGGAGCCCGCCGCGGAGACGGCGGGGGAACCCGGGGTCGGCGGGAATCCCGAGGCCGAACGGATCCCGGACCCGACGGCGGTTCCGGAGCCCACCCTCGAGGCCGCGCGGCCCGACGCCCCGGAAGCCGGCCCTTCGACCCTGGGCGTCGGCACCTATGTGCTGGTATCCACCCGGTACGGCCGGGACCTCTGCCGGGTCATGGGGCTCATCCGGAGCCCCGGGTACGTATCCCCCGAGGAGATCGCCCGGATCGAGAGGGTCGCCACCCCGGCGGACCTCGAGCGGAAGACCCAGAACGCGGAGAAGGAACGGCAGGCCTTCAAGGTCTGCCAGGACCGGATCGCCGCGCGTCATTTGCCCATGAAGCTGGTGTCCGCCCATTACCTCCTCGAGGAGCCCAAGGTCCTCTTCTTCTTCACTGCAGATTCCCGGGTGGACTTCCGGGAACTGGTGAAGGACCTGGTCTCGGTGTTCAAGATGCGGATCGAGCTTAGGCAGATCGGCGTGCGGGACGAGGCCCGGGTCACCGGGGGCTGCGGCGTCTGCGGCCGGGTCCTCTGCTGCCACGGCGTCACGGACAAGCTGGTCCCGGTCTCCATCAAGATGGCCAAGGACCAGAACCTGTCCCTCAACTCCATGAAGATATCCGGCCCCTGCGGCCGCCTGCTCTGCTGCCTGGCCTACGAGTTCGGCTTCTACCGGGAAGCCCGGCGGAGCATACCCCCCGAGGGGGCGCGGTTCCAGTGGGAGGGGGTGGTCTTCCGGGTCACCGAGATCAACGTTCCCGCCGGCCGGGTGCGCATCTCCGGGGAGGACGGACGGGTCCTCGTGGTGGACGCCTCCCGGTTCTCCCAGGTCGAGGGCCGCTGGGCCCTCAAGAGCGAGTAGTCTCGCCGGAAGTGTACGGCGGCCGGAAGCGTCCGGCCGCCGAATGCGCCGTTCCCGTGCGGGGCTTACGGCGCGGAGGGCGAGCCGCCCGAGACGCCGTCCCCGATACGGTAGATCACCCCCAGGCCCGCGTCGAAGAGGAAGGCTCCCGGATCGGGGCTCTGGCCGGAGAGGCCGTCGGTCCCGAAGGAGAAGACGCTGGTCTCCAGCCTCGCGGTGATGCGGAGCTTCCGGGCGACCCTCCAGTCCGCCCGGGTCCCCAGGATCACGCTCCCCAGGGTGTCGGTCGCCGGCAGCCCCGAATCCCAGGTCTTGGAAAGGGCCTGGTAGCCCAGGGTCCAGACCAGGGTCAGGGGGGCGCCCTTCCGGTACACGTTCACGTCGAAGGTGTACCGGGACAGGCGGTCCTGGGTCATGAGGGAGGCGGTCTCCTGGAGGTAGAACTTCTTGGTCTGCATGGACAGGGTGCAGATGGCGTTGTACACGTACCAGCCCGCGCTGATCTCCGTCATCTCCTGGATGTAGTCCCCCGCGGCCAGCAGGCCCCCGCCCAGGGAGGAGTCGGACCGGAAGGAGGCGAAGACCCGGCCGGGCCACTCCAGGCGCAGGGATGTGGAGAGTCCGCCCTTGAGGGGGGCTTCCCGGGAGTTGAAGGCCCCCAGGAAGGGGCCCGCGCTGAACTGGGCGAAGCCCAGGTCGTAGGTCAGGAGGACCGAGACGAGGTGCCGGAGGACGGGATCGGTCTCGTAGCCGATCCGGTAGGACAGGCTGTCCCCGACGGAGTCGGAGACGGCGACCGCGGCGCCCCAGAAGAAGTTGTCCGCCGGGAAGACGCCGACCGTGGCGGCGTCCTGACTCCAGGGCAGGAAAAGATTGCCCGCCCGGGCTTCCGTCGCGAGCTCCAGGCCGGAAAGGGGGGCGGCCGCCAGGACCAGGATCAGCACGGCCCAGGCCGCGCCGCGGGAACTTGTCATCGGATCACCTCATCCCAGGCTTTTCAGCTAGCATAAGTTTCGGAACATCTCCCCCTATAGTCTATACCATTTTCGGCGATATCGGGATCCCTCGTCGAATCTTGACTTAATCTCCATTCCGTATAAGATGATACCATAATGAGCGATTACCTTGACCCGAACAACGAGGAACTCCTCAAGGATTTTTTCGCCGAAGCCCAGAGCCAGGTGGATGCCCTGGAACAGAACATCCTGGTGCTGGAGAATGATCCGGGGAATCGGGACGCCGTGGACGAGATCTTCCGGGCGGCCCACACCCTCAAGGGCGGGGCCGCGACGGTGCAGATGATGGAGCTCCAGGGCTTCACCCACCTCGTGGAGGACGTCCTGGACGAGATCCGCTCGGACCGCCTCAAGGTGACCGAAGAGGCCGTGGACGTCCTGCTCAAGGCCATCGACGTGATCAAGGCCATGCTGGAAGCCCGCATGGAGGGGGCCGTCTACGACGGGGACGCCTCGGCGGTCCAGGAAGCCCTGGCCGGCTTCCTTCCCGGAGAGGCGCCCAAGGCCAAGGGGGGCGCCAAGGCGCCCGCGGCCAAGGCCCAGCCGACCGCCGCCGCGAAACCCGCGGCCGCGAAGCCCGCCGAGGGTGCCGTGCCGACCCAACCGGTGTCGGCCGCGGGGCTCACGGAATACGAGATCCTGGAACTCAAGGAAGCGGCGGGCAAGGACCGCCGGGTATACCGCATAACCGTCGTCTTCGACGAGTCGAACCTCATGAAGACGGTCAGCGCCATCCACGCCTTCGCCGCCCTGCGGGACACGGGGACGGTGCTCAAGACCCATCCGGATTTCGAAAAACTATACGAGGACCAGTTCTATCCCGAGGTGGACTACTACGTCGCCACCGAGAAGTCCGCCGAGGACCTGGACCGCAAGGCCCGCATCCCCGAGGTGGTCCGGGACGTCCGGGTCACGGAACTCACCTTCGAGGATGGCGGAAAAGCCGTCGGCGCTCCGGCAGTCCCGGCCGCGCGGGCCAAGGCGCCCTCCGCGGCCAAGCCCGTCGCCAAACCCTCCGCCCCGGCCTCCCCGGGGGCGGTCACCGAGGACGAGCTGGCCCGGGCTGTGGCCCGCAAGAACGCCGCTGCGTCCGCCCCGGCCCCGTCTCCCGCGGCTCCGGAACCCCCGGCCGCCGCGGCGGAGGAGCATCCCGAGGAGGCCGCCGAGGAAGGGGACCGGAAGGCCGCGGGGCCGAAGGTGCAGCAGGGTTCCATCCTCCGGGTGGATTCCCGCCGCATCGACAACCTCCTCAACCTCGTGTCCGAGACGGTCATCAACAAGGCAACCTTCAACCAGATCAGCTCCCAGTTCTCGGAGCTCCAGGGCACCTTCACCGCGGCGCAGTCGGAGTTCCGGGACAAGCTCAAGGAATTCTTCGACGAGGTGAGCGAGGCCCTGGCCTCCGGAAAGACCGTCAAGGAGATGAAGAAGGCCCTCCAGGAGCGCTGGGCCGTCCTGGCCGCCGCCCACGATCCCTTCGAGGCGGAGTTCAAGTCCACGGTGGCCAAGTTCCGGTCCACGGCCCAGAACCTGGGCCGGATCACCGGGGAGCTCCAGGAAGGGGTCATGCGCATCCGCATGGTGCCCATCAGCCAGATCTTCAGCCGCTTCCCCCGGCTGGTCCGGGATCTCTCCAAGAGCCTGGCCAAGAAGGTCGACCTGGTCATCGAGGGCGAGGAGACGGAGCTGGACAAGTCGGTGATCGAGGACCTCCTGGATCCCCTCATGCACTCCGTCCGGAACGCCCTGGACCACGGCGTGGAAAGCCCCGAGGCCCGGTTGGCGGCCGGAAAGCCCGAGACGGGGACGGTGCACCTCCGGGCCTCCAACGAAGGCAACATGATCATCATCGAGATCGAGGACGACGGCAAGGGCATCGACGTGGAGGCCGTCAAGAAGAAGGCCGTGGAGCGGGGTCTCATCCATCCCAACAAGGTCCTCACGGACGTGGAGGCCTTCAACCTCATCTTCGAGGCCGGGTTCAGCACGGCCTCCGCGATCACGAACATCTCGGGACGGGGAGTCGGCCTGGACGTGGTTAGGCGGCAGATCGAGAAGCTCAACGGCTCCGTGGCGGTCACCTCCAAACCCGGCAAGGGCACCAAGTTCAGCATCAAGCTTCCCCTGACCCTGGCGATCATCCAGGGCCTCCTGGTCCGGGTGGGCCGGGAGACCTATTCCATTCCCATCACCTCGGTCATCGAGTCCCACCGCATCAAGCCGGAAGAGATCCGTATGATCGACAACTACGAGGTCTTCAACGTCCGCAGCGACGTGGTCTCCCTCCTCCGCCTGGACCGGCTCTTCCGGATACCTTCCTCCGGACAGAAGGAGTACAACTTCGTCGTCATCGTCGGGACCAACGAGAAGCGGGTGGGGCTCATGGTGGACTCCCTCATCGGGGAGGAGGACGTGGTCATAAAGCCCCTGCGGGACCAGTACACGGCCTCCCCGGGGATCGCGGGCGCCTCGATCCTGGGGGACGGGTCCGTATGCCTCATCATCGACGTGAGCCAGCTCCTGGAGCTGGGGCTCAAGCGGGAAAAGGAAGAACGCCAGCGGCTGGAAGGAGCCGTCCGATGAGGACCGTGGGGAGGACAGCATGACGAGCCAGGCGAACCCGTTGGACGCCGCTATCCTCGAGCGGCCGGAGGAAGGCCGCAAGGAGAAGGCCGAGAAGGTCGACTTCAAGATGGTCACCTTTTCCCTGGGGGGCAAGGAATACGGCATCGACATCATGAACGTGAAGGAGATCGCCCGGGCGGGCCGCTTCACCTACGTGCCGAACGTGGCCCCCTTCGTCCGGGGGGTCTACAACCTCCGGGGCGACATCATCTCCGTCATCGACCTCCGGGTCATGTTCCACCTGCCCGTGGAAAAGCGGGAGGAGGACGCCCTCGAAAGCCTGCTGATCCTGCGGGTGGAGGACCACGTCTTCGGGGTGATCGTGGACAGCATCGACAAGGTCGTGGGCATCTCCCGGTCGTCCATCCAGCCCCCGCACCCCATCTTCGGGGACATCAACGTCAAGTACATCCGGGGGATCGTGGAGAACGCCGGGAAACTCTACATCATCCTGGACATCGCCAAGATCTTCTCCCCCAAGGCCGAGCGGGAGGAGCATCCCGCCCACTACGAGGCGCCCGCGGCGGCGACGCCTCCCGCCCGGACCGGCGCCCCGGGACCGGCGGCCGCGCGGTCGGGAACCGAACGGTCGCAGACCGTGGAAGCCGAGATGACCTCCGGCTTCGTGAAGGAGGGCCTCTACTCCTTCCGGCACTTCGCCGTCACCGCCGTGAACGAAGCCTGGTTCCGGACCCGGTTCTCCGAATGGGAACGCCTCCGGAAGGGGACGGATCTCCAGCTCCACGAGGAAGCCGACGCGGACGCCTTCCTGGACGGATTCTCCTCCCCCTATACCGGGACCCTATGGGGCGCGGATTACCTGGACGCGGTCACCTCCTGCCTGCCGGAGACGGACGGCCGGAGCCTGAACGTCTGGAATCCCGGCTGCGGCAAGGGCTTCGAGACCTGGTCCCTGGCCTGCGCCCTGCGGCGGAAGTATCCCCAGGCCCGGGTGAAGATCTGGGCGAACGACTCGGACCTGCTGGCCATCTCCATGGCCCCGAACATGGTCTTCGACGTCGACGAGGTCCCGGAGCCCTACCGGGAGTTCCTGGTCAAGGGCCGCAACGGCTGGACCTTCGACCCGGCGATCCGGGACTCCATCTTCTTCGAGTTCCACGACGTTTTGAATTCCAACCCCCTGCCGCCGGTGGACCTGATCCTCTGCCGGGACATGCTGTCCTTCCTCGCCCCGGAGGAACAGGGTCGGGTGCTGAACGATTTCCACGAAAAGCTCAAGGGAGCGGGACTGCTTATCCTGGGTACCAACGAAACCGCCGCGACCGACGCCTGGAAGCCCCTGAGTTCCGGTGCGGTGTCGGCGTTCGCCAAGGCATGATTCGATAGACGGGAGAAAGAGATGAGAGTCGAATACATCAACCCCTTCGTGGAGTCCGCGTTCAACGTCCTCAAGGAAGTCCTCCAGGGGGACGTCAAGCGAGGGGAACTGTACCTCAAGTCCACGTCCATCCCGGTGATGGGCGTGGCGGCCATCGTCGGTCTGGCCGGGGACGTGGAAGGCCGGGTCCTCTTCGACATGGACAAGCCCACGGCCCTGAAGGTCGCCTCGGTCATGAACGGGGAGGAGCTCAAGGTCATGGACGAGCTCGTCAAGGCCACCATCACCGAGCTGGCGAACATGATCACCGCCCAGGCGGTCACCAAGCTCCACGAGCTGGGATTCAAGTTCGACCTGACGCCCCCGGCGATCTTCACGGGGGAGAACATGGAGGTCTCCGACCAGGACGTGGAGGCCCTCATCGTCCCCATGGAAACCGCCCAGGGCAAGCTGGAGATCAACGTGGCCATCCGGGAACGCGGCTAGGCGCGGGGAGAGGACGGCATGAAGACCAAAGAGGATTTTCCCGAGATCAACGCGCGGCGGCCGGACGGGCTCAAGCCCGAGGGGACCCCGTACCGCGTCCTGATCGTGGACGATTCCATGTTCGTGGCCAAGCAGCTGAACCAGATCCTCACCTCCGAGGGATACCAGGTCGTGGCCACGGCGGGGGACGGCCTGGAGGGCTACGAGAAGTACAAGGAGCTCTTTCCGAACGTGGACGTGGTGACCATGGACATCACCATGCCCAAGATGGACGGGCTCACGGCCCTGCAGAAGATCATGGAGTTCGACAAGAACGCCAAGGTCATCATGATCAGCGCCCTGGGCAAGCAGGACCTGGTCAAGCAGGCCCTGGTGGCGGGCGCCAAGAACTACATCGTGAAACCCCTGGACCGGAAGAAGGTCCTGGAGCGCTTCCTGTCCGTGGTTTCCAAGTAGGGAAGCGGACGTCCAGGCGGTTCCGGGCGGTCCGTGAGATTGACACGCCGGGACGCTTCGGGGTATAACGTCGTGTCCCCAGGGCGGTTAGCTCAGTTGGTTAGAGCACCAGTATGACACGCTGGGGGTCACAAGTTCGACTCTTGTACCGCCCAGAAAAGCCCGGCGCCGAAAGCGCCGGGCTTTTCGTTTCCGGTCCGGAGGACGGGCCCGGTTCCGCGGCCGGCCGCGGCGGCCCTCCGCGATTCCCCCCGGCCCGCCGCCCCGCTTGCGTCCCCTGTCCTGGCCGCCTACAATGAAGGAATGTTTCTCGGCAAAACCGGGTCCGAAACCTCCCGCGGTCTCGAGGGAAGGAAGCCGGGCTCCGTCCTCCTGGGGACGGTGGTCGGCTGGATCGCCGATTCCGGTCCCTCCGGCCCGGAATCCGACGGCTCCGGGGAGCCGGAAGGGAAGGGAGGGCCGGCCCTTCCGGCCGCGGCCGGAAACCGCTACCGCATGGACGTGTCCGGATTCCTCATCCGGGCGGGCCTCGTCCTGGGCACCCTCCTTCTGGTGCCCAGCCTCCTGTACGCGCTGCGGGAAGGCAGGACGGCCCTGGTCGTCGCGGACGCCTGCGCCTATCTCGCCTTCCTGTCCCTGTATTTCCTGAACCGTATTCGTCCGCGGTTTTCCGCCGGAGCCCTTGTCGGGCTCGTGTTCGGCTTCGGGTGCTACCTCCTGGCCGCCAACGGACCCGCCGCGGCGGGCGGCGTCTGGATGGCCGCGTCGGTCACCCTGGCCGCGGTGTTTTTCGGGACCCCCGGCGGTGCCGCCGTCGCGGGCCTGGTCTGCGCCGCCTTCCTGGCCGCGGCCCTCGCCGCGTTCCGGGGGCTCGTCTCCTGGCAGGCGGGCACCGCGTTCCTGATCATCCTGGGACTCAACGTGGCCGTACTGTCCCTGGCCGCGGGGCTTGCGGCGTCCTACGTGGCCCGGTCCCTGGAGCGGGCCCTGGCGGAGCGGGAGCGGCTTTCCCGGCAGCTGGCGGAACGCAGCGCGGCCCTGGAGCGGGAGGCGGCGGAGCGCCTGGGGGCCGAGCGTCGGGCGGAGTTCTATCGGGACTTCGACGGCCGCACGGGCCTTCCGAACCGGGAACGCTTCCTGCGGGAACTCGAGAGGGTGATCGTCCCCTCGTCCCGGCGGGGCAGGACCTTGGCCGTCTTGGCCGTGGGCATTTACCGACCTGGCCTGATCTTCGACGAGTTCGGCCACGTCGTCGGGGAGGCCGCCGTCGCGGGCGCCGCCGCCCGGCTCCGGGACGCGTTCCGGGACGACGACGTGGTGGCCCGGTTCGGGGACACCCTCTTCTTCGTACTCTGCTCCGACCTGGGGAGCCCGGACGACATCGTCGAGATCCTTCCCAAGGCATTCTCCGCCTTCGACCGGCCCGTGGAAGCCGGGGACCATCGTGTCTCCCTATCCGCCGCGGTCGGGGTCGCCCTGTACCCCCACGACGGGGATACCCCGGATGCCCTGGTTCGGGCCGCATCCGCGGCGTACCACCATGCCGAGGAGGACGGACCGGGGGCCTACCGCGTCTTCGACGCGTCCCTGCACGCGGACCTCATCGAGCGGCTCCGGTTCGAGCGGGACTTGGCGGGGGCCGTGCGGTCCGGCGCCTTGGAGCCCTGGTTCCAGCCCAAGGTGGACCTGGCCGGCGCGGTGGTCGGGGCGGAAGCCCTGGCCCGCTGGCCCCGGCCGGACGGGAGTCTGGGCATGCCCTCGGATTTCATCCCCGTGGCCGAACGGGCGGGGCTCATGGATGACCTGGGCCGGGACATCCTTCGGAAATCCTGCCGCCGGGCCCTGGAGTGGAACGCGGGGACGGTCCGCCGCGCCTCCGTGGCGGTCAACCTCTCCCCCCAGGCCCTCCGGAAGCCCGCGATCGCCGAGGAGGTGCGGAAGGCCCTGGAGGAGACCGGCCTGGCGCCGGCGCTGCTGGAACTGGAGATCACCGAGACCGGGCTGGCCCTGGCCGCGGACGCGGCGGTGCCGCGGCTCCGGGAGCTGAAATCCCTGGGCATCTCCCTGGCGATCGACGACTTCGGGACCGGGGCCAGCGGGATATCCCGGCTCCGGGACTTTCCCGTGGACTACGTGAAACTTCCCCTGGACCTGGTGGAACCCCTGCCCGCGGACCGGCGGTCCCGGGCCATCGTCCGGGCCGTCATCGACCTGGCCCACGCCCTGGGCTTCCGCGTGGTCGCCGAGGGCGTGGAATCCGCCGGCCAGTTCGAGTGGCTCGGCGAGGCTTCCTGCGACCTCTTCCAGGGCTTCCTCTTCGCCCCGCCCCTGCCCGGGGATCGGTTCGGGGAGGTGCTCGGAACGGGCTACCCGGGCATTCCGGGGACGGGGAAGCCGGGCTGATCCCGGATTGACACCCCGCGGCGGCGGCGGAATACTGACCCGGGGCCCGGGGACGGGTCCCGGGAGGCGATCATGGAAGCCGTACAGAGGGTGCTCTTCGTCGATCCGTCCACGGGATTCTACCGCCTGAGGCGGTACAAGGTGGGGGACTACTTCGGCCCCGTGGACCTGGGGCTCCACATCACGGACCGCTGGAGAAGCCTCAACATCGGGGTGGGGATCTTCGCGGGCTCCATCCTGCCGGGCTCCAACCGCCTGATCGTCAACGGCTTCTCCCCCTGCTGGCGGGGCTTCTACGTCTCCTCCATGGGCGGGGCCGGAGTGGCCTTCGACAATCTCGGGATCAACCTGATCAGCATCGTGGGCAAGGCTCCGGTCCCCTCGATCCTCTACCTCAACCGCAGCCACGGGGAGGAGATCGACGTGGAGGTGATTCCCGTCGACCTCGCCGAAGCCTGGTCCCACGGCCGGGGGGGCCTCTACGGCCTTCAGGAGCTGGTGCTGGAGAAGTACGGCGGCCGGTACGAGACGGACCCCCGGGTCCTGGCGGTCGGCCCGGCGGCCCGGTCCACGGACTTCGGCGCGATCGGGTCCGCCCCGGTCTCCAAGGGCAAGCTCACCTTCGTGGACACCTGGGCGGGTAGGGGGGGCTTCGGCTCCAGCATGCTCCAGGAGCACGGCCTGGCGGCGGTGGTCTTCGGGGGGACCTTCCTGGACGAGGATTTCCGGGACCGCAAGGTGGCCGACGAGTGGTTCGAGCAGAAGTACCAGCAGAAGCTGGCGGCCAAGGACTTCGAGAGCACCACCAAGTACCGCTTCGACCCCAAGTTCGAGACCGGCGGCACCTTCGGGGTGAACTACGCAACCCTCAAGGGCCGGGTGATGGCCTTCAACTACCGCACGATCTTCGACACCGAGGACGCGAGGCTGGACCTCCACAAGCGCCTCATCCTGGACCACTACCTCAAGCAGTTCAACGAGGAGACCATCCGGCCCCGGAAACAGGCCACCTGCGGGGAACCCTGCGCCGCGGTCTGCAAGAAGATGAACGGCGAGTTCAAGAAGGACTACGAGCCCTACCAGACCATGGGCCCGCTGTGCGGCGTCTTCGACCAGCGGGCGGCGGAGCGTCTGAACCACAGGGCCGACGCGGCGGGCTTCGACGGAATCTCCCTGGGCGGGGTCCTGGCCTGGTTCCTGGACCTCCTGGACCGGGGGGAGCTCTCGGGCGCGGACCTGGGCGTCTCGGGGAAACCCACGTTCGACCCGGGGAACTTCGACCCCGTGGCGGACTCGGCGGCCAACGCGGATCTGGCGGAGGGCCTCATCGATGCGATCCTGGAGAAGCGGGGGATCGTGGACCTCACCGAGGGGGTGCGCAAGTTCGCCCGGAGGGTCGCCAAGGAGCGGGGCGTCCGTATCCTGGATTCCTTCGTGCACACCGCCAACGGGCGGCGGGGCTGGATGGTGCCCAACCAGTACTGGACCCCCGGCGCCCTGGCCCCGATGGCCATCATGGGCAAGTACTACATGCACTACGGCCCCGAGTTCCTGCCCCCCCGGAAGCTCGGCCGCACCTGCGCGGAACGCCTCAAGAAGGAACTGGTCATGGACAACCTGGGGGTCTGCCGCTTCCACCGGGGCTGGTCCGAGGAGATGCTCCCGGAGATCCTGGAATCCCTCTACGGCAACAAGGACCGTTTCCTGGCCGCCACGGCGGTCTGCGCAAGCCGGATCAACAGCCGCAACGCCTCGGTCTACTGGGAGAGCGAGCGGAACCTGGACTTCGTGGTGAGCTTCCTCAAGCGCCGCCGGGACGTGGAGGGCGACGCGGATCCCGAGCTGGCCCGGTGGATCGGCGAGTTCGATAAAGACCGCAAGGAAGCGGGGCTCTCGTTCTGGTACGAGATGAAGAAAGGGATTGACGAGAGCCTGCGGGAGTTCTTCTAGGAGCCCGGCGATCCGCGGGGCCGGGAAGGGCGCGCCGGGATCCTGCGCGCCGATTCCGCTCCCGGCGTCCGGACGCGGGCGCCCGGCCTCACTCCTCCGCCTTCGCCCGGACCTCCCCCCATACCCGCAGGAGGTTTCCGCCCAGGATCTTGGCCAGATCCTCCTCGCCGTAGCCCATCGACAAAAGCTCCCGCACCAGGTTGGCGTACATGGACACGTCCGCCAGCTCCTTGGGCAGGGAGAACCCGACCCCGTCGAAGTCGGATCCCAGGCCGACGTGGTCGATCCCGGCGATCCGGACGGTCCGGTCGATCGCCTCCGCGACGTCCCGCGCGGTGGCCAGGTCCGCGGAGGCGTGGGTGCTGCGGTAGGCGTCCCGGAGGAAGTAGGACCCGAAGGCCAGGCAGACGATCCCCCCGGATTCCGCGACGCCCCGGACCAGGTCGTCCGGGAGGTTCCGCTCGTAGCCGGGGGTGAGGGACCGAAGGCCCGAGTGGGATGCGATGACCGGAGCGGAGGATAGTTTCAGGATTTGGCGGATCGCCTCGTCCGTGGCGTGGGACACGTCGATCACGATGCCCAGGCGGTTCATTTCCCCGATCACCTCGCGGCCGAAGGGGGACAGGCCACCCCAGCGGTGCGCGGGGTCCGGCTCCATGGAAGAGTCGCAGAGGTGGTTGTCCTCGGAATGGACGAGGCCGATGTAGGAAGCCCCCCGGTCCCGGAAGTACCGGAGCCGGTCGAGCCGGCCCTCCAGGGGGGCGCCGTTCTCGATCCCGACGGCCAGGGCGAGCCGGCCCGATCCGAAGGCCGCCCGGGCATCCTCGGGGCTCCGCGCCAAGGCGAGCTTGTCCGGATGGGCCTCGGCGGCCTTGAGGACCAGGTCGATCCTCTCCTCCGCACGGGAGAAGGCCGTTCCCGCGTCCTCGTCCTCGGGGGGCACGTAGGCGGCCAGGAAGGCGAGGTTCAGCCCGCCCTTCCGGGCCCGGGGCTCGTCGAAGTTGCCGGAAGTCCCGATCGTCAGGTCCTCGTAGGGGCTGGCCCGGTCGGGATAGTCGATGTGCCCGTCCGCGATGAAAAGCCGTGCGGTGAGCTCCACGGCCCGGGCCTTGAGGACCGCGGGATCCCGCGGGGGGATGGCGCGGCCCGGCCCGCAGGATGCCAGGAGGACAGCCGACAGGGCGATCGCCGGGATGCGCGACCGGGCGGTGCGGGCGGCCGGTCGCCGGGAAGTGCCGGGCGTGGAAATGGATGGATTTCTCATGATCCTATAGTACGCTCCCTTGGCAGGACATTCCAGCCGGGCCGCGGCGCGTACACGGGAGGGTACGGCCGCGAAGCCCGAGTCAGGGACGGTCCGGCAGGTTTTCGGCGTCCAGGACCAGGGTATGGATCCGGTCCAGTTCCACGTAGACGTACGGGTTCCCGTCGTAGTCGTGGATTCCCGCCCCCTTCTCGGGGATTCGAAGTCCCGCGATCTCCTTGGATCCCTCGAAGGGGGTGGACCACCTGTCCTTCCGGCTCCGGCCCTCCACCTCCGCGTAGCGGTCCCCGGTCTTCCAGTCCACGGGGCGGCCCTCGGCATCCACGGTCATCACCGCGGAGACGGTCATCCCCGTGTGGGTCACGGAAAGCTCCACGCTGTCCGGCCCGGCCTGCCGCCACCGGAGGGGGAGGCTGAAGTAGGCCAGGGGGCAGAGAGTCAGGTCGTTCAGGAAGGTGGCCAAGGCGGAGACGGCCATTTCGGGCCCCCGGGAGTCCACGACCTTGATCAGGTTCAGGGCCTTGATGAGCATCCGGCCCCGGCCTTCCAGGAAGGAGTCGATCCCGTTCATGGGGGGCTTGGTCGAGGTCAGGAAGACCACCCGGGCGGGATTGTCCAGGCGGTTGTACTGTCGCATGACCAGGGGCATCCAGGGTGCTTCCGGGCCGTTCCGGATCCGGCCCTCCAGGATCACGGAAAAGGAGGCGATCCGGGGCTTCCCGGAAACGTTCGCATGCCGGAAGTAGCGGCGGGCCGGCTCCGGCAGGGCATCGATGTCGGCGTCGGTCACCGGGGTTCCGGGCGCGGCCATGGGCAGGGCGATCCAGGCGGTGTCCGCCGTCCGGGCTTCCGATCCCGCGACGGCCGCAGGATCCGGCCCGGCCGGCCCGGGGCCGTAGCCGAAGGCCGGAGGCAGGGACCGCGCGGTCGCGACGTCCGCCCGGGCTTGCCGCTCTAGGCCTCCGAGCCGGGCGGCGAGAAGGAGAACCGCCGCGGCGGCGAGGACGCCGACCAGGACGCGGATCATCAGGTTCATCATCATTCCCCGCCCTCCCCCGCGGCTACGGCCTTCTCCAGGGCGTCCTGGACGGCCCTCAGGATGACCTTGCTGCTGCCGGTGGCGCCGCTCACCGTGTCCACCGCGAGGCTCTGGGCCGCGATGACCCGGTCCGTGATCGCCTCCGCGGGCTTGCCCTTCCCGCAGTCATGCCGGAGGATCTCGATGCCCTCGATCCTGCGGGACCGGGTGTCCACGGATACCGTCGCGGAGACCAGGGTTGTGTTCCATTCCCCGACCCAGGTACCGTCCGCGGTCTTGGCCAGGTCGGGATCGGCGATCTCGATTCGGTCGATCTCGCCCATGAACGCGCAGCCTCCCATAAGGACGGCAAGCGCGACGGCGGCCGGTACGGCCCGCCGCCTTCCTTCCGATTTCATGGTTCGCTCCTTCCGCGCCCGTTCCGGCGCGCAGATTCCCTATGCCCGGCCGGGTATATCCCGCCGGAAGGCCGCCCCGATGCGGCGGCCCGAACGGCCCCGACAAGGAAGTCGGCGGCCGATTCGATCCATTCCTGTTCCCGGGCCCGCGGGATTCCCTCGTCCTGGACGAGGGAGAGGGCCATGCCGTACAAGGTCGCGGCGGTCCATCGGCCGATCCGCTCGGCTTCCCGGGGTTTCCGATCCCCGCCCAGGATTTCGGCGACCAGGGCCGGGATGTCCCCGAAGGATCCGCCCTCGACGGCGGCGCCGGTCAGGGCGGGCTCGGTTCGGGACCATTCCGCGATGAGCCGGAAGCCCGACCGGTCCCGGACCCAGAACCGGAGGTAGTACCGGGCCGTGGCCGCCAGGAGCGCCTCGGGGCCTTCGGCGCCGCGGCGGGCCGCCTCGAGGCCCCGGACGAACCGTCCGTGTCCCCGCTCGATCATGGCCCGGACGATCTCCTGTTTGGACCGGAAATGCCGGTACGCCGCCGGGGCGGACAGGCCGATCCGCTCCGCGATGGCCCGCATCGACAGGGATTCCAGTCCCTTGAAGCGGGCTATCTCCTCCGCCGCGTCGAGTATCCTGGACCGGGTGTCCGACGCTTCCGGTTCCGGCATTCCGGCATCCTCCCGAATTGCAGTTAACGATGTTAACATCGCGCGATCGCATTGTTAACACTGTAAACAACTATTGTCAAGGGGTCGGACGGGCTCTCGGGACGCCCGCGGCGGGCTTGACAGGAACGGTTCTCGGAACGATAGTGCGGGTAGCCGGGATACGGCGCGCAGAAGGAACGAACGCGTTCGGAGGCGAGGTGAAGGAGAATCGGACGAAGCCCCCGGGAGAGGGTGAACCCCGGATCGCCCGGACGGAACGGGAGCGCCTCCGGTTCGTCATCGACGGCGCCGGCCTGGGAACCTGGGATTGGGATGTCCGCACGGATCGGACCGTATTCAATGAAACCTGGGCCGCCATGCTGGGATATACCCTGGCGGAGCTTACCCCCTACGACTACCGGACCTGGTCCCGTCTGGTCCACCCCGACGACATCGGCCGGGCGGAAGCCGCCCTGGAGGACTGCATCTCCGGCCGGGCTCCCTACTACGAGTGCGAATTCCGGATGCGGCACAAGGACGGCCGCTGGGTCTGGATCCTGGACCGGGGCCGGGTGATGACCCGGGACGCCCGGGGCCGTCCCTCCCACATGTTCGGAACCCACACGGACATCGACCGCATGAAGAGGACCGAGGAGGAGCTCCGCCGGGGCCTCGAGGAGAAGGAGCTCCTGCTCCGGGAGACCCACCACCGCATCAAGAACAACCTAGCCTCCGTCGCCAGCCTGCTTTCCCTGCAGTCGGGGTACGTCGCCAGTCCGGAGGCCCAGTCCGCCCTGCACGAGGCCCTGGGCCGGGTCCGGAGCATGCAATCCCTGTACACGAAGATGCTTTCCGCCGGGGAGGACGTCCGGGAGGTCTCGGTTCCGGGATACCTCTCGGACATCGCGGATTCCGTGATCGGGCTCTTCCCCGGCGCCGCCGCCGTAACCGTGGAAACGCGGTTCGAAACCCTGTCCCTGGACGCGAAGCGCCTGTTCCCCCTGGGGATCATCCTGAACGAACTGTTGACCAACGCGATGAAGCACGCCTTCGCGGGGAGAACGACCGGGAGGATCGAGGTTTCCCTGGAACGTCGGGGAGGACGGATCGTGTTTTCCCTGCGGGACGACGGGGTGGGGCTTCCCCCGGGCTTCGGCTCGGCCGACCCCGCGGGATTCGGTATAACCCTGGTCCGCATCCTGGGCGAGCAGCTCGGGGGCACATCCCGGTTCGAGTCGGATACCGGGACCCGGGTGACCGTCGAGTTTCCGGAATAGACCCCCCTCCAGGGGGATGCGTACCCGCGCGGTTTTGTGTCGGACTCCCTCGTAGCCGATCCCGGCGCCTTCGTGGTACCTTTTCGCCATGGGGAAACGGGCTCGATCGGAACCCGACCGCGAGACGGCGGAGGCCCTCGATCAGTACAGGGCGCTGGAGGCGTCCGGGGCGAGGAACGCCCTGGAAACCCTCCGGCGGGAAAACCGGGAACTCGAGAGCCTGGTGAACGACGCGTCCGGCCTCCTGAGCCTGTCCGGGATCCCGGAGATGCTCGACTTCGCCATCACCCGGTTCCTGGACCGGTTCATCCCCGTCTTCCTCGCCTTCTTGATCGAACCACCCCGGGGAGGCCGTATCCGGCAGTATTGCTTCCGGTCCCTGAAGCCGGTGGACGAGTCGGTCCCGGTTCGGTACTACCGGATCCTCAAGGGGCTCTTCCTGGAAGACGCCCGACCCAGGACCTTCGAGGAAGTCCGCCGGGCTCTGGGAGAGTCCTCGTTCGGCCGGGACTTCCTGTCCTACGAGCCGGAGTACATCCTCCCGATGCGGGGGATCGGGGGCCTCTACGGGATCCTTCTCCTGGGCCGCAAGATCGCCGGGGCGGAATACACCCTTCCGGAGCGGATGTACGTGGACCGCCTTTCGCGGTTCCTGTCCATCGGCATCCAGAACGGCCTCCACCACGAGAGCTCCATCACGGATCCCAAGACGGGGCTGTTCAACCACGACTACTTCATGCGGCGGGTCGAGGACGAGCTGGCCCGTTCCGCGCGCCACGGTTCCCGGGCGGGACTGATCCTGGTCGACGTGGACCACTTCAAGCGCTTCAACGATACCTTCGGGCATCTGGCCGGGGACGAGGTCCTCCAGGTCCTCTCCCGGGTCCTGCGGGCGGCCACCCGGTCCGAGGACACCGTCGCCCGGTTCGGCGGGGAGGAATTCTCCGCCCTGATCCTGGAGTGCGACGAGATTCACCTGGCGGAGGTGGCGGAGCGCATCCGTTCGGCCGTGGAGGGGATGCGGGTCCCCTACAAGGGAAAGATTCTCGCGATTACCGTCAGCCTCGGCGCCCGCATGCTGGATGCCCGGGATCGGCGGGGTTCCCGGGATCTCCTGGACGACGCGGACCGGGCCCTCTACGCTTCCAAGGCCGCGGGGCGGAACCGGGCTACGATCCACCGGACCGGATTGCTGGGTCGAGCGTCCATCCTGAGGCTTTCGCGGGAAAAGGCGGGATAGGTTCGAACGGCGGGGGATACTTCAAGAGATCCCGGGACGCCCCGATCTTCGCAGGTCGGGGTATCCCGGTCGGGGTTCGGCTCGCTTACTTCACCGGATCCGTGGGAACCCGGAGGTACTCGATGTAGTAGGGGTCTCCGTCGATCTCTACCTGGTTCTTGTAGAGGAGTTCCGTGGAGGTGATGTTGCCCAGGCCCCAGGAATCCTTCCGGTAGCTGTCCGCGGAGATCTTGTCATGGTTCGCCCATCCGACCAGATAGAACACGGGCGCTCCCACGACGAAATCGGCCTTCGTCGCCTTCCGGCTTCCGATCACGTAGTTGACCCACTGCTTCTTGCCGTCCGACACCCAGAGGGCTTCCGCCTGGTTCTTGGTGGCCGCGCTGGCGGGGGTCAGGATCTTGGCCAGACGGAATCCGGAATCGAACATGGAGCGGGAGTCGGCGGACGCGAGGATCTCGCCGGACTGGAACTCGACGGGCGCCGCCGCGGACGCGACCGCCGAACTTCCGCCGCCGCCGCTGGGGACCACGGCGCCGAGAGCCCCGCTCAGGGCTCCCTGGGCCATGGAAGAGCAGGACGCCGCGATCAAGACCAATCCCAGCGTCAGACCGATGTAGACGAACTTTTTCATGGACCTATCTCCTTTGACGGCTTTCCCTTGGGGTGCCGGGGACTAGTATATACCTGTCCCGCAGGAAATCAAGGACGGATGGACAGCCCGGCGGACGGCTTCAGACGGTTCCGGATTCCTTCCGGGCTTCCAGCTTGCGGATCCGGGCTTCCGCCTCCGCCAGGGCGGTCTCGGCGTTCACGAGGTCTTCCACGTCCAGGCAGGAACCGATATAGCCCAGGAATTTTCCCCCTTCCCCGAACCTCGGGCTGCCGACGTCCTCGATGAGCCGGTAAACCCCGTCCCGGCGTCGCAGCCGGTACCGCAGGGTGAAGGGACGGCGCCGATCGAAGGCCTCGACGTAGTCCGCGAAGCAGCGGTCCCGGTCCTCGGGGTGCACCCCCTCGGCCCAGCCGTCCCCCAGTTCCTGGTCCAGGGTACGCCCGGTGTACTCCAGCCAAGTCTTGTTGAACCAGAAACACTTTTTGTCGGGGCCGGCCATCCAGACCAGGGCCGGCGAGGTGTCCACCACGGCGGCGAAGCGGCTCTCGGAATCCTCCAAGGCCGCATTGGCTTGCTGGACCTCCGAGGTTTCCATGAAGGACAGCACGGTTCCGGAAAACGCCCCGGGGCCGACGCTGTAGGGGAGGACGCGCATGAGGAACCAGCGGCCGTCGGTCGTCCGGACCTCCTTGAGGTACTCCCGGGAGCTGGTCTGGACCGACCGGATGACCTCCACGGGATCCACGCCCACCAGGTAATGGGGGATGTGGGTGATGGGGCGGCCGATGTCCGTCTCCAGGAGCTTGAAGATGTTGGCCGTCTGGGCGGAGAACCGGCGGATCTCCAGGTTCTCGTCCAGGATCAGATGGCCGATATGGCTGGAGTTCAGGAGGTTCTCCAGGTCGTTGTGTAGCTCCGTCAGCTCGAGGATCTTGGTATGGTACTCGGCGTTCACCGTAAATAGTTCCTCGTTGGTGGACTGGAGTTCTTCGTTCGTGGACTGGAGCTCCTCGTTGCTGGCCAGGAGCTCCTCGTTGGTGGCCTGGAGCTCCTCGTTGGCCGTCTCCAGCTCCTCGATGGTGGCCTGGAGGTTTTCGCTGGTGAACTGGAGTTCCTGCTCCAGGTCCCGGATTCGCTGCTCGGTCTCCTTGGAGAGGTCGTAGTCCACCACGGTGCCGCCCCGGTCCGCCGAGGAGTCCCTTCGCGTTTCCGAAATGAGGACGGCCGCCAGGGGTTCCTGGTTCTTCTTGGCCGGGAGGAGACGGATCCGGAGGTCGATGGTCCGTCCCAGGCCGGGCAGGTGGAGGTTGGAGAACTTCAGCTCCTGCCCCTGCCGGAACGCCTTCTGGATGCCCGTAGACAGGGGTATGGAAAGCTCCTTGACCGCCATCCGGGTGATGTCCGCGGTGGGGCGGCCCGAGGGCAGTCGAAAGTACCCCTCCGTGTCGCCCAGGATGTGGAGGGGCTCCATCTGCTCGTTCACGATGATGGAAAGGGGAATGTAGTCGGACGCCAAGGATTCCAGGAAGCGCTCCAGGACTCGGTCCTCCTCGTGGCTGCGGTAATATCTCCGCGCCGAGGCGAAGCGGTCCCGGACCTCCCGGGCCCGGGTGTCCGTGACCGCGGGACCCGGGGAGGGCTCCAGGAGAGCCCGGGCCCGGCCGGCGGAGCGGTAGATCTTGTTCTTCTGGTCCGCGGTCTCGAAGAACTCCGCGGCTTCCCCGGCGGTCTCGCTGGTCCCGAGGAAGAGGACGCCCCCCGGCAGGAGGGAGAAGTTGAAGTAGTCCAGGACCTTGCGCTGGAGGTTGGGCTGGAGGTAGATCAGGACGTTCCGGCAGCTCACCAGGTCTATGTTCGTGAAGGGCGGGTCCTTGATCAGGTTGTGCTGGGCGAAGACGACCATTTCCCGGACCGCCCGGGAGACCTGGAAGGATTCCTCCTTCTTGAAGAAGTACTTGGCCAGGTACCGGGGGGACAGGTCCGCGGCCACGCTCTCGGGATAGAGACCAGCGGCGGCGAAATGGATGGCGTCCTTGTCGATGTCCGTGGCGAAGATCTTGACGTCCCGGCGGAGCCCGAGCTCCTCCATCACCTCCCGGGCCAGGATGGCCAGGCTATAGGCCTCCTCCCCGGTGGAGCAGGCGGCCACCCAGAACCGGAGCTCCCGGTCCCCGGCGGCGCGGAACAGCTCCGGAAGCTCCTTGGAGGCCAGGCGTTCCCAGGCCGGGGGGTCCCGGAAGAAGCTGGTGACCCCGATCAGGAGCTCCCGGAAGAGGGCGGAGATCTCCATGGGGTTGCCGTTCATGTAGGCGACGTAATCCCCGATGGTGTTCGACTGGGTCACGGTCATGCGCCGTTCGATGCGGCGGGTCACGGTGTTCGGCTTGTAGTAGGTGAAGTCCACCTTGCAGCGCTCCCGGAGGAGGGCGAAGATGCGGGTCAGCCCGTCCTCGTCGGACAGGAGGGTGTCCGAGCGCGCGGCCAGGGAGGCGTAGGGGCGCGCGATGAAGCCGAGGAGCTGGCGGGGCATTTCCGCGGGCTTCAGGATGAAATCCGGCAGTCCCGTGGAGATGGCGGCCCGGGGCATGCCGTTGAACTTGGCGCTGTCCTCGTCCTGGACCATCACCATGCCGCCGTTTTCCTTGACCTTGCGAACCCCCCGCATCCCGTCGGAACCCGTGCCGGACAGGATCACGGCGACGGCCTTCTCCGCCTGGTCCTCCGCCAGGGAGGTCAGGAAGATGTCGATGGGGAGGTTGATGCCCCGGGTGTGGTCCTGCTCGCTCAGGAGGAGCTTGCCGTGGAAGATCGTGAGGTTCTTCCGGGGCGGGATCAGGTAGACCCGGTTGGGCTCGACGTGGAGACCGTCCTCCGCCCTCAGCACCTGCATGGAGGTCTTCTTGGACAGCAGCTCCACCATGAGGCTCTTGTAGTCCGGGGACAGGTGCTGGATCACGACGAAGGCCAGTCCCGTGTCCGCGGGCATGTTCGTGAAGAATTCCTCGATGGCCTCGAGGCCTCCCGCGGAAGCCCCCACGGCCACGTAGTACGCGGGGTTTTGCGGGGTGTCCTTGACGTTCTTACGGTTCTGCACGGCACTCACCTCGCCGGTCCAGGATTGGGGAAAAGATACCGCCGCCCAAGGTCGGCAGCAAGGGAGCCGGTCCGCCTTCCGGTTCCGGATCCCCTAGCCGGATGCTCCGGCATTCCGAACCACGGGGAATTCCAGGACGAAACGGGTTCCCCGGTCCCGTTCCACCCGGATTTCGCCGTTCAGCTGGCCCGCGAGCATACCGACCAACCGCATGCCGAAGCCCGAAGAGCTGTCCAGGGATACCGTCTCCGGAAGCCCGACCCCGTCGTCCGCCAGTACCACGCGGATCCGATCCCCGGCCCGGGCGGCCCGTACCGACAAGTTGCCCTCCTCCCGGTCCGGGAACGCGTGCTTGAGGGCGTTGGTGGCCAGTTCGTTCACCAGGATGCCCAGGGCCGATAGGGTCCGGGCGTCCAGGGGAATGTCCTCCGCCGTCACGGACGCCCGGATGCCCGGGGATCGTGCGTGGCACCGCACGATTTCCGGGATCAGGGACTCCAGGTATTCCCGGATCGAGAGGCTCCCGAAATCCTCCGACCGGTACAGGCGGTCGTAGAGGACCTCCATGCCGATGACCCGGCCCGCGGCGTCCTCCAGGGCCGTCCGGGTTTCCGGATCCGTCCGTAGACCCGCCTGGAGACGGAGCATGCTCTCCACGGCGCCGAGGTTGTTCTTGATCCGGTGGTGGACTTCCTTCAGGACCAGCTCCTTTTCCTCCAGGAGGCGCTCGGAGGTCTCCTCGGCCCGCTTGCGCTCGGTGATGTCGATCTCGATGCCGTCCCAGAGCACGTGGCCGTTCGGCAGTTCCCGGGGCATGGAGGACAGGAGGCCCCAGCGCTCGGTCCCGTCGGGCTTCCGGAACCGGGCCTCGACGTAGAACTTGGACATGTTCCGGAGCGCCTCCTCTTCGAGGTCCGCGATCCTTCGTCGTTCCTCCTCGGGGAACTGGCCGTACAAGGACAGGGGATCCCGGAGGACCGTGTCCGCCGTGACTCCGTGGAGGGACTCCACTCCTCCGCTGATGTACGTGAAACGACGGTCCCCGTTTCCGGGCCCGAAATCCACCTGGTAGACGATGCCCCCGGGAAGATTGTCCGAGAGGGTCCGGATCCGATCTTCCGATTCCCGGGTCGCCGCCTCCGCGTACTTCTGGCGAAGTACCAGGCCCGCCTGGAGTACGAAGG
This sequence comes from uncultured Spirochaetota bacterium, assembly GCA_937873275.1. GTDB lineage: Bacteria > Spirochaetota > Spirochaetia > Treponematales > UBA12059 > JAAYUR01. The sequence continues at coordinate 35,015 of CALMRC010000200.1, forward strand.
CCTCGACGAACTCGGGATCCTCGATGCCCCCGTCCCGGAACGTGAAGAAGTGCAGGGCCCCCAGGAGGGACCGGTCCTTGTTGAGGCCGACGGTGTAGATCCTCCGGAGGCCCAGGAGCTTCTCCACCGCCCTCGCCGCCGCGGCCGGGAATTCCCCGGCGCAGAATTCCGCCAGCCCTCCCTCGAAGGGACGGAGGTGGCCGGACCGGAAATACTCGTCGTGGGTGGCGGCTAGGCGGAAGGAGCGGCCCACCGGGTCGAATCCGATGACTTCCAGAGCCGCCCGGAGGGGACCCGGGTCCAGACCGCCCACGCACTCGAGTCTCGAGCTCCCTTCCCGCTCGTCGATCGAGTTGAAGAGGATGATCGTGCCCGGGTACCGCTCCTCCATGCGCCGGACGATGTAGCGGTACAGGTCCTCGGGATCCTTCGCCTCGAGCATCTCCGCGGTCATCCGGTTCAGGATCCGGGAATACTGTTCCCGTTCCCTGCGGAGGTCCTCCGCCCGCTTCCGGTCCGTGACGTCCCGGATGAAGCAAATCGTGTAGCCCTGGTCGGGGACGTCCGTGGCGTTGACCTCGACCTCGAGGATTCGGCCGTCCTTGGTCCGGTGCCGGGTCTCGAAGCGGCCCGATCCATCTTCCCGGATTTCCCGGATCTTTTGCCGTACCGCCGGCCCGTCCATCTCCGCCTCCAGGTCTGCGATGCGCATCCCCAGGAGTTCCTCCCGGGAGTACCCGCTCATCCGGGCGAAGGTCCGGTTGACCTCCAGGATCCGTCCCTCGGAGTCGGAGATCCAGAACCCCTCCATGCTGGTGCCCGCCAGGGCGTCGAAACGGCGTGCGTTCCGGGAGGCTTCGCGGTTGGATTCGTGGAGCCGGAAGGCCATCTTGACGGACGCGTCGAGGACCCGAATGCCGGAATTCTTGACCACGTACCCGTAGGACGAGACGGCCTCCGTCCGGGCGACCACCTCGGGCTCCGTGTGGGAGGACAGGAAGAGGACGGGCACGTCCCGGAGCATCAGGATCTCCCGGGCGGCCCGGGTGCCGTCCATGCCCGGTCCCAGGTCGATGTCCATGAGGACGAGGTCGAAGGCGGCGTCGGAGGCCGCGATCTCCACCGCCCGCTCGCCGGTCCCGGCTCGGAGGACCGAATATCCCACCCGCTCCAGGTCCCGGGCCTCGGCAAGGGCGATGAGGGCTTCGTCCTCCACGAGCAGGAGGGTGCGGGGGATTTCTGACATGGCTTCTTTGAATTGTAGGCCGGGCCCGCGGGGGGTGCAAGGTTCGAGGCCGCAAAACCGAGCCGGGGGACCGTTTTCAACCTTGAAATATTCCAAAAATCCATACATACTGCTTTTTCTATGATCACCTTCACCCTGAACGGTAGGCCCCTCTCGGTGACGGAAGGCACCACGGTGCTGGAGGCGGCCCGGGGTGCGGGAGTCGAAATCCCCACCCTCTGCCATATCGAGGGCCTCGAAGGCTACGGGGGCTGCCGGGTCTGCATGGTGGAGGTGGAGGGTTCCCGGACGGGCTGCGCCCCGGCCTGCACATTGGAAACCGCCCCGGGGATGGTGGTGCGGACGGATTCCGAGGCTGCCTTCGAGCTCCGGAAGGCTGTGCTCGAGATGATCCTGGCGGAGCATCCCGCGGACTGCTTCAACTGCAAGCACAGCGGGGCCTGTCGGCTCCACGAGCTGGCGGCCCGCCACGGCCTTACGAAGGTACCCAGCGGGATCGAGCGCAGCGGGTTCCCGGTGGACGATTCCAACCCCTTCTTCACCCTGGACCCGAACCGCTGCATCCTCTGCGGCAAGTGCGTGCGTACCTGCGCGGAGATCCAGTGTTCCGACGTGTATACCTTCGCGGACCGGGGCTGCCGGTCCAGTGTCGCCCCGGGGTTCGGGGATCTCCTTGCGGACAGTCGGTGCGTCTCCTGCGGTTCCTGCGTGGCCGCCTGCCCGACCGGGGCCCTCCGCCCCAAGGACGGGTCCTGGTCCGGGGCGATGTACGTGGACCGGAGGGTCCGTACCGTGTGCTCCTATTGCGGGGTGGGCTGCCAGCTGGACCTCCTGGTATCCGGCGGCAGGGTCGTGGGAGCCCTGCCGGCGGACGGACCCTCCAACCGGGGCCGCCTCTGCGTCAAGGGCCGGTTCGCCCACGCTTTCATCGGCCACCCGGACCGCCTGACGGTCCCCTTGGTCCGGAGGGACGGAGCACTGGTCGAGGCGACCTGGGACGAGGCCCTGGAACGGGTCGTCCGGAGCCTCCGCTCGACCGTGGACCGCCTGGGTCCCGACGGGGCCGCGGGCCTGGCCTCGGCGCGGTGCACGAACGAGGAGAACTACCTCTTCCAGAAGCTCTTCCGGGCCGGGATCGGGACGAACAACGTCGACCACTGCGCCCGGCTCTGCCACGCTTCCACCGTGACGGGCCTGGCCGCCACCCTCGGCTCCGGGGCCATGACCAATTCCATCGACGAGATCGACCTGCAGGACGCCATCCTGGTCACCGGCTCCAACACCACGGAAACCCATCCCGTCATCGGGACCCGGATCAAGCGGGCCGCCCGTCGGGGCGCTCGGTTGATCGTGGCGGATCCCCGCCGGATCGACCTGGCCGAGGAGGCGGAGGTCTACCTGCCCCTGAAGCCGGGAACCAACGTGGCCCTGTACAACGCCCTGGCCTGCGCGATCCTGGAGGAGGGTCTCGCGGACCGCGAGTTCATCGCCGAGCGGACCGAGGGCTACGAGGAATGGGCCGCCGCCGTCCGGTCCTGCACCCCCGAGAAGGCCGCGGAGGTCTGCGGCGTGGACGCCCGGGACATCCGCCGGGCCGCCCGGATCTACGCCGGGGCCCGGGCCGCGGGGATCTACTACGCCATGGGAGTCACCCAGCACACCTCGGGCACCGCGGGGGTGATGTCCCTCTCCAACCTGGCCCTGGCCTGCGGGAAGCTGGGGAAGCCCGGCTGCGGGATCAACCCCCTCCGGGGCCAGAACAACGTCCAGGGTGCCTGCGACGTCGGGGCCCTGCCGGACGTCCTCCCGGGGTACCGCAAGGTCTCCGATCCCGCGGCCCGGGCCGCGGCGGCGGCGGTCTGGGGCCGGGAGCCCCCGTCGGAACCGGGACTCACGGTGACGGAGATCGTCTCGGCCGCGGAATCGGGCCGGATCGGGTTCCTGTACATCATGGGGGAGAATCCCCTGGTCTCGGATCCGGACATCGGCCATGTCCGGGAGGCCCTCTCGGCGGTGGACTTCCTGGTGGTCCAGGATATTTTCCTGACCGAGACCGCCGCCCTGGCGGACGTGGTCCTCCCGGCGGCCTGCTTCGCGGAAAAGGACGGGACCTTCACGAACACCGAGCGGAGGGTCCAACGGGTGCGACGGGCCGTTCCGCCCCCCGGACGGGCCCGGGAGGACCTGGACATCCTGGCGGACCTCCTGGAGAGGCTTGGACTGCCCCCGGCGGACCGTTCCGGGGCGGGGGTCTTCGCGGAGCTGGCCCGGACGGCGCCCCAGTACGCGGGCATGTCCTGGGACCGGCTGGAGGGCGGGGGGCTCCAGTGGCCCTGCCCGTCGCCGGACCACCCGGGCACCCCCATCCTCCACGCGGGACGCTTCACCCGGGGGCTCGGACGCTTCGTGCCCCTGGCCTGGAGCCCCCCGGCCGAGGAGACCGACGAGGAGTACCCCCTGGTCCTGACCACGGGGCGGAACCTCTACCAGTACCACACCCGGACCATGACCGGACGGGAAGAGGGGCTCTCGATCCTGGCTGGGGAGGCCTACGCGGAGCTCCATCCCCAGGCCGCGGACCGGGCCGGAGTCCGGCACGGCGAGACGCTCCGGCTTTCCACCCGGCGGGGCTCCATCGAGCTGGCCGCCCGGGTCTCCGAGGGGATCCGGCCGGACACCGTGTTCGTTCCCTTCCATTACGCCCAGGCCGCGGCGAACATCCTGACCGGGACGGCCCTGGATCCCCTCGCCAAGATCCCGGAGCTCAAGGTCTGCTCCGTCCGTGCGGAGCGGGGGAACGGCCGGGCTCCTTCCTGATCCGCGGGATCCCCCGCCGGGAGGCCGCCCGCCGCCGGGACCCGGGCCTCACTCCCACCGGAAGAGGGCGGAGGCCAGGGCCAGGGCGGCGGCGCTGAAGATCCCCAGGAACAGCAAGTCCGGGGCTATCCGGCCGAAGCCCGCCCCCTCCAGCATGACCGCCCGGGCGGCCCCGATCGCGTGGGTCAGGGGAAGGGCCCGGGACACGGACTTGAGGATATCCGGGGACCCCTCCAAAGAGAAGAACACGCCGGACAGGGCCAGCATGGGCAGGGTCGCGAGGTTCATGAGGCCGTTGACCAGCTCCTCGCTCCGGAGCCGCGCGGCGAAGACGAGCCCCAGGGCCTCCATGCTCACGATTCCCAGGGCGGCGATCGCCAGGAGGGCCGCCCAGGATCCCTCCATCCGGAACCGGAGGAAGGCGTTCGTGCCCGCGAACACGACGACGCTGGTGAGGATGACGATGAGGAACCGGGATACCGCCTGGGCGGTCACGAAGGCCGCGGCGGACACGGGCGTCGCCTTGAGCCGCTTGAGCACCCCGTTCTTCCGGTACCGCACCAGGACGAACCCGACGCCGAAGAGGCAGGAGAACATGATGTTCATTCCGATGACCCCCGGGACGAGCCAGTCCACGTACCGGATCGGGGCCCCGGTGACCGTCCGCTCGACGTACTCCCGGAGTCCGGGATCCGCGGCCGCCAGCCTTCGCAGCAGGCTCGCGTTCCGGCCCTGGACGTTGAGGTAGTAGCTCCGGCTCCCGGGATCCAGGACCATGTCCAGCTCGTGCCGCCGGAGCCTGTCCAATACCGCCTCCCGGCTTTCCTCCGGCCCGTAGACGATGAATCGTCCCTGCTCGATGGCCAGGAAGGATGCCGGACTTTCCAGGGCCGCGGGAGGCGACCCGAGCACCCCGACCTTGAAGAGGGGCTGGCCCTCTCCGGAGAAGGCGAAGGAAAACCCGAACACAAGGAGGACGGGAAACAGGAGGTTCCAGAAGAAGGTTCCCCGGTCCCGGACGAATTCCATCGTGCGGGCGTATACCATGGTCCGGAATTGTTTCATCGTGCACCTTCCTAGCAGGGTGCTGACAAACTCGAAGCTTGTCAGCACCCTGCTATGCAATTGCTCGAAAAGCTTGCGCTTTTCTGCGCAATTGCGACATTAAGGAAGCTGTTGACAAAGGCGCCATCGCCTTTGTCAACAGCCTGCTAGTTCCGCAGGGACGATCCCGTGAGCTCGATGAAGAGGTCCTCGAGGTCGGGCTTGTGAATGGACAATCCCTCGAGGTTGACCCCCGCGGCGAGCAGTTCCCGCATGGTCTTGTCCAAGTTCTCGGATTGGATCTCCAGGTGGTCCGCGACCAGCTTCCCCGGCACCCGGTCCCCGTCCACGCAGCCCCGGGGGATGCGCACCAGGGCACCCCGGAAGTGTCGGGCCAGGAGGCGGGAGGGGTTGCCGCGCTCCAATATCCTCCCCCGGTCCATGATGGCCACCTCGTCGCAGAGCGTCTGGGCCTCGTCCATGTAATGGGTGGTCAGGACCACGGTGGTCTTCTCGGCCTGGATCCCCCGGACGAGGTCCCAGAAATTCCGGCGCGCCTGGGGGTCGAGGCCGGTGGTCGGCTCGTCCAGGAATACCACGTCCGGACGGGGGGCGATGGCCAGGGCCAGGAGCATCCGCTGGCGCTGGCCGCCGGAAAGCTTGCGGTTGTCCCGGTCCAGGATGTCCGAGAGGGAGCACAGGTCCACCACCTCGTCGAAGGGGCGGGGGGAGGGGTAGAAGGAGGAGAAGAGCTTCAGGGTCTCCCGGACGGTGATGAACTCCGGCAGGGCGGTGGTCTGGAACTGGATCCCGACCTTCCGCTTGAATTCCCGCCCGATCGGTTCACCCCGGAACGTCACGGTTCCCTCGTCCGGGGCGAGGATGCCCTCCATCATCTCGATGGTGGTGGTCTTGCCCGCGCCGTTCGGGCCCAGGATGCCCAGGCAGGTCCCTTCCTCGATGGCAAGGGACACGCCGTCCACGGCCTGCACGGAGCCGTACCGTTTCCGGAGCCCCGCGGCTTCAAGGATGGTAGCCATGGTACGAAGGTAGTGATCCGCCTGCGGCAGGGCAACGGAAACCGTGCGGTCGCCGTCCCGGATTTGATTTTTTATGAGTTAAATTGTAATTTTAATACCCAAGGAGCCCTATATGCTTGATTTGAGCGTCTCCCTGCTTCCCTTCGTGGCGGTCGCGCTGGCCAACTTCTTTCTCTCCTGGCTCTATTATTCCCCCGCAGCGCCTTGGTTCCGGGCGTGGGCGCATGGCGTCGGAATGGACCCCGACCGCCGGGAGATGTCCGAGGAAGACCGCAGGGCGATGCCCCGGCTGATGGGAGGGGCCGTGGTCGCCTCGCTCCTGCTTTCCTACGGACTCCAGGTCCTCGTCCGCTCCGTCCGGGCGGAAACCTTCGGGCAGGGAGCGCTGACCGGGATCGTGCTCTGGGCGGCTTTCGCGGTGACCCATAGCCTCAACACCCAGTTCGAGGGCCGAAAGCCCTCGGTCCTGGTCATCAACAACGCCCTCTATCTGCTCACCTACGCGGTCTTCGGGGGGATCCTGGCCGTCTGGCGCTAGGTTCCCGGGGAATCGAGCAGCGCCCCGGTCCGGCGGGACGACCCCGTGTCCCGGGAATCCTGAAACGGAAACGGCCGCCCGTCGCGGGGCGGCCGTCCATGCGCAGTGGTTCTATCAGCGACCGAGGACTTTTTTCAGGGCTTCCTCGAAGGTCTTGACGGTGCGGTCCGGGTTTCCCAGCTTGTCCAGGCCGAACAGGCCCACCCGGAAACTCCGGTAGTCCGCGGGCTCGTCGCACTTGAGGGGCACTCCGGCGGCCACCTGCATTCCCAGGTCCAGGAACTTCTTCCCGGACTGGATGTCCGGATCCGTGGTGTAGCTGACCACCACCCCCGGAGCCTCGAAACCCGGGGCCGCCACGCTCTTGAACCCCGAGGAAGCCAGCAAGGCGCGGACCCTCCGGCCGATCTCCGCCTGGGCGTCCCGGGCCTTGCCGAATCCGAAGGCCTCCATCTCCAGCATGACCTTGCGGAGGACAAGGAGGGAGTCCGTCGGGGGGGTCGCGTGGTAGGCGTGTTTCCCCGCTTCGTAGGTTTCCATGATCTCCAGCCATTTCTTGAGGTCGCAGGAGAAGCTGGTGCTGACCGTGGAGTCGATCCGCTGCCGGGCGGTCTCGCCCAGGCAGACCATGGCGCAGCAGGGGGGGCCGCTCCATCCCTTCTGGGGGGCCGTGACCAGGACGTCGATGCCGAGGGCCTTCATGTCCACCCACATCGCCCCGGAGGCCACGCAGTCCAGGACCAGCATGCCCCCGTGGACGTGTACCGCGTCGGCCAGGGATTTGATGTAGCCGTCCGGCAGGATCATTCCCGAGGAAGTCTCCACGTGGGGGGCGAACACGAGGTCCGGTTTCGCGCGCTCGACCGCCGTCACGGCCTCCTCGATCGAAATGGGGGCGAAGGGGGACTCCGGGGCTTCCGCGATCCGGCGCGCCTTGAGGACGGTCTCCGAAGCGGGGATCTTCCCGGTCTCGAAGATCTGGCTCCACCGGAAGCTGAACAGGCCGTTCCGGATGATCAGGCACTTCTTCCCCGTCGCGAACTGCCGGGCCACGGCCTCCATCCCGAAGGTCCCCGAACCCGGCACCACGACGGCGGAGCGGGCCTTGTAGACCTCTTTGAGGACGCGGGAGATGTCCCGCATCGCCCCCTGGAAGAGCTTGGACATGTGGTTCACCGAGCGGTCGGTGTAGACAACCGAGTATTCGAGCAGACCGTCGGGATCGACGTCGGGCAAGAGACCGGGCATGGAAGCCTCCTAGCGCATGAATATACGCAAGCGTATCCCAAGACGGCCCCGGGACGCAAGGTGCGCCGCGGGCTACTCCATCCTTGCCGAGGCGATGACCTTCTCGTAGTCCGGCTTCAGGGCCGCGAAACCGTCCGCCAAGGAGCCGCAGACCAGGCTGTGGGCCCTGCCGCCCTGGAAGACGTACAGCACGATGTAGTTCATCTTCATGCCCGAGACTTCCCCGGAAAAATCGAATCTCCGGGCTTCGTTTCCGCTCACCTTCAGGCTCGTCACGGGTCCGAACTTGCAGTTGGAAAAGCTCTTGGCGAAGTTCTTCTGGGCGAAGGCCGCGAAGGAGTCCGGGGTCTTGGCCTCCGCAGGCATATTCTCGGGCTTGAGGGTGTAGGTGCCCGTGCCCTTCATCATCACGGAGGCGTTGGAGGGATGGGGGCTCCATCCGGCCGGGGCGGCGACGACCAGGCGGGAACCGGAGGCCTGGGCGGCGGCGGGGAGGGGTAGAAGGACGATGGCCAGGACGAGAGTGAACGCGGACAGGGAACCGAATTTGCGGAATCGTTTCGACATGGTGACCTCCGTTGGATGGGGAACCGCTGGGCGGTCTCATCGGCCGCCGGAGGCATCGTATCTCGCCGTGAAAGGCTTGTCAGCATCCCGTCAAGGAAATAGCGCGCATCCCTGAGCGCTATTCCTCGCTGCCGCTCGGCGGCCGGAACCCTTCGAGTCCTACTCACCTTCCCGAAAACGAAAAGAGGCCACGCTTTTGCGTAGCCTCTTCAATAGCAGGGGTAGGACTCGCCTTCCGGACTCGGGCGTCGTGCCCTCGTCCTCCAGGCCGCCTCGCTGGCTCTCGCCGCATCCTGCGGCTCGCGCTCGCCAGCTCGCGACGCCATCTCGGTTCGAGTCCTACCCCTGCTCCTTCGAAACGAAAAAGGCCGCGCTTACGCGCGACCTTTTCGTTTCTAGCAGGGGTAGGACTCGAACCTACGACCTCCGGGTTATGAGCCCGACGAGCTGCCAACTGCTCTACCCTGCGTCGATGTGAGAGTAAACTACAAGAAACGAAAGAAAATGTCAATAGACCCGATCTATTGCAACGCCCTCACACGTGGAAGAACTTGCGCAGGGACGTGGTCGTGGCGATCCGAAGGTGGATGTAGACCAGGAAGATACCCACGGGCACCAGGGCGAAGGCCACGATGGAGGACCATTGCAGGAGGACCTCCCCCCGGACGAAGCGGTCCGTCAGGTACTCGATGGAGAGACAGATCGCGGTCACCCCGAACAGGATCATGGAAACGATGTTCAGGCCCTTCCGGCGGGCCTTGACGACGGCCAGGACGGTGCCGATCCCGAAGACCTCGATGCACAGGGCCAGGGGAAGTCCCAGGGACACGAACCAGGTGTACTTCGGTCCGTCGATCAGGTCCAAGGCTCCCAGGTAACCGATCAGGCCGGCCGCGGCGACGGTCAGGGCCAGGCCGGGGCGTTTGGGCACATATAGGGGGAAGCCCACGCAGAGCCATACGAAGGCGATGGAAGCCGCGGGATAGAGGGACCAGGTCAGGTGTCCGGACACCAGGTAGTTGATGGCCGCCGCGGAGCCCGCCGCGATGGCCATGCAAACGGTGATGACCTCCCGGGTGATGAAGAGCTTCTCCCGGGGGGTGAAGTTGCCCTTTCCGTCGGGGTCGAAGAGGGGCTCCATGTGGGGAAGGGGATGGATCGCGGGGCCGGGCTTGTCCGCGTCGGGTCCCACCCGGACCCCGCAGAGGGGACAGGAACGGGCTTCGTCGCCCAGGTCGACGCCGCAGTTGGGGCACAGGTTCATACGGGATCCTCCATGTTGCATTCCAGGCGGACGGGGATGCCGAGGGACGCCAGTCGCTTGAAGGCGAGGCGCTCGACCTCCCGGGATTTCATGAGGCTGCCGAAGTTGGCGTAGATCCGGTCTCCCCAGGTTACGGCCCCGAGGTTGCCGCAGGTCACCCGGCTGGGGGGCATGAGGCACTCCATCCGGGTGACCCGGGAATTCAGGGGCTCCGGCAGGGTCAGGAGGCCCAGGTTGGAGACCCCTCCGGACAGGAAGTTCTTGCCCATGGAATTGTAGAACATGCGCATGAAGATCTCCTTGATGCCCAGGGGAAGGAGGCGCACGTACTGTCTGCGGGAAAGCCCGACGTTCCGGGCGATCTGGCGGGGGATCTCCCGCTCGGGGCTTTCGCTCTTGATCCGGTGGTGGACCAGCTCCGCCAGCTCCCCGAAGTCGTACCGCCCCAGGCGCAGGTCCACGGAGGGCATGAAGTAGAGGCTGAAATTCCGCATGGTCCGGGTAGGGTAGACCTTTCTCATGTTGATGGGGACTTCCAGGGTGGCCATGGGGCCGCTCCGGCGGCGCATCCAGGCGGGATAGGCCGCCCGGATCTCCTGGAGGGCGTCCATGATGGCGGCGCAGAACAGCTCCGTCACGGTGACCCCGAAGCTCTTGGAGACTTCCTTCACCTTGTCCACGGGAAGGATCCCCGTGGTGACCCGGAACTGGTAGGCCGGGAGCAGGGGGGATACGATGCGGAAGGCGTGGGGCCGGGGTTCCGGGACGGGGAGCTCGGACCGGAAGAACCGGTTGTAGGCGTCCTCGTATTCCTCCGGGTGGGGGGTGCTGTCGGGGTCGAAGACGTCCGGCGCGGCCTCGGACTCCACGCCCCGGTTCCGGAAGTACTGGGCCAGGAGGGTCTTGAAGAAGATCAGGGCGCCTCCACCGTCGGACAGGACGTGGTGCATCTCCAGGGCGATCCGGGAGCCCCGGGCCCGGACCCGGAAGGGGAACTGGCCCCGCTTGCGGACGTCGAAGTCCTGGACCGGGTAGCGGTGGTCCGGGACGGGGACGGGGACCTTGCCCAGGGGCTGGAGGTAGTTCCAGAAGAAGCCCCGGTGCAGGTCGACCATGTAGTACGGGAACCGGGGGGCGATGCGGGCCAGGGCCGCGGAGAGGGAGGGCAGGTGGACGGGCTCGTCCAGGGTGGCCGCCAGGCGGAACATGTAGGTCGCCGTCCGGTCGGACATGACCGGGAAGATCATGGCCGCGTTGTCCAGGACGTACCAGGGCCCGAACTCGTCGGCCCGCGCGGCGTTCGCGTATTTCCGGTTCAGTCGATCGGCGTCCATGCTCTGTCCCCGGGTCAGGATTCGGACGGCATCGGTCCGCTCGGATTTTCCGCCCCCGGGTTCCGGGAGGCGGGTTCCGGATCGTCCGCATCGCATTCTATTCTGGCTCGTAGATTTATGGAAGACAAAAGGGAGAAGAATCTCCTCTCCACCTCCCGGGACCGTGCCCGGCTGCCGAAGGTGACGTGGAGCTCGCCCTTCCAGCTGCAGACGGCCAGGTTCGTCTTGAGGTTGCGGCTGGGGGCCGGGACGAACTCGAAGCGCCGGACCCGCTCGTCCAGGGGGGCCGGCAGGGTCATGGCTCCCAGGTTCGAGATGAGGCCCGTGATGAGGCCTTCGCCCAGGGAATCGTAGAGCAGGCGGGCGAAGAAGTTCTTGAGGACCAGCGGCACCAGGCGGACCAGGAGGTTCCGGCCGCCCCCGGCGTTCCGGGAGATCTGCCGCGCGATCTCCCGCTCGTCGTTCTCCAGGGCCACCCGGTGGTGGACGATCCGGACGAGCTCCTCGAAGGTGTAGGGCCCCAGTCGGAGGTCCACCGCGGGAAGGATGAAGAGGGTGAAGTTCCGGAGGGTGCGGGAGGGGTAGAACCGGCGCATGTTGACCGGGATCTCCACGGCGGCCATGCACTCCTTCCGTTTCCGGACCCGGGGCGGCAGGGACTCCCAGATACCCTGGTAGGCGAAGATGAGGGCCGCCGTCAGGAGCTCCGTCACCGTGGCGTCCCGGGACTGGGCTGCTTCCCGGACCGCCTCCAGGTCGAAGATTCCCGTGAGGACCCGGTACTGCCCCAGGGGAAGGGCGGGGCTCGGGGGACGGAAGGCCCGGGGCCGGGGATCCGGGTGGGGCCAGTTTTCCCGGAAGTACCGGTGATAGGCGTCCTCCCACTCGTGGGGGTTCGGTTCGGTCCCGGGCAGGAAGACGTCCGGGGCCGGCGCGCTGGGTACCCCCTGAAGACGGAAGTACTCGGCCAACAGGGTCTTGGCGAAGATTAGGCCGCCGTACCCGTCCGCCAGGATGTGGGAGAACTCGCAGGCGATGCGGGAGCCCCGGGCCCGGACCCGGAAGAGGTGCCCCCGGTCCTTCCGGGGATCCAGACCCTGGCAAGGGGAACCCAGGTCCGCGATGACCGTCGGGGGGCGCCGGGAAGGCTGGAAGTAGTACCAGAAGAACCCCCGCCGCAGTTCCACCAGGAAGTAGGGGAACCGGGGGGCCACGTTCGCGAGGGCCCGCTGGAGAATCGGGAGGTCCACCGGCCGGTCCAGGACCAGGGCGATCCGGAAGAGGCTGGTGGCCACCCGGTCCGAGATCGCCGGCATGATGATGGCCGCGTTGTCCAGCACGTAGTAGTGGTCGGAGGCGGACTGGAAGAGGGTCCGGGCCATCCGAATGTTCGCGATATTGGTCGACATCACCCGAATTCGACCGCAAAGTCCGAAATCGGTTGCCGCCCGACGGGCCGAGGTGGTTTCCAAATATTTTTGACAGGATCAACAGGATAAAGATCGGATGGGCAGGATGGAAGAAGGGAGGAAGGATCGCGGTTACTCTTGGTGTTCAATAACCGGGATAGTGTATGGAATATACGTCTCATACCTTCCTCCCTCATTCCAGGATTCAATCCTGTTCATCCTCCCCAAATCATGTTCATCCTGTCAAGATTTGCCAGCGGGTCCTACAAAAACGGCACGTACGGAAACAGCAGGACGAAGGCCACCGTGACCAGCAGGGCCGGCAGGAAGTCCCCGGTGCGGACCTTGCGCAGTTCCAGGAGGTTGAGGCCGATCATCAGGACCAGGACCCCACCCACGGCGGTCAACTCCGCCAGCATGGTCTCCGAGACCAGGTGGGCGATCCGGACGGACAGGAGGGTCAGGGCCCCCTGGTAGGCGAAGACGGCCAGGGCGGAGAAGGCGACCCCCACGCCCATGGCCCCCGCGAAGAGCACGGAGATGAAGCCGTCCAGGACGCTCTTGGTCAGGAGGATGGAGTAGTCCCCGTCGACCCCGGCCTTGAAGGAGCCGACCAGGGCCATGGCCCCCGCGCAGAAGAGGACCGAGGCGTTCAGGAAGCCGTAGGCGAAGGAGGATCCCTCCTCCCCCTTGGCGAAGCGCCGCTTGAGGACCTCCCCGAAGCGGAAGACCGCGCCTTCCACGTCCATCCAGGTGCCCCAGATCCCCCCGATGAACAGGGCCAAGGCCAGGGCCAGGACGTGGCCGGTCTTGAAGGCCATCTGCATCCCCAGCACCAGGGTGATGCAGCCCGCGGCGGTGAAGACCGTGTCCTTCATCTTGTCGGAGAATCCCTTGCGCAGGGCCAGACCCACGAGGGTGCCCACTACGATGGCGATGGCGTTCACGATGGTGGCGATCATGGCGGCTCCGGGGGGACGGGTTCGGGTCAAGGCTTGACCGCGGTTTCCCGATTATATACTATCGAACCCGCAAGGGGGGCAAGGGACATGGAAACCCTGACGAAGCCACGGGAATCCGAAACCGCCGACCGCGCCGCGGCGCGCATCTACTGCGCCAACTGCGTCCACTGCAAGCTCGTGCCGACCCCCGCCCACGGAACCGGGCGGTATTATCTCCGGGTCCGCTGCGACGCGGGAAAGTGGAAGAAGAAACTGGGGGAGGAGAAGATCTACAAGTACTTCACCGTAGCCCGGCGAGCCATCGAAACCTGCGACAAGTACGAGGACATGGGGGATCCCCGGGAATTCCTGCGGGATCTCAAGAAGTCCCTGCCCGACAAGGACGAAATCTACACCGCCTGACCGACCGAGGAATCCCGATGCGTACACCCGCCCTTCCGATCCTGGCCGCGCTTCTCGCCGCGGCCCTGTTGGCCTCCTGCGCCTCCAAGCCTCCCGTCATCCCCGAGGACGCCACCGCCATGGAGCTGATCCAGCGAGCCCAGGAGGCCTCGGACCGCTCCGACTGGGCCGCCGCCATCGTCTACTACGAGACCACCCGGGAGCGCTTCGGCTCGGACCCCTCGGTCCTGGTGACCTGCGAGTACGAAACGGCCTTCATCCATTACAAGCAAGGGAAGTATGCCCTGGCGGAGGAGGAGTTCCTGGCCCTCATCGCCAAGTATGAGTCCCCCGAGGGGGCCTCCCTCCCGCCCCGGTATCTGATCCTGGCCCGGAAGGTCCTGCCGACGGTGCGGGAAAAGATGGGCAAGCCGGCCGAAACCATCGGGACGTCAACCACAAATTAACCACTGAGACACAGAGACACAGAGAGAAGAAAAGCAAGGGTACGGAGAGCGAAGACAGTCGGTCGCATATTAGCATCGTCTGTCGCATTCGGACTCTTCCCTAATTCTTCTCTCCGTGCCTTCCGTGCCCTCCGTGGTTGATTCCGGAAATCCGTATCCTTAGAACCCCAGGTTCTCCCCGACGATCACTACGGTGAAGTCCGAGAGGCTGGGCTTGCGGCGCAGGATCTGGTAGGCCCGGCAGATGCGGGTCTCGCCCTGGCAATCCTCGCAGGTGCCGGTCTTCACGCAGGGATTGGGCTTGTCCAGCCGCTTGTTGTTCATGGGGCTGGCGTAGGTCTCCACCCGGGCGAAGGCCTCGTCCAGGTCCCGGACGATCTTGTTGGTCCCGACGACGACCACGGTCTTGACGGGGCCGAAGGTCAGGGCGGCCACGCGGTTCCCGTTCCCGTCCACGTTGACGATGTCCCCTTCCAGGGTCACGGCGTTGGATCCGGACACGAAGACGTCGCAGGTGAGCTGCTTGCGGAGGGTTTCCAGCTTCTTGTCCGGCGCCAGGCCCGGGGCGTTGTGGTCCAGGAGCACGGCTCCCTTGGCGGCGGCCTTCTCCTGGATGCCCAGGGCCTTGACGGTCATGGAGCCGCCGAACCCGACGGAGGCGCCGGGCTTGATGTAGGAGAGGACCTTGTCCGCGGCTTCCGCGGCGGTGGCCGCGTACACGGCGTCGAAGCCGCTTTTCTGGAGAGCCTTGACGGCCTGGGCGCCCAGGGCTTCGGCATGCCACGTCTCTACGGGATTCATGGGGGACCTCCTTGCGAGGTTGGTAAGGGTGTTGGACCGTACGGCCGACGGATCCACCATACCGGGCCCGGGCGGGATTGTAAAGCCGGTCCGTCCGTCCGCCGGGACTCGCTTGCCCAAAGCCCCCGCGCGGGATAGGATATCCTCCCCCTAGCGCGATAAAAGGAGCATTCTATGAAGATCGCCCCGTACACGGGGGACATGGATTCCTTCGACTACTTGTCCCTCCTGGTCGTGGACCTCCAGGGCGCCCTGCGCTCGGTCTCCCTGCCCCGGTCCTACGTGTCCGAGAAGGTGCTGGCGGACGGCATCGGCTTCGACGCCTCCAACTTTTCCTTCGCCCAGGTTCACGCCAGCGATATGACCGCGGTGCCCGACATGGCCTCGGCCTTCCTGGAGGAGCGCGGGGAGTTCCGGGTCCTCCACGCCTTCTGCGACGTACGGTCCACGGACGGACGGCCCTTCCTCCAGTATCCCCGGGTGGTGGCCCGCCGGGCGGAGGAATACCTGCGGACCACGGGCGTCGGCGAGGAAGCCCACATGCTCGTGGAGCTGGAGTTTTACGTCTTCGAGGACGTCCGTTACCATACCACCGTGGACAAGTCCTATTACTTCGTGGAGAGCGCCGAGGGGCTCGGGGAGGAGCACGAGGACCGGGACCGCTTCGGCCTGTCCAAGGGCTACCACCGGATCGGGCCGGACGAGAAGTACGGGCTGCTCCGGGACCGGGCGGTGCGGACCATGCTGGAGGCGGGGATCCCCGTGAAGTACCACCACCACGAGGTGGGGGCCTCCCAGATGGAGATCGAGCTGGACTTCATGAACCTCTCCCGGGCGGCGGACGCGGTGGTCCTGGCCAAGTGGATCCTCAAGTCCACGGCGGACGAGCTGGGGCTCAAGATCACCTTCATGCCCAAACCCATGTACAAGATCGCCGGCAGCGGAATGCACGTGCACCAGTACGTCACCAAGGGCGGAAAGAGCATCTTCCCCGGGGAGGGCCTGTACGGGCTATCCGAGGCGGGCCTCGCGTACACGGCGGGCATCCTTTCCCATGCCCGGACGGGGTCCCTCCTGGCCTTCTCCAATCCCAGCACGAACAGCTACCGCCGCCTGGTCCCGGGCTACGAGGCCCCGGTGTCGGCGACCTTCGCCCAGGGCTCCCGGGCCGCGGCCATCCGCATCCCCGGCTACCTGAAGAAGGGACACGCCCGGGTGGAGTTCCGCACCGGGGACGCCACGGCCAACACCTACTACTTCCTGGCGGCCATGCTCCTGGCGGGCCTGGACGGGGTCCGGCGAAACCTGGATCCCGTGCGGCTCGGTTTCTCCTCCGCCAAGCCGGGACCCAAGACCACCTTCCCGACGGGGCTCTACCACGTCCTGGCCGGGCTCCGGAAGGACCGGGACTACCTGGCCCCCGCCTTCCCGGAGGAACTCCTGTCCAACTGGATCGAGTCCAAGATCAAGGAAGCGGAGTACGTGTACAACGCCCCGGTTCCCCAGGAATACGAGCTGTACTTCTAGGAGCCCGACGAGCCGCCGGGCGGACCGATACCACATCTGTAGGAGGCACCATGGTAATCCGGAACGCGGACGTGAAGAAGAAGGACCTGTTTCCCGGCGCCAGCCGCAAGATCCTGGCCCGGGGCGGCAAGCTCATGGTCGTGGAGGTCCGGTTCGCGGCGGGCTCCGTCGTGGACGCCCACACCCATCCCCACGAGCAGGCCAGCTACGTGGTCTCCGGGAAGCTTGCCCTGACCATGGAGGGCCGGGAGGAGATCCTGGGCCCCGGGGACACCTTCTACGCGGGACCGAACGTGTCCCACGGCGTGAGGTTCCTGGAGGACTCCGTGGTGGTGGACACCTTCACGCCCCAGCGGGAGGACTTCCTCCAGGGCTAGGAACCGCCGGGTCCGGCCCGGAGGGGGCGAGGGGGATGGAGATCTCGAACTCGCTGCCCCGCCCGGGATCGGACCGCACCCGCAGCTCCCACCCGTGGGAGTCCGCCACCCCCCGGACGACGGCCAGGCCCAGGCCCAGGCCCTGTTCCCGGCGGGAGGAGGTCCCCCGGTAGAAGAGGTCGAAGATCCGGGGCAGATCCTCCCCGGCGATCCCCGGTCCGTCGTCGGAGATCGTCACGATCGCCCGGCCCGTCTCCGCCCGGGCGGCCAGGCGGACGAGACCCCCCGGTTCGGTGTACCGGAGGGCGTTGTTCAGGACGTTCTCCAGGGCCCGCCGGGCCAGGCGCTCGTCCAGGAGGGCGGACTCCCGGTCCGGAATTTCCAGATCCTCCCGGAATCTCCGCCCCAGGAGCTCCGCGTCCTCCCGGGCCCGCCGGGCCAGGTCCCCCAGGAAGGCCGCGAGGGCGACGGGCCGGAGATGCCGCCTCCACTCGGCGGTGTCCATCCGGACGAAATCGATCAGGTCGTCCACCATCCCGTCCAGCTGATCCACCTTGGCGCCGATGATTCCCACGCAGCGGTCCCGTTCCCCGGGATCGTCCGCCATCCCGTCCCCGATGGCCTCCGCGTAGCCCTTGATCAGGGCCAGGGGGGTCTTGAGGTCGTGGGAAACCCCCATGATGAAGCGGCTCCGGCGGGTACGGTCCTCCTTCAGGGCGTCCCGCATGCGGACCAGGGATCCCGCCAGGACCGCCAACTCCCCGCCCCCCCGGACTTCCACCGGCACGTCCAGCTCCCCCGCGGCGATCCGCCGGGTGGCGGCCTCCAGGGCCAGGACGGACTGGGTGATGGACCGGGCGATCAGGACGGAGACCGCGGCGGAAAAGACGAAGAGGGCGGCCAGGAGGGTCGCGAAGGTCTCGAAGAGGCGCTGGAAGGGGCTGGGGGGCCGGCGTCCGTCCCGGGTGATCCGGGTCAGGACGACCAGGCGCCCCTCCCCGGTGCGGACCGGGGAGTCCACCTGGTACAGGTAGCGGCCTCCGGTCGCCCGGATCCGGTCCAGGACTTCCGCGTCCGAGACGGTCCGGCCGGCTTCGAGTCCCTCGATGGAGGAGAAGAGGATCCGCATGCCCGTGTCCAGGACCGTGAACTCCACGGTGGGCGGCTTGCGCTCCATGAAGCGGGCCAGCTCCTCCCAGGCCGCCCGGTCCACCGTCCGGCCCGCCCGCTGGACGATCTCCTCGTACCCGGGCACCCGGGGGGCATGGGATTCCTGGAGGCGCCAGGCGAGGTAGAAGCCCGCCATCACCGCCACGGGAACCACCACGATGCCCGCCACCAGGAGGTAGAACTGGGTGCGGATCCTCATGCCGGGTCTCCCGCCGGGGAGGGGAGGGCGAACCGGTAGCCCATGCCGTGGACCGTCTCCAGGAAGCGGGGGTTCGAGGGATCCTCCTCAAGTTTCTTCCGGAGGCGCTGGACGTAGACCGCCACGGCGGTCAGGTCCCCGTAGGCGTTCTTCCAGACCGCGGCGTAAATGGACTGGGGCGAGAGGGGACGTCCCGGGTTCCCGGCCAGGAAGGCCAGGACCGCGTATTCCTTGGCGGAGAGGGGAACCCTCTGCCCGTCCTTCTTGAGGACGCAGGCCTCCGTGTCCAGGGCGTAGGGGCCGAACCGGACCGTCCCGGGGGAATCCCGGGACGCGGTCCCCTCCTGGGCCCGCCGGAGGAGGGCCCGGACCCGGGCGGTGAGGACCCGGGGGGAGAAGGGCTTGGTGACGAACTCGTCCGCCCCGTACCCGAGGCCGGCGATGATGTCCTCGTCGGCGTCCCGGGCGGAGACGATGAGGACCGGGCAGCGGCCGGTACGGCGGAACTCGTGGAGGAACTCGAAACCGTCCATGCCGGGAAGGTTCAAGTCCAGGAGGATGAGGTCCGGGGGCCAGTCCGAAAGGAGGGCCAGGGCCTCCTCCGCCGTCTCGGTCTGACGGGTTTCCATGCCCTCCTTGGAGAGGTACAGGGCCACGAGGTCGGAGAGCTCCGCCACGTCCTCCACGATCAGAACCCGGGCTTTCATTCCGAGAATCACCTCGAGTTCGAGTATACGTGTCCGTCCCGGGGCGGAACAACGGGAAGACCCCCCGGCGACCCGTATATAACAGAATATTATCCTCCCTTCATCCCGGGTATATGGCCCAACCCGGCCGGGATCGCGTATCCTTGCGGCATGCTGCGAAACGCGATCCTGATCCTGGCGGCCGCCCTGACGGTATCGGCCGCCGGGGCGCAGACGGGACCGTCCCCGTCGGCCGCCTCCCCCCGGTCCCTGACCCCGGAGGCCGCCGTGGAGCTCGCCCTGGCCGGCAACCTCCCCCTGGCCCGGAGCCGGGTGGATTTCGAGGCCGCCGAGCGGGCCCTTTCCCGGGCCTGG